>NZ_RAWK01000078.1 GCF_003612165.1 Corallococcus aberystwythensis | reverse complement strand
CCGGGGGGTTGGCAAAGGCGGCGGAGGCGGCGAACAGGGCGGCGACGATGACGGTCTTCATGGATGGCTCCGGGGACGACACGCCGACGCGGGATTGCATCGGTTGATGCCAGGTCCCTTGAGCACTCGCCGTGCCAGGGCCGGTTTCAAGCAACTTCGCGGGGTTCTCCGGGTGGGAGCGGATCCGCCATGGGGAGAATCTCCTCAGTTGCGATTGCAACAATGGGTGCAAGCTCCCCAGGCAGGCACACGTTGCTTTGACGGCAACCACGCTCTTCTGCAAGCTGCACGGCAACCTTCCGTTCCGAGCGCTACGCGCCGGGACATGAAGGGGTGCATGAAGCCCGGTCGTCCTCGTCGTGCATGTCGCGCGGTCAGGTGTCGGGAGAGATGGCGTATGCGGCACCTGCTGGTGGCATGGAGTGTGGCGTGGCTCGGAGTGGGATGCGCCGCGACCATTCCGCCGGAACGCCTCCAGGCCCAGGTGTCGGAGACGGAGCGCTGGCAGCGCGAGTACCAGGCCGAGCGCGAGCGCACCGAGGCCCTGGCGGCGAGGATGGCGGCCCTGGAGTCCGCGCTGGAGGAGCTGGCGCAGGAGCGCGCGGAGGCGGAACAGGCGCGCGCGGAGGCGGAGCAGGCGCGCGCGGTCGTGGCGGATGAGCTGGCGCGGCTGGAGGCGGAGCGCCACACGCTGGAGGAGCACAACGCGCAGCTGCTGGCGCGGCAGCGCGAGCTGGCGGCGTTGCACGAGGAGCTGTCGGACGTGTGGTACGAGTCCGCGCTGGAGCGCGCGCGGCGGCGCACCCAGCCGCCCCTGCCGGGCGCTTCCTCCACCGAAGCTAACGGGGCGGTGCCCTGAGTTCCGCGAGGGTCTTCCGTCCGGGACGCCCTCTCATTCCTGTCTTGATGA
This sequence comes from Corallococcus aberystwythensis, assembly GCF_003612165.1. GTDB lineage: Bacteria > Myxococcota > Myxococcia > Myxococcales > Myxococcaceae > Corallococcus > Corallococcus aberystwythensis. Next base: position 34,398 of record NZ_RAWK01000078.1, on the reverse strand, counting down.
ACCAAGGAGCGTGGCCGTGGCGATGAACTCGCGGACCCCCATCCGTGGATACCGCGCGGGTTTCTTCTTCGTGGTGATGCTCCTGTCGGGCGTCACCGGCTTCATGCTCTGGACGGAGGTGCGCACCGGGCATCAGGTGGACGCGCTGGTGCTGGAGGCCCTGGAGCGCGCGAGCCTCATTGGCCGCATCCGCGTGGACGTGATGTCGCTGGAGTCCGCCATCGAGGCGCACGTGCGCTCCAGCGGCGACGCCGAGCGCAAGGAAGCCGACGCGGTGATGGAGGACATCCTGGGCAGCATCCGCCAGTCCTCGGAGGCGTACATGCGCCACCTGCCGCCCGGTGAGAAGGAGGTCTGGCTGCGCTTCAACGGCGCGTGCCAGGGGCTGGCGGATCAGGTGCGCGCGGCGGCGGTGTTCTCACGGCAGCGCGACGCGGAGCGCGCCCGGCGCCACCTGGTGGAGAGCATCCGCCCGCTGGCGGCGGAGGTGGACCAATTGGCGGGACAGCTGGCCACGGAGAACGCGTCCGACGCGCGCGTGCTGGTGGGACGGCTGGGCACGCTCCGGGTGCGCAACACGGCCCTGGGCGCGGCCACCACGCTGCTGGCCATCCTGCTGTCCATGCTGGTGGGCTGGCACATCATCTCCCTGCTCAAGCGCCAGGACGCCACCATCCAGGGCCAGTTGCAGGAACTGGGGCGGCACAACCAGGAGCTGGATGCGTTCACCCGCCGCGTGGCGCATGACCTGATGGGGCCGCTGTCACCGCTCAAGGGCTACCTGACGCTCATCCGGCGCTCCGGCGCGGTGAAGGACCCGGGCGCGCTGGAGATGATTTCGCAGTGTGAATCCAGCGCGGTGCGCATGGGGGAGCTCATTGAAGCGCTGCTGCGCTTCTGCCGCGCGGGCACGCGGGGCGACGGGACCATGGGGGAGTTGGACACCGCAGTGAGTACGCTCTTGTTGGAGGTGAGCCAGACGGCGACGGCGCTGGGCGTGTCGCTGGAGCGCGAGCTGGAGCCGGGCGTGCTGGTGGACTGTCCGGCGCAGCTGCTCCAGGTGGTGGCGCGCAACCTCTTGTCCAACGCGGTGAAGTACACGGCGGGGCGGCCGGAGCCGCGCGTGAAGGTGCGGGTGGCGACGGAAGGGGCGGACGCGGTGGTGGAGGTGACGGACAACGGGCTGGGGATGAGCCCAGCGACGCAGGCGTCGCTGTTCCAGCCGTTCTTCCGGGCCGCGGAGGTGCGGGGCATTCCCGGGCACGGCCTGGGGCTGGCCACCACCCGGCGCGTGGTGGAGGCGCACGGCGGCACGCTCACGGTGCACTCGGAAGAGGGCAAGGGGACGCGGATCCGCGTGCGGTTCGCGCGTGTGGCGCGCACTCCGGCGCCGCTTGTGGTGGAGTCCGGGCCGCAGCGCGACGCCCCCTCCATCCGCAAGGCCTCATGAGCACAGCCCGAATCCTCGTCGTCGATGATGATCCGCATGCGCGGGACCTGCTCCAGCGCCTCCTGGGCGTGCTGGGGCCGGTGACGCAGGCTCCGGACCCCAAGGGCGCCGCGGAGCGGATGGGCGAACAGACCTTCGACCTGGTGCTCACGGACATGGCCATGCCCGACCCGGGTGACGGCCTGAAGGTGCTCCAGACGGTGAAGTCGAACCTGCCGGACACGCCGGTGATTGTCGTGACGGCGTTCGGCAACATCGAGGGCGCGCTGGACAGCATCCAGCTGGGCGCCTTCGACTACCTGTCCAAGCCGTTCGACGTGGACGCCATCATGCGGGTGGCCAAGCGCGCGCTGGAGCAGAAGCGGCTGGTGGAGGAGAACCGCACGCTGCGCAAGCAGGTGGAGCGCACGTCGCTGGTGGGCCGCAGCCAGGCGCTGCTGGAGGTCTACAAGCAGGTCGCCCGCGCGGCGACGAGCAACGTGCCGGTGCTGATTACGGGTGAGACGGGCACGGGCAAGGAGATGGTGGCGAGAGCGCTGCACAAGCGCTCGGCCCGTTCAGCGGGGTCGTTCATCCCGGTGGACTGTGGGGCCATCACCGAGTCGCTGATGGAGAGCGAGCTGTTCGGCCACGCGAAGGGCAGCTTCACGGGAGCGTCAGGTGCGCGGCGCGGCCTGTTCGAGGAGGCCAGCGGCGGAACGCTGTTCCTGGACGAGATTGGCGACGTGGGGATGAAGGTCCAGTCGCAGCTCCTGCGCGTGCTCCAGGAGGGGGAGATCCGCCGCGTGGGCGAGAGCGTCCCGGTGAAGGTGGACGTGCGGGTGCTGGCGGCGACGAACAAGGACCTGAAGGCGAGGGTGGCGGAGGGGCTGTTCCGCGAGGACCTGCTGTACCGGCTGGACGTGGTGCACCTGCACCTGCCGCCCCTGCGCGAGCGGCGCGAGGACATCCCGGCGTTGGTGGAGCACTTCGCGTCGCTGCACGCGCGGGGCGGGGTGCGGCCGGTGGTGACGGCGGACGCGATGGCGCGGCTCACGGTGTACGACTGGCCGGGCAACGTGCGGCAGCTGGAGAACGTGATGGCGCGGGCGCTCGCGCTGAACGTGACGGGCGTGCTGGGGCCGCCGGACTTCCCGGAGCCCATCGGTGACGCGCCCAAGCGGCTGACGGGGCTCGCGGGAGACCTGCCCAGCCTCGCGGAGCTGTCCAGGCGGTACGCGGCGCACGTGCTCCAGCACGTGGGCGGGAACAAGAGCGAAGCCGCGCGCCTGCTGGGCGTGGACCGCAAGACGCTCTACAAGCTCCTGGAAGCGCCAGAGGCACCCGAAGTGATTCCGCCCACGGAAGGCCGGAGCTGATCCACGAACGGCACTTTCCGCCGTTCGTGGCAATCGCCGCTCGGGGCGCATCTCCTGCCCACCCACGCGCTTTCGCGCGCAGGAGATCGCACCTGGGCCGACGTTGAGGATGTCAGCGGGGACCCGTACCGTAGCGGCCTGTATGCGCCGCCGCTGGTTCCCCCTCGGACTCCCCCTGATCCTCTTCGCGTGCGCTCCGGTGGAGCCGCCCGTTCCCGTCGCACCGGTGGACGCGGGCACCGTGACCGCACAGGCCGCTGTGCCTGCGCCAGAGGCCGCGCCGGCGGAGTCCGCGCAGGCGCTGCACTCCGCATGGCAGGCCACCGCGCCCGAGCCGTCCGATGACGGTGGCGTCGTGCATGCCACGGCTCCAGCCCTGCTCGGCGCCGTGGACCTTCCGGAGGACGCGGGCAGCTCGCTGTCGCTGGAACCCTCGTTGTCGCAATCCGCCTCCGCCGGCGCGAACACCGAAGCCCTGCCGGGCGAAGAGGAGCCGCAGGTCATCACCGAGTCCGAGGTCCCCGTGCTGGAACTGGGACCGGACGGCGAACCGCTGATCGACACGGATGACTCCGCCTCGGATGACGCCATCGCGCGGAACCTCGATGGGGGGAGCGCTCCGGCTTCGCCTGGTATTGCTGTGGGCTCCGACCCGAACGCGCCTGTCGCGAACGCCGGCACGGAGACGGGCCCGGAGCCCGCGACAACGCCCATCATGGGCACCGACGGGGACGAAGACGTCGTCGCCGAAGCACCGCTCACGGACGTTGACGCGGGCATGGAGCCCTACGCCATTCCCTACGCCCCGGACGCGGGCTCGCTGCGCGTGCGCCGCTCCATCGCGGTGCGCTCGGAGCCCCGGCAGGACTCGCCCTCGCTGGGCACCGTGGCCCAGGACATGCGCGTGACGTGGCAGGGCGCGATGCGCGGTCCGGATTGCGACACCTGGGTGCAACTGCAACCGCGTGGCTGGGTCTGCGAGCGCTACCTGGAGCAGAACTTCCGCGAGCCCCGGGTCCGCCCGCTGCCCCGCGTGGAGGAGGGCGCGCTCACGCCCGGCATCTACGCGCGTGTCGTGGGCCACCGCGTGCGCGCCTACCCGAGCCTCGCGCTCGCCCGCAGGAAACGGCAGGGCGTGCTGCTCAAGGGCTCCGTCACCGTGAAGCTCCTGGGTCAGGTGAAGGTCGGCCGGCGCACCTTCTGGCGCACCTCCGACGGCCAGTACTTCGAAGCGCGCGTGCTGCGCGAACACCGCCCGTCCGACTTCAGCGGCCTGGACGCGGAGGCCCTCGCGTCCCTGCCCATGCCCTTCGCCTGGGCCCAGTCCCGCGCCGCCCCTCGCACCGACGTGATGGTGCGAAAAGCCCCTGACGCGCGCGCCGAACGCGAGACCGTGCTTCCTCCGCGCACGCTCGTCTCCGTGCGCGAGCTGTCCCCCGACGGCCAGTGGGTCCGCATCGCCGAGGACCACTGGGTGGCGCGCGATGACCTGCACGTCGCGTGGCCGCTGGCGTCGCCATCCATCGTGGAGCCCGGCGCGCGCTGGCTGGACGTGGACCTGGAGGCCCAGACGCTCATCGCCTACGAAGGCGACCGCCCCGTCTACGCCACGCTCATCTCCTCCGGCAAACCCGGCACCGATACACCCGAAGGGCTCTTCCGCATCTGGGTGAAGTTCGCAGAGGCCGACATGACGGGCACCATGGGGAGCGCCAGCTACCGCGTGGCCACCGTGCCGTGGACCATGTTCTTCGAGGGCGACTTCGCCCTGCACACCGCCTACTGGCACGACCGCTTCGGCGAACCCGTGAGCCACGGCTGCATCAACCTGGCCCCTAAAGACGCTCGCGCCCTCTACGGGTGGACCACGCCGGAAGTGCCCACCGGCTGGTCCATGGTCCACGCCATGCCGGATGACCCGGGAACCTGGGTGCGCATCCGGGGCCAGGCCCACGAGGCGCCGAAGAAGCGCCGCAAGAGCGCCCCCGTCGTCGCCACCGTCCGCGACCTCTAGCCGGCTGTTGAAGGGCTACATGTACAAGGCGCGACTAAGGCGGACCCCATACTCCGCATCGGGATTCGTGGTGCCGTCCCCGACCCGTTCCACGACAGCCGCCACCATCAGGTCGCGCCGCTTGGGCAAGCGCGCCGCCTCGGCTGTTGCCAGCGCCGTCGGCAGCTGCTCGCGGGTGAGGTCGGTGCAGTAGCACGGCGCCCCAGGCTGCTGCCGCCACGACTCCGCGAGCGTGCCCGCGTCGAATGCGTCGAACCCGGTGTCCTCGACGAGCTTCATGCCCACCTTGCGATCCGCGTCCCGGTCCGCCGCCACGGAGAGCGCGATGCGCCCGGGGCTCCCCGGGGCCATTCCCTTGGTCGCGAAAGACGCGGAGCCGATGGAGTTCCATGCCTTGACGACCGGCCGGCCCAGCAGCTCGGTCACCCACAGGCTTTCGACCTGTCCGGCCTCGATGGCGGCGATCTTGCTGTCGCGGGCGGGGTAGTAGTTCGACGTGTCGATGACGACGGTGCTGGCGGGAAGGCTGGCGATGAGCGGCGCGATCCCGGGGAGGCGGTTCAGGGGGATGGAGAGGATGACGGCGTCCACGCCGGCCACTGCTTCCTCGACCGTGACCGCGCGTGCGCCGGAGGCCAGCACGTCGGCTTCGATGGTTTCCGGGCCGCGCGAGTTGGCCACCTTCACGTCATGTCCGGCCGCACCCAGCTTGCGCGCCAGGGTCTTCCCGATGTGCCCAACGCCCACAATGCCAATCTTCATGATGGAATCTCCTGCTGCGGGTTGAGGACTTCACTTGTCTGCCGGGTGCGCGAGCGCCTCGAGCGTGCGACGAAGCTCGTCCAGCCCCCGGTCGGTCAGCTGGCATGCCGTCTTGATCTTCCCGGGAATGCCCCGGACCTTGGCTTCGAGGGCGCGGCCGCGGGGTGTCAGGTCCACCAGCACCCGGCGTTCGTCGGCAAGGTCGCGCTTCCGCGTGACGAACCCCGCCACACCAAGCCGCTTGACCAGCGGCGTGATGGTGCCCGTGTCCATGTCCAGGCGGGCGCCGAGTTCGCCGACGGAGAGGGGCGCACCCTCCAGCAGCGCGAGAATCACGAGGTACTGGGGGAACGTCAGGCCCAACGGCTCAAGCAACGGCTTGTGCAGCCGCACCATCCTGTTGGCCGCGCCATAGAGCGCGAAGGACAGCTGTGTTCCGACGTTTTTCGGTTCCAAGGCCACGTTCTCTCGTGCGCTATTGTCTAGCGCGCTAGATAATGGCGGGTGCTTTTCGGATCAACTGCTTCCGGGCGGCCAGGGGGAGGGCGGCTCTAGCCGCCCAGCACGGACACCGTGACGCGGCGGCGGTGCGGGGACGTGCGGTGCTCCCAGACGTAGACGCCCTGCCACGTGCCCAGGTCCGCGGCGCCGTCCTTCACCGGGATGCTCAGGGACACCTGCGTCAGCACCGTGCGCACGTGCGCGGGCATGTCGTCCGGTCCCTCCGCGTCGTGCTGGAACAGCGGGTCGCCGTCCTTCACCAGCCGGGAGAAGAACGCCTCCAGGTCGCGCTGGACGACGGGGTCCGCGTTCTCGCTGATGAGCAGCGATGCGCTGGTGTGGTGCAGGAACAGCGTGCACAGGCCTTCACGGATGCCCGTGCCCTTCACCGCCTTCTGCACCTCACCGGTGATGTCCACCAAGCCGCGGCCCCGCGTGGACACCGTCAGCTCCTTCGCCTGATACACGCGAAACCCTCCGTCCCGCGGGTCAGCGCCCGTCCAGCCGCTTCACGAGGAACGCCGCCAGCTGCTCCAGCTCCTCGGTGGGGATGGTGTGCCCGCCGTCGAAAGGTAGGAACTCCACCGGCAGCCCCGCGCCCTTCAGCAGGTCGCGCAGACGCTCGCCCTCCGGGTAGGGGAGCACGGGGTCCTGGCGGCCATGCCCCTGGAACACGGGCAGGGACGGCCGGGCGCGGGCCTTGGGGGCCCACTCTTCCCCGGAGACCATGGCCCCGGACAACAGACACAGGCCGGCGGGGCACTCCTCCAGCCGCAGCGCCACGTCCGTGGACATCATCGCGCCCTGGCTGAAGCCTCCCAGCACCACCTGGTTCAGGGGCACCCCGAGCGCCGCCACCACGCTCATCAGCGCGCGGCGCGCGGCGGGCATCCCCGGGGGCACCGCCTGGGAGTACTGCGCCCAGTCGCGCCCCTGGCCCATGAGGATGGCCATGGGAAGCTCAAACCACGCGCGGCCTCCGGGCATGCCCAACGCGTCCAGCGATACCAGGGCCTCCGGGAAGACGAACCGCACCGCCTGCGCCAGCCGCGGCGCGGCCATCATCAGCTCCGGGGCCAGCGCCACCAGGTCCGTGCCCGGCGCGCCAAAGCCGTGGCTCAGCACCACCACCAGCCGTGGCGTCGCGCCCTCGGGGAGCGCATCCACCACGTGGCAGTTCAATTCACCCAGCTTCGTGCGCAGGTGGCGCGGGCGGAGGCTCACGGCTGCGCGTCGCTGATGGTGATGTGCTGGATGACCATGTTCGTGTCCGGCCGGTCCTGCCGGTTGCGCGGCGTGTTGGCGATCTTCTCCACCACGTCGTAGCCCTTCACCACCTCACCGAAGATGGTGTGCCGGCCCTTGAGGAACTGCGGCGTGGACGTGGTGATGAAGAACTGGCTGCCGTTGGTGCCCGGGCCCGCGTTGGCCATGGCCAGCAGGCCCTTCTTGTCGAAGTCCCGGTTGCTCTTGAACTCGTCCTCGAAGCGGTAGCCCGGGTCGCCCCGGCCGGTGCCCGTGGGGTCGCCGCCCTGGATCATGAAGTCGGGAATCACGCGGTGGAAGATGACGCCGTCGTAGAGCGGCTTGCCCTCTTCGCGCCCGCCCGACTGGGGGTTGATCCACGGCTGCTCGCCGGACGCCAGGCCCACGAAGTTCGCCACCGTCTTGGGGGCGTCCTTGGAGAAGAGCTTGAGCACGATGGTGCCCTGGTTCGTCTCCATCGTGGCCCAGAGGTCCTGGCCCTCCAGGGCCTTCTTCTGGAAGCCCTTCGCGGAGGCCGCGTCCGTCTGCAGGCTCACCGTGCGGGTGGCCGCCTGGGAATTGGAGGGCTGCTGTGCGGCGGGAGCCTTCGCGGCGGGCGGCTGCTCCTTGTCCTTGGAGCAGGCGGTCAGGGCGAGGCAGAGGAGTCCAGCGGTCAGGAATCGGGTGCGCATGGGGCGCGCATCCTAGCGGCTTTCGACCGGGCTCCAGCGTGTTAAAGAGGTCTGCATCCCCGGAGGTTTGCCCTGTGACAACCGGACAGGAATGGCTGGTTGACGCGAGCGGCTGCGCGCCGGAGCGGCTCAAGGACGCGGCCGCGCTGGCGGCACTCTTCGAGGAGCTGGTGGTCCTGATGGACCTGAAGGTCGTGGGCCAGCCGCAGTGGCACGTCTTCCCGGAGCCCGGCGGCGTCACCGGCCTGGCGCTCCTGGCCGAAAGCCACCTGACCGTCCACACCTTCCCGGAGCACGGCTTCGCCGCGCTCAACGTCTACTGCTGCCGCACCCGCGCGCGTCCGGACTTCGACGCGTTGGCGGCGAAGCACCTGGGCGCCACGTCGTGCCGCGTGCGTGAGCTTTCGAGAGGGGTGGAGGCGTGACGCAGGGGGCGTGTCCGTCGTGTGGCGCGAGCGTGGAGTTCTCCGCCGGGTCGGCGCAGGTCGTGGTGTGCGGCCACTGCCAGACGATGGTGGCGCGCGTGGGCGCGGAGCTGGAGGCCCACGGCAGGGTGGCCCGCATCGTGGAGACGGACTCCCCGCTGCGCCTGGGGCTGGAGGGCCGCGTCAACGGCACCTCGTATCAAATCGTCGGACACCTCCAGAAGGACCACGGCGCCGGCCCCTGGGACGAGTGGTACGTGGAGATGTCCGACGGCCGCACCGGCTGGCTCAGCGAGTCCGAGGGCGCCTTCCACCTGCTCTCCGACGCGGGCGTGGAGGAAGGCGTCGCGTTGCAGGACCTGCACCCCGGTGACCGCCTGCGCCTGCGCAACCGGCCGCTGGTGGTGGAGGAGCGCGGCCACGGCCGCGTCACCGCCGCGGAAGGCCAGCTCCCCAGCGACGTGGACCCCACGGCGGACAGCTACTACGTGGACGCCACCGGCCCGCGCGGCCTGTTCGTCACGCTGGACTTCGGCACGCGGGACCGCGACCCGGAGGTGTTCCTGGGGCAGCGGCTGGAGCTCGCGCAGCTGGGCATCCCCGCGGGGGAGCTGCGCCCGCGCGTGCGCAAGGTCCAGCTCCAGCAGGCGAGATGCACCCACTGCAACGGCCCGCTGGAATTGCGCGCCCCGGACCAGACGCTGCGCGTGGCGTGTCCGTACTGCGGCGCGCTGATGAGCGTGGCGCAGGGCAAGCTGGCCTTCCTCAAGCTGCTCCAGAAGCCGGAGCTGCCCGCGGCCCTCGCGCTGGGGCAGAAGGGCACGCTCGACGGCGCGGAGTGGATCTGCATCGGCTACCAGGAGCGCTCGTGCGTGGTGGAGGGCACGCGCTACCCGTGGATGGAGTACCTGCTCTACCACCCGGCGCGCGGCTTCACCTGGCTGATGGAGTCCAACGGCCACTGGGTGTTCTTGAAGCCCATGGCGGCCGGTGACGCGAGCGTCGTGCCGCAGGTGTCCGCCTTCTACGAACGACGCCGCTACAAGGCCTTCCAGTCCGTCACCGCCGTCACCGACGCGGTGGTGGGCGAGTTCTACTGGAAGGTCTTCCAGGGCGAGCAGGCGCGCGCCACGGAGTACGTCGCGCCGCCGTACTCCCTGAACGAGGACGCCACCGACAACGAAGTCACCTACTCGCATGGCGAGTACCTCTCCCCGGAGCAGGTGCGCGACGCGTTCGGGCTGAAGGAGCCGCTGCCCAGGCCCCGGGGCATCGCGCCCAGCCAGCCCAACGTGCGCCGAGCGGCGATGATGCGCACCCTGCGCTGGTCCGCGGTGTGGCTGCTGGGCCTGTTCGCGCTGTCGGCCTTCCTCCATGCGCGCGCGCTCAACGCGCGGGTGCTGGACCTGGTGGTGACGCTGCCCCGGGACGCGACGTCCGGCACTCCCAGCGCCATGCACTTCAGCGAGCCCTTCGAGCTTCAGCGGGACGGCAACGTCCGGGCCCAGATCTTCATGTCGAAGTCGCTCGACAACCAATGGGTGGGCGTGCAGGGCGACCTGGTGAACCAGGACACGCAGGACGTGGTGAGCTTCTACGAAGAAGTCAGCTACTACCACGGGCGCGACAGCGACGGCTCCTGGAGCGAGGGCGGCCAGAATGGCAGCGTGTTCCTGTCGGCGGTGCCCAAGGGCCGGTACGTGCTGCGGACGACCACGTCGTTCGACCCGGGCCTGAAGCTCACGGCGACCACGATAGGGCCCATCATCAGCTACCAGGTGCTGCTCACGCACGACACGCCCAACGAGAGCTGGTTCGTCATCGCGCTGGTGCTGCTGTTGGTGATTCCGGCGCTGTCATTCTTCTTCGCCAACGCCTTCGAGACCGAGCGGTGGAAGGAAAGCAACCTGTAGGAACGGGAGGTGGACGATGAGGTTCCTGGGCGGACTGGTGCTCATGGCGTACGCGTGGGCCACCTATACGGGCTGGGCCCCGTTCAGTGATGAGGAGCGCGGACGGGTGACCGGGGATGTGAAGCGCGGTCCCGGCGGCGTGCTCTTGTGGACCGGTGGATTCATGGGAGGCAAGTGATGCTGTTGCTCGGAGTGGTGGTCACCCTGCAGGGAGTGCTGGCGAGCGTCATCTATTCGCTCATCGGCCTGGCGGTGTTCGTGGCCGGCTTCTACGTCATCCGCCTCATCCTCCCGTACGACGTGCACAAGGAGATTGAAGTCGACCAGAACGTCGCGCTGGGCATCGTCATCGGCTCGTTCATCCTGGGCCTGGCCATCATCATCGCGGCGGCCATCAGCGGCTGAAACACGTGACGCTTTGAACAAGACGCTGCTCTTCCTCACCGTCCTCGTCATCGCGACGTGCGGGCTCATCTACGAGCTCATCGTCGGGACGCTCGCCAGCTACCTGCTGGGGGACAGCATCACCCAGTTCTCCACCGTCATCGGCGGCTACCTCTTCGCCATGGGCATTGGCAGCTACCTGTCGCGCTTCGTGGAGCGCGGGGTGGCCCAGCGCTTCGTGGAGATAGAGCTGGCCGTGGCCCTGCTCGGCGGGCTGTGCGCGCCGATGCTCTTCCTCACCTTCACGCTCACCAGCGTGTTCCCCGTCGTCCTGTACGGCAGCGTGCTGGCCATTGGCACGCTGGTGGGGCTGGAGATTCCGCTCCTGCTTCGCATCCTGCAGGACCAGCTCAAGTTCAAGGACCTGGTCAGCCAGGTGCTGACGTTCGACTACCTGGGCGCGCTCGCCGCCAGCGTGGCCTTCCCGCTGTTGCTGGTGCCCAAGCTGGGGCTGGTGCGCACGTCGCTGCTCTTCGGCCTCTTGAACGCGGGCGTGGGGCTGTGGAGCACGTGGCTGCTGGCGCCCGTGCTGGCCAACCCCGTGCGCCTGCGCGTCAAGGCGGTGGTGCTGTGCGCGGGGCTGCTGGTGTGCTTCGCGCTGGGGGACCGGCTCACCACGTTCTACGAGGACCAGCTCTACGCGGACGAGGTCGTCCACGCCACGAGCTCCCCCTACCAGCGCATCATCGTCACGCGCGGCAAGCGGGGCTTCTCGCTGTTCCTCAACGGCAACCTCCAGTTCGCCAGCATCGACGAGTACCGCTACCACGAGTCCCTGGTGCACCCGGCCATGGTGCGCGCGCGGAAGGTGGAGCACGTGCTCATCCTCGGCGGCGGGGACGGGCTCGCGGCGCGCGAGGTGCTGAAGTATCCGGACGTGAAGTCCGTCACGCTGGTGGACCTGGACCCCGCCATCACGGGGCTGGCCACGGGCTACGGGGAGCTGGCGGCGCTCAACCACCACTCGCTGACGCACCCGAAGATGCGCGTCATCAACACGGACGCGATGCAGTTCCTGGCGGAAGGCGCCAACGCCTGGGACGTGGTGGTGGTGGACTTCCCGGACCCCAACAACTTCGCGCTGGGGAAGCTGTACACGACGGGCTTCTACAAGATCCTGAAGAAGCGCCTGACGCCGGGCGGCGTGGCGGTCATCCAGAGCACCAGTCCGCTGTTCGCGCGGCGCTCGTTCTGGTGCGTGGAGACGACGCTCAAGGCGGCGGGCTTCTGGACGCAGCCGTACCACGCGCTGGTGCCGTCCTTTGGCGAGTGGGGCTACGTGCTGGTGGCGCAGGAGCCGGCGGGCCGCCACCGCCCGCTGCCGGAGGGGCTGGCGTTCCTGGACGAGGACACGCTGGAGGGGCTCACGCGCTTCTCGCCGGACATGGCGCCGCTGCCGGCGGAGGTGAACCGGCTGAACAACCAGGTGCTGGTGCACTACTACGAAGAGGAGTGGCGCCGGTGGAACTGACGCGGCGCGAGCTGGTGGCCGCGTTCCTGGGCGCCTCCGTGGCGAGCGCCTGTACGCGGCAGGCCGCTCGCGCGCCGGTGCCGGGCGCCATCGTGGACCGGGCGGTGGACACCGGCCACAAGTTGCGCACAGGGCCGCTGCCGCGCGCGCAGACCTTCGAGCCGGTGGACGTGCTGATTGTCGGCGCGGGCGTGGCCGGGCTGTCCGCCGCGTGGCGCCTCTCCGCCGCGGGCGTGAAGGACCTGCGTGTGGTGGAGCTGGAGGCGGAGGCCGGGGGCACGTCGCGCTCGGGCCGCAACGGCGTGTCCGCGTTCCCGTGGGGTGCGCACTACCTGCCGTCGCCCCTGGAGGACCGCGGGCCGGTGATGCGCCTGCTGCGGGAGATGGACGCCGTCACCGGCGTGGACGCGGAAGGGCACCCATCCTTCGCGGAGGAGCTGCTCATCCAGGAGCCCGACGAGCGCGTCTTCTACAAGGGCCACTGGTACGAAGGGCTGTACCTGCGCGCGGGCGCGAGCCCCGAGGACCTGGCGGAGCTGGAGCGCTTCGACGCGCGGATGAACGCCTTCGCCGCCGCGCGCGACGCGAAGGGGCGCAAGGCCTTCGCGGTGCCGGTGGCGCTCTCCAGCGACGACGCGGAGTGGACCGCGCTGGACGCGGTGAGCATGGCCCGGTGGATGGAGGCGGAGGGCTTCCGCTCGCCCCGGCTGAAGTGGTTCGTGGACTACGCGTGCCGCGACGACTACGGCGCCACGTCCGAGCACGTCTCCGCCTGGGCGGGCATCTGGTACTTCGCCGCGCGGCAGAACGGGAAGGGCGAGCGCAGCGACGGCTTCCTGTCCTGGCCCGAGGGCAATGGCCGGCTGGTGAAGCAGCTGGCGGCGCCGCTGACCCCGCGCCAGCTGGAGACGCAGGTGCTGGTGCACACGGTGGAGCCGGGAGACGACGGCTGCCGCGTGCACGCGCTGGATGCTCGCACCGGGGCGCCCCGGGCCTTCCATGCCCGGCAGGTGGTGCTGGCGTGCCCGCGCTTCGTCGCCGCGCACGTGGTGGCGCCCTGGCGCGAGGCGCGGCCCGCGTGGATGGACGCCTTCGTCTACAGCCCGTGGGTGGTGGCGAACCTGACGGTGTCCGCGCCCCCTGCGTCGCGGGGCTTCCCGCTGGCCTGGGACAACGTCTTCTACGAGAGCCAGAGCCTGGGCTACGTGGTGGCCTCGCACCAGTCGCTGCGCCAGGACGCGCGCGGGCCCACGGTGCTCACCTGGTACCTGCCCATGGCGGGCGCGGACGTGAAGGCGGAGCGCAACAAGGCCCTCTCCGCGACGTACGCGGACTGGGAGGCGCTGGTGATGGCGGACCTGTTGCCGGCGCACCCCGGGGTGGGCGCGCTGGCGCAGCGGCTGGAGGTGCAGCGCTGGGGCCACGCCATGGTGCGGCCCCAGCCGGGCTTCCTCTGGGGGGACGCGCGCCGCGCCGCGCAAGCGAGCCTGGGGCGGCACCTGCACTTCGCGCACACGGACCTGGGCGGCATGGCCCTCTTCGAGGAGGCCAACTGGTTCGGCGTGCAGGCCGCGGAGCGGGCCCTGACGGGAATGGGGCTCAAGAGCGCCAGTTGGTTGTAGCCATTGGAAGCGGGAGGGAAGGGCACATGACGGACAGTCGCTTCAGCCGGGCGGAGTTCCTCGCACTCACCAGCCTGCTCGCGGGCTCCACGCTGTTCCCGGGACGGGGTGAGGCGGCTCCGGACGGGGGCACGCCGTCCCTGCGCACCGTCAAGTCACCGGGGCTCGCGGGTGTCCCCGCGGCGCAGGCGGCTCCCAAGCCAGGCACGGCGGGCCCGGCGGTTTCGGCGGCCGAGTACGAACAGCTGCGGCAGGGCTGCACCGCGTCCCTGCCCGTGCGCTCCACGTCCGGCGACGGCGCGGAGTTCGTGCGCATTGGCGAGTGGATGCAGCGCCAGAAGGTGTCCAGCGACGTCTACGGCAACGGCGACTTCGTGCAGGCCTTCGAGAAGAAGGTGGCGGACCTGCTGGGCTTCGAGGACGCGTGCTTCATGCCCACGGGCACCATGGCGCAGCTCATCGCGCTGCGCATCTACGCGGACGCAAGCAACGTGCGCACGGTGGGCGTGCACCCGTCGTCGCACCACGTGCTGCACGAGGACGACGCCTACTCCGTGCTGCACCAGCTGCGCGCGGTGAACCTGGGCCCGTGGACGCGGCCCCTGCTGGCGGAGGACGTGGCCCAGTCCCGTGACGTGCTGGGCTCCGTCAGCGTGGAGCTGCCGGTGCGCTGGCTGGGCGGACAGCTCCAGACGTGGGAGCAGCTCAACGAGCTCAAGCGCACCTGCCGCGACAAGAAGGTGAAGCTGCACATGGACGGCGCGCGGCTCTGGGAGAGCCAGCCCTTCTATGGCCGCTCCTACGCGGAGGTCTGCAAGGGCTTCGACTCCGTCTACGTGTCCTTCTACAAGATGGTGGGCGGCATTGGCGGCGCCATGCTGGTGGGCAGCCGGGACTTCATCCAGGAGTCGCGCGTGTGGCGCCACCGGCACGGCGGCAACCTGTACCACCTGGCCCCGCTGGTGGCCTCCGCCGCCATGCGCTTCGACGCGGCGCTGGCCGCCATCCCCGGCTACGTGAAGCGCGCCAAGACGCTCACCGCGCTCATCGCGGCGGACGCACGCGTCACGGTGCTGCCGCAGCCCGTGCAGACGAACATGTTCCACGTGTTCCTGCGCGGCTCACCGCAGGCCTACAACCGCCAGCGAGACCGCATCGCGCGGGAGGACCGGGTCTGGGTGGCGGGAGGCTTCGGACAGACGCGCGTGCCCGGCGTCGTGTCCACGGAGCTGCAGGTGAGCGAGGGGCTCCAGGGCATCAGCGACGCCGACGCCGCCCGGGCCTTCCTGCGCCTGCTGGAGGCGGCCTGATACAGGGCCGCCTGCCCTGACGTCGGGTGTCAATGTCAGACACCCGACGTGTGAAACACAACACGGCGGTGCGTCAGGCCGCCTTCTTGAGGCTGTACTGCGGCTCTTCCGCCTGCGCCTTCAGGAAGAACTCCGAGTCCAGCAGCATCACGATGCGGCCCTTGTCGTCGTGGAACGCGATGGGGCCGTGCGCGGTGAAGTGGATGAGCGACTCCTCCAGCGCGGTGGTGGAGGGGTGCTCGGCGCCCAGCGGCTCGAACTCGTAGTCGCCCGCGCGGGTGATGCCCAGGCGGTCCTGCGTCGAACCGGAGAGGATGAAGATCTCCGCGGGGCCCAGGTGCTTGTGCGGCGCGAAGACGGCGCCCTTCTCCATCTTCAGGATGGCGCTCCAGACGCCCGTCTCCGCGCTCACGCGCAACAGCCGGTAGGAGGTTCCAGGACCGAGTGGCTTCCACTCGAGATCCGCGGTGTGCACCAGGCCATTCATCATCGCCATTCCGGACATGACAGCCTCCTCACTCAGCGTTGCGTCTGTGTGTCGTCAGCCATGATAACGCCCAATAAGGAAATCCTTGCAAGTTAGTCACACGTGTCGGGTTGTTGTCTTTGACGCGTACCTTTGTGTGAGGAAGATTCCATGGCGGCTGTCCGCCAGGGCCGTTGCAGGCCGTATTTTCTGATCACGCAGAACGGGCGGTGATTGCGGACCCCTGTGGGAAACCGCAAGGGCGGGTGGGCTTCACGGAGTGGCCGTGAGCGGGCCGCTCACTCGGTCCGTGCCGCGGAGGTGATGGGGGCTGCTCCCCGGCCGCGGTGGAGGCGCGCCTGGGCCAGCCGGTGGAACGAGCGCGCGTCGGAGGTGTCGTCGCGGGGCACGGCGCGGTAGAGCCCCCGGGCCGCCTCCGCCAACCCGAAGGCCTCCGCCAGCCGGGCCTTCGCGTAGAGGAGGCCCGCGTCCGTCGAGGCGTCCGCGCTGGCCTCTTCCATGGCGTCGTCCACCAGCTTGCGCGCCTCCACCAGCTTGCCGGACTCCACCAGCAGCGCGGCGAGCAGGGCGGTGGGCTTCGTGTCTCCTTCCACGCCCAGGTGCACGGCCTTCTGGGCCCACGCGATGTCCTGGGACGTCACCCGGCCGCGGTGCAGCGCCGCCCAGGCCAGGGTCCGGTAGGCGTCCGCTCCCGCGCCCCCCACGTCCATCAGCTCGCGCGTGGCTTCCTCCAGGCCCGCCCAGTTGCCCTGGTTCAGGGAGGCCACCATCAGCGACTCCAGGCCCAGGCTGTCGGTGTGCAGCACCGCGAGCCGGCTTTCGGCCACCTGGCGCAGCTCCGCCCACCGGCCCCGCTCTGAGAGCATCTCGCGCTTGAGCCAGAAGGCGTCCGCGGACTGCGGCACGTCCGAGCGCACCTCGTCCAGGATGACCTCCGCGCCCGGGTCGCGGCCGTTCGCGCGCAGGGCCACCGCCAGCGCCATCATCAGCCGGTGCCGCTCCTCACCGGAGGCGTACTGGGCCTGGGCCCGCAGCGCGGCGAGCACGCGCGCGTCGCCGGTGCTGGCGCCCAGGTAGGCGCACGCGGCACGCAGGTGCGTCACGCCCTCAGCCCCGGAGAAGCCCCGCAGCGTGTTCGCGAAGGAGGCCAGGGGGGACAGGCCCTCCGGCGCCACCGCGCGGGTGTCCGCCACGGCCCAGCCAATCCACACCAGGGCCTCCTTGAGACGGCCCGCGTCCAGCCACCGCAGCGCCTCCGCGCCCAGCGGGCGGGGATCCGTCACTGAACCCAGCAGGCGCAGCTGGTTGCTCTCCGTCACGATGTACCAGGCGTCCTCGTACACCTGCGCGCCCAGCAGGAACTTCAGCCGCACCCGGTAGCCGATCTTCTCCTGGCCCTCCGCCTTGAGGTCGAGCGCCGCCACCGCCAGGTCCGCCATGGAGGACTCGCCCACGGTGTCCAGCGAGGTCCGCGAGAAGCGCGTGGCCTGCGCGTGGAGCAGCTCCAGCTTCCGGGCCAGGGTGCTGTCCTCCCGGTCGCGGTTGGACATGAAGGGACGGATGGCGGCCTTGAAGTCCTTCACGTCGCGCGACGTCCAGGCCGCCTTGACGATGCGGCGCACCAGCGCCTCCGGTCCCTTCTCCTCCTTCTTCGCGTTCTTGCCGTCGCGGGCGTTCTTCGCCAGCTCCAGCTGGAACTGGCGGTCCGGGTCGTAGGCGTTCTTGAGCGCCGCCTCGAAGAGCTTCACCGCCACGTCCGCGCGGCCGCGCGTGAGCAGGTGGTTGCCCGCGAGCGCCAGCGCCTGACGGCGCGCGTCCGGCCCCTCGAACTCGCGGTCCGCCTCCGCGATGGCCTCCGCCACGCCCTGGCGCTCCGCGGTGGTCATCACCAGCACCTTCGCCCGCAGCTCGGAGGGGGCCGCGGCGCGCGCGGCCTCCAGCGCCTCGGCGGTGGCGCCCGAGCGGAACAGCGCCGCGATGAGCCGGTCGTCCACGTCCTGCGCGCGCAGGTCGTCGCGCAGGTGGCGCCACGTGGCCACCGCCTCGGTGAGCGGCGCGCCCCGGCCGAAGTGCTCGCCTTCGCGGTTGTGCTCCAGCAGGTCCGCCAGGAGCGCGTTCGCGGCGACGCTGTCCGGCTCCAGCGCGATGGCCTTGCGGCAGGACGCCACCGCGCCCTCCAGGTCCGCGCCCGGCCGCAGCCGCTGACCCTGGAGGTCATGCTGCAGGACCCACGCGAGCACGTGGTGGACCAGCGGTGAGGACGGCTGCTGCTCCACCGCCCGGCGCGCCTCGGCGCGGGCCTGTTCGCCAAAGCCCAGCCGCAAGAGCGTGCCGGCATAGCGCGCGCGCACCTGCGCCGAGTCCGCGCGGGACGTGAGCCGCTTCTCATAGAGGTCCAGGCCGTCCTTCACCCGGCCGGCCTCCACCAGCCGCGCGCCCCGGTCCTCGAGCTCCACCTCCACCGCCGCCCGGCGCGCGAACGTGGCCAGCGCGGTGCGGAACGCCGTCACCTCTTCGGGCGTGTAGCGGCGCTTCACGGTGTCGAAGCGGAAGGTGGCGGTGAGGCCGCCGTCGGACTCGCGCGTGTAGCCCAGCGCGAGCGTGGCGGGGCCCAGGGACAGCGTCTCGTCGCGGGGCACGGTCCGCACGCCGAAGCCCTGCGGCGGACGCAGGCGGTAGCGCACCTCCGCGCGGTAGGCCACCGGCAGCACCAGGTCCGACTTGCGCTTCGTGGGCAGCGCGGGCTTGCGGCCCAGCTCATCCGGCAGCAGCTCCCGCACGTCGTCCAGCGAGTCCGGCAGCCACGCCAGGGGAGAGTCGACGCGAAGGGGGACCCGCACGCTGCGCCAGCCCGTGGTGGCGAAGCGCGCGGACGCGACGTCCAGCTCCAGCCGGAAGGGGCCGGTGCCCTCCTCCAGCGACGTGTGCTTCATCCCCTCCAGGGTGCCCTGGTACTGCCCGGTGGCGAGCGCCTCCAGGTTGCGGCGCAGGTCGTCCGGCCGCACCGCGCGCAGCATGCGGCGGTACTGCACCGCCAGCGAGCCCGACAGCTCGCGCGTCTCCTTCACGCGGGCCGGTCCCTCGTCGGACAGCTCCACGGTGCGGGTGAAGACGGCGGTGTTGGCCGCCGCGGGCGCCTCGTCGATGACGGTGAGCCCCTGGGTGTCCTGCGCGGCCACCAGCGCGTGGCGCCCCTGAAGCTCCGGGGCGAGCATGCCCGCCTCCGCGCCGGGGTCCGTGGGGTCGATCCACAGGGCGGGCGTGCCGGGCACGTGGACGATGGCGTGGTTGAAGAAGCCCATGCCCGGCAGCTCCGGCACGTCCTCGCGCCCGGAGCGCACCAGCGCCACGTGGGCGGGAATGCCCGCGCCGCGCAAGAGGCCCACGAGCAGCGTGGACATCTCCTTGCAGTCGCCATACTGGCGCGCGAGCACCTGCTTCGGCGGGGCGGGGACGATGGCGGCGGCGCCGAACTCCAGGCCCGTGTAGCGCACCGACTCCCGCACCTCCTCCAGCAGCCGCTGCGCGACGACGCGGCGGTCCTTGGACCCCTTCGCGAGCGCGCGCGCCCGGGCCTGGAGCGCCGCGCCGTCCAGCTGCGTCTCCACGATGGTGTCATAGGCCCGGGCCACCTCGTTCCAGGAGCGGCCCGTGGAGAAGGCCACGTGCGGCTGGAAGGCCTGGCCCGCGGGCCCGTCCGCCTCCAGGGGCGTCAGGGCGGCGTAGGGGCCGCCCTCGAAGGACAGCCGCTTGCGGTCGGACTGGTGCTGCGGCAGCGGCTCCAGCGGCAGCCCCTGGACGCGCAGCGCGAGCTGGGTGCTGGGGGCCACGTCGATGGCCAGGCGCACCTTGCGCACGGGCACGGGGCTGGCGAAGTAGAAGTGCGTGACGACGCCCGCGTCGAAGAACGCCTGCGTGTCCTCCACCACGGACTCCAGCTCCACGACGCTGCCCGGCCGCAGCGCGGGCAGCGGCGCGCGCAGCGCCCGGGTGTCGCTGTAGAGGTCCGGCGCCGCGTCCTCCACCGGCGCGTCGTGCAGCGTCGCCTCATCCAGCGGGTGCTCCCTGCCGTCCGGCGTGATGACGCGCGCGCGCAGGGCGGGGCGCTGCTGGCGCCAGGGGGACCACTCCGCGCGGGCCTCGGCGAACGCGCGCACGCCCGCGGCAGTGAGGATGCGCACGACGTTGCGGTGGGTGGTCCGCCAGCGGTGGGGCCCCAGCTCCTGGTAGCTCCCCTCCCGCAGGAGCACCTCCACGTCGCCGCCCCCGGCGGGCGCGGGCAGCTTCGAGGCGCTGGCGGCCATGGCGGAGGCGGAGGCGGTGAAGGCCGGCCCCTCCCACGGCAGCGCGCGTTCGGCTCCCGAAGCAGGGAGCGCGGCGAGGAGGAGGCAGAGCAGCACGGAGGACGACGCGTTCCGGAGGACCGGAGCCGGTGAGGCGTGGCGCATGGTGTGGAGAGGCGCCCCTCCAGGGTGAAACCGCCGGGAAGGAGGGCGCGCCGAGGGCAAAGCCTAACGTGTTGCCTCCGTGGAATCACACGCACGCCTGGTCCTGGCCCCTGTGAGAGCCGTTGGCGCCTCAATCCCTGCTCAAATGCGAAGGATTGATTGGATACCGGGGAAGTCAGGTGGGTGAGGCGTGACCATGGAGGGGCCCGGGCTTGCTATCCTGGGGCTCCCGATGCCCCGTCTCCTCTCGCCCGCGCAGGCCTGGCTGTTCGGCCGTGGCGTGGACCTCACCGTGTTCGCCGGCAGCGCGCTCGTGTCCGTGGCCTTCGTGCTGGCCTCGCCGTGGCTGGGCGCGGTGGGGGACACCCCCGCGTGGGCGTGGCTCCTGTTCGTGGTGGGCGTGGACGTGGCGCACGTCTGGTCCACGCTGTTCCGCACGTACCTGGACGGCGAGGAGGTGTCGCGCCGCCCGGGCCTCTACGTGGGCGCGCCGCTGGCCGCGTACGGGGTGGGGGTCTTCGCGTACATGGCCGCCCCGGGCGTGTTCTGGAGCCTGTTCGCGTACGTGGCGCTGTTCCACTTCATCCGCCAGCAGTACGGCTGGGTGGCGCTCTACGACCGCAAGGCGCGCGCGTCCGCCTTCGAGCGGCGCCTGGACGCGGCGGCCGTCTACGCCGCCACGCTGGGCCCCGTCGTCTGGTGGCACGCGAACCTGCCCCGCGGCTTCTGGTGGTTCGTGGAGAACGACTTCCTCGCCGGGCTCCCCGCGTGGGCGGGCACCGTGGCGCTGGGCGCGCACGCGGCGGTGCTCACGCTGTGGGCGGGCCACCAGGGCTTGCGCATCGCGCGAGGGGAGGGCGTGCAGGCCGGCAAGGTGCTGCTGGTGGCGGCCACGTGGGTGGCGTGGTTTGGCGGCATCGTGCTGGCGCGGGACGACTTCGCCTTCACCGTGATGAACGTGGTGCTGCACGGCGTGCCGTACTTCGCGCTCCTGTTCCGCTACGCACGCGGGCGCCACGCGGAAGGGGGCTTCGGCGGCCTGGGCGTGCTCCTGCGCGCGGGGCTGCCGGGCTTCCTGCTGTTCCTCGGGGTGCTGGCGCTGTTGGAGGAGGGGCTGTGGGACGTGCTGGTGTGGCACGACCGCCCGGTGTTGTTCGGCGACGGTGGACCTGCCCTTGAGGCCGATGTGCTGGCGCTCGTGGTGCCACTGCTTGCGCTGCCGCAGGCCACGCACTACGTGCTGGACGCGTTCATCTGGAAGGCCGGCAAGGAACCCGCGCTGCTCAACAGGCTCGGCTGGTCCCGGGCAGGCCAGGGGCCTTCAAACGTCAGCCAGGCACACAAGGTGGTAGCCATTCCCGGAAGGGGTGAATAGAGCTAGTGGGTCTATGGCTCGACTCCTGCTCGTTTCGAACCGTCTTCCCGTCACCGTCAAGGCGGAGAAGGATGCCGTCTCCGTGGGGCGCAGCGCCGGAGGGCTCGCCACCGGGCTCAGCCGCCCGCATGAGCGCTCTGGAGGCCTGTGGATCGGCTGGCCCGGAGATGTCTCCCGGCTGACGGACGCCCAGCGCACGCAGGTGGAGAAGCAGCTGTCGGACCTGCGCTGCGTGCCGCTGTACCTGTCCGCCAGCGAGGTCAGCCGCTTCTACGAGGGCTACTCCAACCGGGTGCTCTGGCCGCTGTGCCACTACATGCTGGACCGCGTCCCCCGGCAGGACCGGGACTGGGACGCGTACCGCAAGGCGAACGAGCGCTTCGCCGACCTGGCCGCGAAGCACTACCAGCCGGGCGACACCATCTGGGTGCACGACTACCAGCTCATGCTGGTGCCCGGGATGCTGCGCAAGCGCCTGCCCCAGGCGCGCATCGGCTACTTCCACCACATCCCGTTCCCGTCGTCGGAAATCTTCAGCACGCTGCCCCGGCGCGCGGAGCTGCTGGAGGGACTGCTGGGCGCGGACCTCATCGGCTTCCACACGGTGAGCTACGTGCGGCACTTCTCCGGCACGCTGCTCAGGCACCTGGGGCTGGACACGAACATCGACCGCGTCCTCTTCCAGGGGCGCGAGGTGCGCGTGGGCGCCTTCCCCATGGGCATCGACTCCGCCGCCTTCGAGTCGCTGGCGCAGGAGCCCGCGGTGCTGGACGAGGTGAAGACGCTGCACGGGCGTGCCCAGGGCGAGCGGCTGCTCGTGGGCATCGACCGGCTGGACTACACGAAGGGCATCCCCCGGCGCCTGCTCGCGGTGCAGCGCGTGCTGGAGCGCGACCCGTCCCTGCGCGGGCGCCTGCGCTTCATCCAGGTGGCCGTGCCCAGCCGCACGCAGGTGCAGGCCTATGCCGAGTACCGCGAGACGGTGGATGAATTGGTGGGCCGCATCAACGGCCTCTACGGCACCGTGCACAGCACGCCCGTGCACTACCTCTACCGCTCCCTCAACGAGAAGCAGCTGGTCAGCCTCTACCGGGGCGCGGACGTGATGCTGGTGACGCCCGTGCGCGACGGCATGAACCTGGTGGCCAAGGAGTTCTGCGCGGCCCGTCCTGACGAGGACGGCGTGCTCGTGCTCAGCGAGTTCGCGGGCGCGGCGGCGGAGATGCGCGACGCGCTGCTGGTGAACCCCTACGACGTGGAGGACATGGCGGACGCCATCGAGCAGGCGCTCAAGATGCCCCAGCCCGAGCGTCAGGCGCGCATGCGCGGTCTGCGCGCGGGCGTGAAGGCGCGCGACGTGCACTGGTGGGTGGCCAGCTTCCTGGACCGGCTCCAGGGTCTGCCCTCCCAGGCGGAGAAGCCGCCGCTGCCGGACGGCATGGCCGCCCTGGACACGCTGAAGGGGCTGGGCAGGAAGGTGCTGTTCCTGGACTACGACGGCACGCTGGTGGGCTTCGCCCCCACGCCGGAGCTGGCCGCGCCGGACGCGGAGCTGATGACGCTGCTCCAGGAGCTCTGCGCCCGGCCGGACCTGTCCGTGCACATCGTGAGCGGCCGTCCGCGCGAGACGCTGGAGGCGTGGTTCGGCGAGCTGCCCGTGGGCCTGCACGCGGAGCACGGCCTGTGGTCGCGCATGCGGCGGGGGCAGCCGTGGCAGGCGCTGCCGGGCGTGTCCTTCGAGTGGAAGCCGAAGGTGAAGGCCGTGCTGGACGCGTTCGCGGCGCGGGTGACGGGCTCATTCGTGGAGGAGAAGACGGCGTCGCTCGCGTGGCACTACCGCAAGGTGGACGCGGAGTTCGGCGCGCTCCAGGCGCGCGAGCTGCGCCTGCTGCTCTTCGAGCAGTTCTCCCAGGAGCCCATGCACATCCTGCCCGGGGACCGGGTGGTGGAGGTGCGGCCCAAGGGCGTCAACAAGGGCCGCGTCGTGCCGGAGGTGCTCAAGCAGGAGGGGCCGGACGTGCGCGTGCTGGCCCTGGGCGACGACGTCACCGACGAGGACCTCTTCGCGGCGGTGCCCCCCGGCGGCATCGCCGTGCACGCGGGCAACAAGGACACGCGCGCGGGGTACCGCGTGGAGGGGCCGCCCGGGGTGCGTCAGCTGTTGAAGGGGCTGCTCGGGAAGTAGCGCCTCACAGGTTGAAGCCCACGTTGCCCACGGAGATGCTGGGGCCGAAGATGAAGGACCACTTGCTGGAGGGCACCACGGTGTCGGTGTTCGGGTCGCCGCTGGTGCGCCGGGTGATGTCGCCCCGGAACTCGCGGGCAATCCATGCGTTGGCACCCACCGCCGCGCCCGGGCCGATGGGCACCCGCAGGCCCAGCCCCAGCACGGCCGCGAGCGTGGGCGGGAACTGGATGTCGCCGGACTGCGGCACCAGGCCCAAGCCCATCAAGCCCATCTCGATGCCCAGGAGGCGCTCCTGGCCCTCGTTGTTGAGCAGCGCCAGGCGCGACAGCACGCCGAAGTTGATGGCCAGCTGTCCCGTGGGCTGCGTCGCGCGGTAGAGGCCCGCGGGGATGGTGGCCATGGTGTAGAGGCGGAACATGCCGCCGCGCACGATGGCGGTCCACTGCGCGGACGGCAGGCCCGTGCGGTCCACCGTGGAGAGGGCGTAGCGGGACTCATCCGCGACGTGCGCCACCTGCACGAGGATGCGGTCGTACTGGCCCAGGTTGCCCTGCACGGGGATGACGCGGACCTCCCCCTTGGGGCGCAGGAACAGGCGCTGATCCACGCTGCTCTCACCGCGCACGGAGCCGTCCGACTTCGTCACGGTGACGCGCAGGGTGATCTCCTGGTTGCCCTCCTCCAGCGTGAGGCGCTCGCGGTGGATGATGACGCGGCAGGTGTTGCGCATGGCGTAGTCCACCCGGTGCGGGCGGCTGGGCGTGAGCTTCTCGTCGTTGCCCTCCTTGTCCGCGCAGATGAACTCCACCAGGCTCTCCACGTTGGTGGGCACGCTGGCCTCGCGCACCGCGCGCTGCACGCGCTCGCTGGTGAGGAACAGGTCGGACGTGGCCAGCTCCGCCGGCAGTGTGGGCAGCCGGTAGCCGAAGCGCAGCGACACGAAGCCGCCCGCGGTGGCCTCGCCCTGGACGAGCGTGGCGGACTCCCGCACCGTCACGGTGTACGCCCCACCCAGCGGGCGCAGCATGAAGCGGCCCAGGCCGCCGTTGGAGGCCACCGTCACCTCCGCCGGGCGGTTGGTGGGCACGAAGTCGATGGTGCCGTGGCCGGGCAATTCCAGCGTCGCGCGAGGGTCCGGCACGGGCTTCGTGTCCACCGTCTCCGACGCCACCACCGTGCCGTCCACGCGCGACGTGATGGCGGTGACGGTCACCTGCGGCTCGTTGGTGCCGCTGGTGCGCAAGAGCACGTAGGTGCCGTCCTGCGCCTTCACCACGCGCTCCACGCGCACGCGCGCGCCGTTCACCGTCCACAAGAGGCCGCGCGGGTCGTGCGCGCAGGCGGGGTCCAGGCGCATCACCAGCCCGGAGTCCTCCGCGTCGCGCAGCACCGTGCCCTCCACCGCGGACAGCGGACACGCGAGCACGGGCAGCGTCTCCGACATGGACGTCTCCAGCGCGTCCCCCTTCGCGAAGAACACGCGCGGCACCAGCCGCAGACGCAGCGTCACCGTGGGGTTCAGCCCCGGCACGTTGCGGATGGACACCGCGCCCTCCGTCACCTCGCAGCGCGCGGTGCCGCAGTCCACGGACGCGACCGCCTCCGAGTGCGTCACCGCCGCGTAGCCGGGGCCCTTGGACAGGTCCACGCCGGAGGACTGCACCAGGGGCCGCGTGAGCACGGTGCGGCCGGGGCGCAGGCGGAAGTACTCGTCGTCCAGGAAGCGCCCGTTGGCGTCGTACGTCGTCACGTCCGCGCCCCTGCGGCCGTAGGCGGGCACCCATGACAGGGCCGCGTCCGTGGGCAGGCCGGGCGCCAGCGGGACGGCGCACTCGGAGGGGCTGTTGGGCTCCAGGCAGACGTCCTGTCCGTCCAGGGAGGCCGTCTTCGGATCCACGCCCCGGGGCGTCCCGGACCAGACGATGGCCACGTTCTTCAGGCCGGTGCCCTTGAGCTCCAGGCGCCCGTCGTCCGGGTAGAACGTGGTGGAGGCACTGTCGATGCGGGGGAAGGGCCCGGTGGCCACCACCACCACGGTGTCGGTGGCCGTGGCGCAGGAGGCCTCGTCCGCGGCGACCTTCAGCTCCAGCGTGCGGGTGGCGTCATCCGCGCGCGGGGGCGGCTTGAGCGTGCGGCCCTCCAGCACCCAGCCGCCGCGCACGGGGCCGCACAGCACGCCCTTGGGGATGACCTCCACCGCCCGTCCCCCTTCGGGAAGCTGGACGACGGGAGCGGCGGTGGCGGCCCCCGCCACCAGCAGGCAGCCAAGGACGAGCGCGCGTGCACGGTGCATGCATCTGCTTAAGCACGGAGGGCCGCGTCCGGGTCAAGCCCTCCGTGCGAAGCGGCGCCAGGCAGGCGCCGCGAGTGTTCGCGATTACCGCGAAGCCGTCTTCTGCCCCGGCCCCTGGAGCAGGACGCGGCGGCCGAAGGCGCGGTCCACCCGGCCCAGGAACTCACGGAACTGGGGGTACTCGTCCGCCTTGATGCGGGCGACGGAGAGGGCCACCTCGCCGTCGGCGATGAGCGCGCCGTTCTCCACGCGGTAGCTGAGCTTCACGTGGCCGAACGGGGTGGTCTCCTCCACGGCCTGGGGCAGCTCCGCCACGGTGTAGCCGCCAGGCAGCGTGTAGCGCAGCTTGAAGGTGTTCACCCAGGGGCTCTGCATCACCAGGTCGAAGCGGCGCTCGGCGAGCGACGCGTACGCCTGCTGATAGGTGCGCCCCGTGCCGAAGGGCAGGAAGCGCAGGCTGCCGCCGGGCAGCACCTCCGCGTAGCGCGGGATGCCCATGTTGAAGTCGAGCGACACGTCGTCATCCAGGCGGGTGGTGTCGCTGAGCTTCACCTCGCGCACGGTGAGGCCGGGGAAGCTCTGCGCCCACGCACGCTCGAAGGTGGACTTGCGCGTGGACTCCGGGCGGTAGGCGCGGCGGTACTCCGGCGCGGTCTGGCCGGCCACGCTGCTCTGGCCCTTCACGTCCGCGCCGCCGTCCGGGCGCAGCGCCACGTCCATGGCCAGCGTCGTCTTGTTGTCTTCCGCCTTCGCTTCCGGCGTGGTGAGGAAGTTGCTCGTCCCGTTGGGGTCCACCACCAGCACGTTCGCCACGCGGTCCGCGGAGGGAAGCTCCTTGGCGCCGTGGAACTCCGCGGTGCCGTCCAGGTACAGGTCGAACTTGGGCACGTACGCGATGGCGTGGTTGAAGGCCGCCAGCGACGCGGGCTCCGCGTCCAGCGAGCCCAGGTTGCGCATGCGCAGCAGCACCAGCCGGCTGTCCACGCCCGCCACCTTCAGCATGGAGTGGATGAGGCTCGCCTTGTCCTTGCAGTCACCGAAGCGGCGGGCCAGCACGCGGTCCACGCGGTACGGCTTGAAGCCGTGGATGCCGAACTCCAGCGCCACGTAGCGGGTGTTGGTGACGACGAACGAGTAGATGGCGCGCACCACGGCCAGCTGGTCCTTGCGGTCCACGCCGGTGAGCACCTGGTCCACCGTGGCCTTCAGCTCCGCGTTGGGCTGGAGCTGGTCCCGCACCAGGCCCCACCAGTAGTGGCCCACCTGGTCCCACGTCTTGTACGTGGAGATGTGGATGTTCTGGGCGACCTCCGCCCAGCCCGGCATGCCCGGCTCCGGCACCACCTTGGAGACGTGCTTCGCGCCGAAGCGGTACACGGCGCGGCCGGACTCCGGGGACTCCTGCTGCTGCTCCACGCCCGCCAGGCGGCTCTTGTTCCAGTACAGCGGCCGCTCCTTGGGCATGTCCACGACGTACTGGAAGCGCACCTTCGGGTAGGTGCCCTGCACGCTCTCCACGTCGCCCCAGTAGTCCGACAGCAGGTTGTCCTGCGCGGTGTCATCCAGGCGGTAGGTGAGCTCCAGCATGTCCCCGGCGGAGAGCGACGGGAACGACAGGATGCGCGCGCGGGCGTCGTAGTACATGCCCGTCCACGGCTCGTTGATGTTGCGGTCCGCGTCGCCGTAGCTGTCCACCACGGAGCCGTCCGGCTTCGTCACGCGGGCGCGCAGCACGCGCACCTCCTGACGGTCCGGCGAGTAGGTGATGGGGATGCTGCGGAACGCGTCCACGCCGCGCTGGTTGTACACGCGCACCGCCATCTGCTGCATGCGGCTGGACAGGCCGCTCTTCTGCACGCGCACGTAGGTGTTGTCCACGAGGTACAGGGCGTCCTCGTTCATGTAGCCCTCGGCCTCCTTGGCCAGGGGCTTCGCGTCCACCACGTACTGGGTGCCCGCGCTCTCGGACTCGCCCTTGAGCGTGCGCAGGGCCTCCTTGAGGCCGGGGTTCTGCGGGCGCAGCACCAGCGACTTCTCGAAGGCGGCCAGGGCGGGCTCGCGCTGACCGGCGGCCAGCAGCGCGCGGCCCTCGCGCTCGTACACCTCCGGCTCGTCCGGGGAGAGGGCCTTGGCCTCCGTGAAGAGGGCGGTGGCCTCCTCCACGGCGCCGTTGGCGGCCTTCAGTTCCGCCAGACGCACGCGGCTGCCGTTGTCGAAGGGGTTCAGGTCGGTGAGCTTCGCGTACTCGCGCTCCGCGGCGTCCACCTTGCCCGCGTCCGCGAGCATGGAGGCCAGCTGGCGGCGGGTGTTGGCGTCGTCGTAGCGCAGCGCCAGCACCACGCGCATGCGGTCCATGGCCTCCTGGTCGCGGCCCACCTGACGGGACGCGGCGGCGGCCACGCGCACCACGCGGGGCACGCGCGGCTGCTGACGGAAGGCCTCCTCCACCAGCGCGTGCGCCCGGGCGCGCTCGCCCAGGGCTTCCGCCGCGCGGGCGAGCAGCAGGCGCGCGCCCGGCACGTTGCGGCCGTCCTCCACCGCCATGAGGGGCGCGAGCAGCGGCTGCACGCGCTCCGGGTGGCCGCGGTCCATCTCATGGTCCGCCAGCGCCAGACGCGCCGGGGCGTAGGTGGGGTCCGCCTTCACGGCGGCCTCCAGGAAGCGGCGGCGCTCGTTGAGGTCGTCCGTCTGGGTGTTGGCGGCCAATACTTGAAGCCGCGCGTCGTTGGGGGCGTTCTGCGCCGCGAGCGCGGCCTCGGCGCTGGCGGTGTGCTCGCGCTCGTCATAGGCGCGGAAGAAGGACAGCACCTGGGCGTAGTCGCCGCGCAGCTGCGCGTCGTCCGGGTTCTTCTCCACCAGCGCGCGCAGCGCGGAGGTGAGGGTGGGCAGGGGCTGCGGCGCGGGCGCGGGCATGCGCTCCAGGGCGGGGGCCTTGGCGGGCAGCGAGGCGCGGGCGGAGGCCGTCTCCGAGCGCAGGTAGAAGCCCAGCGGGCCGGACTCCTGGCACACCTTCACCAGCACGCGGTTGAGGCCCTTCTTGAGCTTCACCGACACGCGCGTCTGGTCCGGGCGGGGCAGGTTGTAGCGGTCCTCCTTGGAGGCGAGCTGGCCGTTCACCCACAGGCGGTAGCCGCCGGAGGTGCCCAGGCCCAGCGCCACGCGCGTGTCCTGTGGCACCTCCAGCCAGGTGAGCGCGTACGCCACGGACTCCTTGTTGGGGCGCACCGCGGTGGCCAGGTCCACGTAGCCGTCCGCGGACGTGACGGACAGCTTGCGCCAGCTGGCCTCGTGGCCCTTCGCGCCGGGGTAGCGCGCGGTGAGGTCCAGGTTGGCGGCCTCCGGACCGAAGTCCGTGTCGCAGCCGGCCTTGCCCTCGTTCTCGAAGCCGCCGACGACGTAGTAGTCGTTGACGAAGCCCAGCCACTGGCGGACCTCGTTGGCGCGCACCATCCGGCCGCGCGAGCGCTCCGCGTCCATGAGCAGCAGCTGCGCGGTGGTGCGCGTGTTCGCGTCCGACGTGCGGCGGGAGGCGATCTGCTGGTAGGTGCTCACCAGCGGGGTGAGGTCCTCCACGTCATCCACCAGCGCGTGCATCCGCAGCAGGGAGGCGCCGCCGCGCGGCGAGTTGGCGCTCTTGACGGCTTCGGCCGCGTACTCGCGGGCCCGGTCGTCCGCGTTCGGCTTCGCGAGCCCCAGCACGGGACAGGTGAGCACGACAAGTGCGGCCAGCGATGTGAAACGCGACATCCGTTCTCCTCGAAGTTCGACGGCGCCCGGGGGCAGGCAGGGGGCGATGACGGCGGTGAACAGGCGGACCCGTCACGGCCTTCCCCTGCATGCGGCCCCGGACGGCGGGCAGGCAACCAATTCGCGTTCCACTCTACGCCGGACCGGTGTGGGGCGGGGTGGGCCCGTGGAGGCAACGGCGGAAAAACGCACAGGGCCGGCGCGGGCGTGGAGTGCCCGTGCCGGCCCCGGTGTGGGTGCGTCCCCGGAAGGGGGGATGCGTCAGTGGAGCTTGTTGTAGAGCGCGTTGACGAGGCCGCCGTCGTCGCCGCTCAGCTCCCAGAACATCGCGCCGCCCAGGCCCTTGGCCAGGATGTAGTCCGACTTGGCGGCGAGGCTCTCCGGGTCGTCATAGGCCACCCACACCTTGGTGGACGGGCTGTAGACGTAGGCCTGCTTGCTCTCCGGGTGGAAGAACTTCGTGTAGCCGGAGCCCGCGCGCTCGTAGTTGGCCTTGAGGTCCTTGTAGTCGAACACGCCGGTGAGGCCGGACTGGCCGTCATCCCACGTGCCCTTGGTGGGGACGCCGGACTGGAACAGGCCGTTGTTCACGTTGGGCACGTTGCCCCAGCCGCGCCCGTAGAAGGGCACGCCCAGGACAATCTTGGAGGCGGGCACGCCCAGCTGGAGCATCTTGGCGATGGAGCCGTCCGTGTAGAAGCCGTCGTTGGCGCCCGGGTCGCCCGTCACGCGGTTGAGCGCGGAGTGGAAGTTGACCGTGCTCTCGAAGGCGCCGTGGTAGTCGTAGGACATCACGTTGATCCAATCGAGGATGCCGGCCAGCTTCACCGTCTCCTGCTTGTTGGCGAGCAGGTCCGGCGACGCGCCCGACGCGATGGTGAGCAGGTAGGGCTGCCCCGTCTGCGCCGTCACGGTGGCCAGCTGGGTGCGGAACTCCTGCATGAGCAGCGTGTAGTTCACCTTGTCCGCGGGGCTGCTGATGTTGTCCGGCAGGCCGCCGCCGGTGGGGTACTCCCAGTCCACGTCGATGCCGTCGAACACGCCCACGCCGTTGGCCGGGGTGACGCCGGGGAACTGGCCCTTCACGTACAGGTCCACGCAGGACTTCACGAACGCGGTGCGCGCGGCGGAGGTGGCGGCCACCTGGGAGAAGTACTTGGACCAGGACCAGCCGCCAATGGAGATGAGCAGCTTGAGGTTCGGGTTCGTCTTCTTCAGTTCCTTGAACGCGCGGAAGTTGCCGCGCAGCGCGCCGGGGTCCCACTCACCGGGGTAGCCGAAGCCCTTGTCGATGTCCGCGAACGGGTCCCCGAGGATGCACTTGCCGTCCGGGGAGATGTTGGAGAAGGCGTAGTTGATGTGCGTGAGCTTCGACGCCGGGACGTTGGACACCTGGTAGTTGCGGCCGTAGATGCCCCACGCGGTGAAGTAGCCGACGATGCGCTTGCCGCCCGGAGGAGGATTGCCGGGCAGCTCCACCACGACGCTCACGGTCTTCGTGCCCACGTTGCCGGCCGCGTCGTACGCCTTCACGGTGTACGTGTACGTGCCGTTCTGCGCGGACGTGGAGAACGCGCGGCTGAACGACGACGCGGTGGCGACGAGGGTTCCGTTCTCCAGGATTTCAATCTTCGTCACGCCCGTGTCGTCGGTGGCGCTGCCGGAGACGGTGACGGAGCCCGCGGCGGTGATGCGCGACGCGCTGGCGCTGGCGGTGACGACCGGGGCGGTGACGTCGCCGGTGGAGGGGATGGCCACGGTGACGGTGACCGTCTTGGCGCCCACGTTGCCGGCGGCGTCGTACGCCTTCACGGTGTACGTGTACGTGCCGTTCTGCCCGGAGCCGGAGAAGGTGCGCGTATAGGAGGACGCGGTGGCGACGAGGTTTCCGTTCTCCAGGATCTCGATCTTCGTCACGCCCGTGTCGTCCGTGGCGCTGCCGGAGACGGTGATGGCGCCCGCGGTGGTGACGCTCGTCCTGCTGCTCGTCGCGGTGACGACGGGCGCGGTGGTGTCGCCGCCGCCCGTCACCGGACCCAGGTCGAGCCACAGCGACGCCACGGCCGAAGGCGTCCAGTCCGCCTGGGACGTGTGGGCCTGACGGCACTGGTAGGTGCGGCCTTCATAGGTGACGCGCGTGCCCACGGAGTAGGCGACGCCCACGGCCCACGCGGCATCCAGCGGCGCCTTCATCACGCTGCCCGGGCCCTCGGCTTCGGGCGCGAAGGACTCCTGGCCACAACCGGCCACGGTCAGCGCGGACGCCACCAGGCCCACAATCCACTTGCTACGACGCATTCGTGTTCTCCTCGCCTGCGGTACACGCGGAAGGAGTCACGTCCCCATTTTTCCGGGTTAATGGCTGGCTTTGGATTTCGCCTGCCCGCCCACCCAGGTGGTGTGAACGGAAAGGTCCGGATTCAACAGCACGAGGTCCGCGCGATGCCCGGGGGCGATGCGGCCCCGGTGGCCGTGCAGTCCCATGAATGTCGCGGGATGGAGCGAGGCCATGCGCAGCGCCTCCTCCAGTGACACCCCGAGCGAGTGGACGCAGTAGCGCACCGCCGCCGTGAGGTCGATGTCCGCGCCCGCGAGCGTGCCGTCCTCGGTCTCCAGGCGGCCATGGCGGCGCAGGATGGTGCGGCCCTGGAGGGTGAACGACGTGACGGGCGTGCCGACGGGCGGCATGGCGTCCGTGACGAGGAACACCTTGCCCGGCGGTTTGACCTTGAGGAGCAGGCGCAGGTTGTCCGCGTGCACGTGCACGCCGTCCGCGATGACGCCGCACCACGCGTCGTCATGGGTGAGCGCGGCGACGACAGGGCCGGGCTGGCGGTTCACCACCGGAGGCATGGCGTTGAACAAGTGGGTGAAGCCTCGCACGCCGGATTGCAGGGCCTGGGTGGTGCGCTCGCTGGTGGCGGCGGTGTGGCCCGCGCTGAGCACCACGCCGGAGGTGGAGAGGCGGCGCAGGGTGGCGTCGTCCACGCACTCGGGAGCGAGCGTCATCAGGACGCGGCCTCCGTGCGCGGCGAAGCGGCGGGGCAGGGCGGTGAGGTAGTCGAGGTCGCGAGGGTCGGGCGTGCGGATGAACGAAGACACGTGGACGCCCGCGCGCTCACGGCTGATGAAGGGACCTTCCAGGTGGATGCCGAGCACGCCGCTGTCCGGGCGTGCGGTGGCGGTGAGCGCGGCCTCGCAGGCTTCGCGCATGCGGCCGGCGTCGTCGGTGATGAAGGTGGGCAGGAGGCCGGTGGTGCCGCAATCACGCATGGCGGAGGCGATGGCGAGCGCGGCCTCCCCGGTGGGGGTGTCGTTGAAGAGCACGCCCCCCGCGCCGTTGACCTGCACGTCCACGAAGCCGGGCGCGAGCAGCGTGTCACCGGGCAGCGTGTGCACGGTGGCGCCGGCGGGGAGCGCGGAGTGGGGAACGACGGCGAGGACGGTGCGGCCTTCGAGGACGACAGCCTGTCCTTCGAGGAGCTGGTCCCCCGTGAAGACGCGAGCGCCTTGAAGGACCGTGGGCATGGGCATCACACGACTCCCGTGAGCTTCTGCGGGACGAATGCACGGCCTCCAAGGCACCGGGCCCTGGTGGAGACGCGAGCCCCCCGAAGGACCGTCGGCATCACACGGTCTCCGTGACCTTGCGCAGGTGCGCGGGCGCATCCGGATCCAGCCCGCGCGCCGTCGCGAGCTGGTGCACCGCGAAGTAGAAGCTCTGCACCTGGCACAGCGGCGCGAGCGCCGCGGGGAGGTCCGGCAGCGTGGGCAGGTGCTGCGCGCCGGAAACGGGCAGGGCGGTGTGGACGCTCGCGCCCAGTTCGACCATGCGCTGCACGACGTCGCGGGTGCCCTGCGCGGCGCTGTCCTCCTGACCCAGCGCGATCACGGGGAACCCCGGCCGCACGAGCCCGAGCGGACCGTGGAGGACCTCCGCGGTGCTGAAGGCCTCCGCGTGCATGCGGCAGGTCTCCTTGAGCTTGAGGGCCATCTCCAGCGCGGCGCCCAGGCCGCTGCCCCGGCCGACGACATAGAGGCTGCTGGCGTCCTTGAGCGTCGCGAGCGCCGGCCACCAGTCGAGCTTGCCCGCGGCCTCCAGTGCATCCGGGAACCGCCGGGCGGCGTCATGCAGCTCCGCGGAGTCCGACCAGTGCGCGACGAGTTGGAGGAACGCGAGTCCGGAGAGCAGATAGGACTTGGTGGCCGCGACGCTGTGCTCGGGGCCGGCGGACAGCGGGATGCGCACGTCGCACAGCGCCGCCAGGGGCGAGGCTTCCTCGTTGATGAAGCCCAGCACGACGGCGCCTCCCGCGCGGGCGGCCTCGGTCATGCGCAGCAGGTCGGGGCTCTGACCGGACTGCGACACGGCGATGAAGAGCGCGTCGTGCAGGTCCAGGGAGCGCGTGTTGTAGACGGACGCGACACTGGGGCCCATGGACGCGACGGCGCGGCCCAGCGTGGTTTCAATCAGATACTTGCCATAGACGGCCGCATGGTCGGAGCTGCCGCGCGCGCAGGTGACGACGAAGCGGGGAGGCGTGCGGCGCAGGCGGGCCCCCAGGTAGGCGAAGGTGTCGCGGCAGCGTTCGAGCTGGCGGCGGGCGGCGGCCGGAGCCTGGGCGGCCTCGCGCGCGAGGGCGGGAAGGGGAG
>NZ_RAWK01000077.1 GCF_003612165.1 Corallococcus aberystwythensis | reverse complement strand
GAGCGGGGGCGGGTGATGATCCGCAGGAGGCGTTGGCGGACGTCGCGCACACGTTGCAGGTGGGCCGGGCGCGCTTCCCCTGGCGCCGCTTCGTCGTGGTGGGCCGGGGCGGGGATGCGGCGGCGCTGCTGTCGGGTTCCGCGTCGCGCACCGTGTTCGACGAGGGAGAGGGGCGCGGCGCGGCGTTCCTCTTCCCGGGCGGCGGCGCGCAGCGGGTGAACATGGGCGAGTCGTTCCTTCATGAGCCCGCCTTCCGCGCGGCGCTGGACACCTGCGCCGGACTGCTTCGCGGGCCCATGGGCGCGGACCTGCGGGACGTGCTGTTCGCGGGCCCGGACCGGCGGGAGGCCGCGGCCCGGGAGCTGGACCGGCCGCTGTGGTCGCAGCCGGCGCTGTTCGCGTGCGACTGGGCCCTGGCCCAGCTCTGGCTATCGTGGGGCGTGAAGCCTGCCGCGCTGCTGGGGCATTCGCTGGGGGAGTACGTGGCCGCGTGCCTCGCGGGTGTGTTCACGCTGGAGGAGGCGCTGGGCCTCGTGGTGGCGCGGGGGCGCCTCATGGAGGCCATGCCTCCGGGCGGGATGGTGTCGGTGCTCGCGCCGGTGCCCCGCGTGGAGGCGCTGCTGGGGACCGGCGTGTCGGTGGCCGCCGTCAACGGCCCCCAGACGTGCGTCCTCTCCGGGCCGCTGCCCGCGCTGGAGGCCGTGGAGGCGGCGCTCACGCAGGAGGGCGTGGAGTTCAAGCGGGTGCGCTACGCACGCGCGGCGCACTCCGTGATGCTGGAGCCGTTCCTGGAGGGCTTCGCGCGCGAGGTGGCGAAGGTGAAGCTGCGCGCTCCCACGCTGCCCGTCGTCTCCAGCCTCACCGGCCGCTGGCTCCAGGAGCGCGAGGCGACGTCCGCGGAGTACTGGGTGCGGCACCTGCGGCACACGGTGCGCTTCTCCGACGCGCTGGAGTGCCTGCTGGAGTCCGGCGACCGCGCGCTCATCGAAGTGGGCCCGGGGACGACGCTGACCGCGCTCGCGCGCCAGCACCCGGCGCGCAAGACGCAGCCCGTGCTCGCCACCCTGCCGACGAAGGACGGTGTGGCCGTGAGCGCGCTGGAGGCCCTGGGCGAGGCGTGGGCCGCGGGCGTGGACGTGGACTGGGAGCGCTTCCGCGACGGGGAGAAGCGCCGCCGCGTGGACCTGCCCACGTACAGCTTCGATCGCGTGCACTTCAGCCTGGAGGAGGCCCCCGTCGCCGCGTCGCCTCGCGCCCCGCGTGAGCCCCGCCCCGCGCCGCAGGGAGCCGCGCCGCGGGGAGCCTCCTCACGCGTGCCTCCCCGCGACGCCACGGAGCGCGCCCTGGCGGAGTGCTTCCAGCAGCTGTTCCGCGTGGAGGAGGTGGGGATCCGCGACGACTTCTTCTCCCTGGGCGGTGACTCGCTGCTGGCGCTGCGGCTGCTGGCGATGGTGTCCGAGCGCTTCGGCAAACGGCTGCCACTGCGGGAGATGCTGACCGCGCCCACGGTGGAGCTGCTGGCGAGGAAGCTGGGGGGCACCGGAGAGCAGGGGCCCCAGCTGCCTCCTGGCATGGTGCCGCTCCAGCAGGGCACGCGCGGACCGCCGATCTTCTTCGTCCACGCGGCGGGCGGACACTCGGTGTTCTACCGCCAGCTGGCGCAGGCCCTGGGCGAGGGCCGCGCCGTCTACGCGTTCGAGTCCCGGGGCCTGGATCCGGACGGGCCCGTGCACACGTCGGTGGAGGAGATGGCCACGGCCTACCTGGAGGGCCTGCGCGCGCTGCAACCCCGCGGGCCGTACCTCCTCGCGGGCGCGTCCTTCGGCGGCGCGGTCATCTACGAGATGGCCCGCTGGCTGACCGCGGAGGGCCACGCGGTGCCGCTGTGCGCGATGTTCGACTGCCCGGGCCCCACCGACATCGTGAAGGCGCTGGAGAAGGGCGGGGGCGCGGACTTGGAGCACGCCGCGCCCTTCATGGATCCGGATCAGGAGCGCCGCTTCATGCGCGTGTGGGAAGCGAACATCCAGGCGCTGGTCCGCTACCCGATGCCCCGCTTCGAGGGCGGCACCGTCCAGTTCTTCCGCGCCGCCACCGTGGTGGAACCCCTGCCGGAGCACCTGGGCCTGGAGTGGCTGACGACGGGCGCGGTGGTGCGGGTGGAGACGGTGCCGGGCGACCACAACTCCATGCTCATCGGCGAGAACGCCGTCGCGCTGGGCGCGAAGCTGGCGGCGCTCATCCCCTGACTCTCCCGAGGCTCATCCGGAGCCTGGCGGCCGGCCGCGCCGCTGGGCCATGCGCCGCAGGTTGTCGCGCCGCTGGGCCCCAGCTTCCGGGGGCGGCGTCGTGGGCGCGGGGACCTGCGTGGGGCCTTCCGGGGGTGGCGCCAGGTGCGCGGCGAGGGCGCGCACCGTGGGGTACTGGAAGAGCGTCACCAGCGAGACCTTGCGGCCCACCAGCGCCTCCAGCTTCGCGTGCACCGACTGGAGCAGCAGCGAATTGCCTCCCAGGTCGAAGAAGTTGTCGCCCGCGCCCACCCGGTCCAGGTGGAGCACCTGGGACCAGATGGCGGACAACGCCTGTTCCAGCCCCGCTTCGGGCGCGCGGTAGTCCTCGCTCAGCTCGGGGCGGTGGGCCTCCGGCGCCGGCAGGGCGCGGCGGTCCACCTTGCCGCTGGGCGTGAGCGGCAGGCGCTCCAGCAGCACGAAGGTGGAGGGCACCGCGTGCTCCGCGAGCGACTGGCGCAACCCGGCCCGAAGCGCGTCCACCGTGAGCGGTGTCCCTTCACGCGGCACCACGTACCCCACCAGCCGCTTCGGGCCGGGGGGCTCCTCGCGCACCGTCACCGCGGCCTCCTTCACCAGCGGCAGCGCGAGCAGCGCGGCCTCGACTTCACCCAGCTCGACGCGGAATCCGCGCACCTTCACCTGCGAGTCGGCGCGCCCGCGGAACTCCAGGGTGCCGTCCGGCAGCCAGCGCACCACGTCGCCCGTGCGGTACATCCGCGCGCCCGGCGTGGCGCTGAAGGGATCCGGCAGGAAGCGCCCGGCGGTGAGGTCCGGGCGCCGGTGGTAGCCGCTGGCGAGCGCCTCGCCGCCGATGAACAGCTCGCCTGGGATGCCGATGGCGCAGGGAGAGCCGCTCGTGTCCAGGACGTAGGCCTGCGCGTTGGGGAGGGGCGCCCCGATGGGCGGCAGCGCGGGCCAGGTGGCCGGGGGACCCGAGGCGCGCCAGGCGGTGACGACGTGGGTCTCCGAAGGACCGTATTCGTTCTCCAGGACGCAGCCGGGCAGCCGGTCGAACAGGGCGACGAGCGCGGGCGTCACCTGGAGTTGTTCGCCCGCGGTGATGACCTCGTTGAGCGGGGGCAGCTCCGGCGCGGTGCGCGCCGCCTCGCTGAGCATCTGGAGCGCGACGAACGGCAGGAAGAGGCGCTCCACGCGGTGATGGCTCAGGTAGCGCAGGAGCGCGGAGGGGTCGCGGCGGAGCTCGCTGGAGCACAGGAGCAGCCGGCCTCCCAGGCACCAGGTGCCGAAGAGCTCCTGGAAGGAGACGTCGAAGTTGAGCGACGCGAACTGGAGCGTGGTGGCCTGGGCGTGGACGGCGCGCTGGATGAGCCACTTCACCATGTTGCCAAGGGCCCGGTGGGACATGGCGATGCCCTTGGGCCGTCCGGTGCTGCCCGACGTGAAGATGACGTAGCAGCCCGCTTCGGGCGGCACCTCCACGGCCGGAGGGGATTCGGGTCGCGCGGCCAGCGCGGCGGTCTGCTCCTCCAGCGTGACGATGCGCGCCGGGGGCAGCGAGCCCACGAAGGACGCATGCGCGAGGACGACGGGCGGGCGCGTGTCCTCCAGCATCATCGCCAGGTGCTCGCGCGGATAGGCGGGATCCAGCGGCACGTAGGCGGCTCCTGCCTTGAGCGTCGCCAGCACCGCGACGGGCATGTCCAGGCTGGACCGCTCCAGGCACAAGCCCACGACGCCGCCGGGAGTGACGCCCAGGGCGATGAGGTGGTGCGCGAGCTGGTTCGCACGGGCCTCCAGCCGCGCGTACGTGAGCGATG
The DNA here is from genome assembly GCF_003612165.1 of Corallococcus aberystwythensis. Classification (GTDB taxonomy): domain Bacteria; phylum Myxococcota; class Myxococcia; order Myxococcales; family Myxococcaceae; genus Corallococcus; species Corallococcus aberystwythensis. Next base: position 31,299 of record NZ_RAWK01000077.1, on the reverse strand, counting down.
ACTCGCCGTCCGTCACGGCGATGGCGTCCGGTGTGCGCGCGACCTGGGCCTCCACCCACCGGTGCATGAGCCCCGGCGCGAACGACGGGTCCTTCGCCGCGTTCCAGGTGACGACGACCTGGCGGCGCTCCTCCTCGGAGAGCAGCGACAGCGCGGCCACGGGCCGGTCCGGATGGGCGACCGCGCCCTCCAGCAACCGGACGTAGTGCGCGGCCATCCGCAGGACCGTCGCCTCCTCGAAGAGGGCGGTGCTGTACTCCCAATAAGCGACGAGTCCGTGCGCGGTCTGGCGCACGAAGAGCATCAGGTCGGAGCGGCTGGTGCCGGACCGGAACGGGACGTCCTCGGCCTGGAGGCCCGGAAGGCAGAGGGGCGCGGCGGCGCGCTGGAGGACGAAGAGAATCTGGACCAGCGGGGGACGGGCCGGATCCCGCGGCGGCTTGAGCGCGTCCACCAGCTGCTCGAAGGGCACGTCCTCATGGGCGAAGGCGCCCAGGCAGGCTTCGCGCACGCGGCCCAGCAGCTGCTGGAAGGACGGGGCGCCAGAGAGGTCCGCGCGCAGGGCCAGCGTGTTGACGAAGAAGCCCAGCAGGCCCTCCACCTCGCGGCGATTGCGGCCGGAGATGGGCGAGCCGACGAGGAAGTCCGGCTGGCCGCTGTAGCGCGACAGCAGGGCCTGGAAGCCGGCCAGCAGGGTCATGAAGAGGGTGGCGCCCTCGCGCTGACCCAGGGTGGTCAGGGCCCGCGACAGCCCGGGCGGCAGGGGGACCTGGAGGCTGGAGCCCGCGTAGCTCTGCACGGCCGGGCGCGGCTTGTCGGCGGGCAGCTCCAGCACGTGCGGGACGCCGTCCAGCTGAGTACGCCACCAGGTGAGGTGAGCCTCCCATTCCTCGCCCTGGAAGGCCTCGCGCTGCCAGCGCGCGAAGTCCACGTACTGGAGGGGCAGGGCGGACAACGGCGCCTCCGTGCCCTTCACCCGCGCGGGGTAGAGCGCGTCCAGTTCCCGCTGGAGCACGTCGATGGACCACCCGTCGAAGACGATGTGGTGGATGACGAGCACCAGGACGTGGTCGTCGTCCGCGACGCGCAGCAGCCGGGCGCGCACCACCGGACCCTGCCGCAGGTCGAACGGCTGGAGGGCCTCCGCCTCCACCCGCGCCTGGACCGCGCCCGCGTCCACGTCCTCCCGCCGCAGCGTGAAGTCCCCCGCCGGCCCGATGCGCTGCATCGACTGGCCGTCCACGGTCTCGAAGGTGGTGCGCAGGACGGCGTGGCGCTCGAGGACCGCGACGAGGCTGGCCTCCAGGGCTCGCGCGTCCAGGGGGCCGCGCAGGCGCGTCACCAGCGGGACGTTGTAGGACGCCCCCAGCGGGTCGAGCTGCGAGATGATCCACAGCCGCTGCTGCGCGAACGACTGGGGCTGCCACCCGTCGCGCGGGCCGGGCACCAACGGAAGGGAGCGGATCCGGCTGTTCTCCAACCGCAGCGCATCGATGTGCGCGGCGAGGCCGGTGACGGTGGGCGCCTCGAACAAGGCGCGCACCGACAGGTCCACCCCGAACGTTTCCCGCAGCCGGGAGATCACCTGCGTGGCGAGCAACGAATGCCCACCCGCTTCGAAGAAGGAGTCCTGCGTGCCCACGCGCGTGCGGCCCAGGAGCGCGGCCCACACCTCGGCCACCGCCGTCTCCGTCGCGGTGACTGGCGCCACGTAGCCGCCCTCCATGAGCGTGTCGCCCACGGGCGTCGCGAGCGCCTTGCGGTCCACCTTGCCCACGGGCGTCAGCGGCAGCCGGTCCAGCTTCACGAAGGCGGAGGGGACCAGCGGCGCCGGCAACCGGGAGGACAGGCGCGGGCGCAGCGCGTTCACGTCCACGTTCGTGCCGGCCACCCAGGCTACCAGCCGCTTGTCGCCGGGGGCGTACTCGCGCACGTCCGCCACGGCGTCCTCCACTCCGGGAAGGTGGCGCAGGGCGGTTTCAACCTCTCCCAGTTCGATGCGGAAGCCGCGCAGCTTCACCTGTGTGTCCGCGCGCCCCATGAAGGCCAGCTCGCCGGAAGGCAGCCACCGCGCACGGTCACCCGTGCGGTACAGCCGGGCACCTGGAACCTTGCTGAACGGATGGGGCACGAAGCGTTCCGCCGTGAGGTCTGGCCGGTCGAGGTAGCCCCACGCGAGGCCGTCACCTCCCACGTACAGCTCCCCCACGACGCCGGGCGGCACCGGCTCCAGGCGCGCGTCCAGCACCAGTGCCTGCGAGTTCTCCAGCGCACGGCCAATGGGCACGGGCATGCGTGCGTCCAGGCCGCGCTTCACCAGGTAGGTGGTGGATAGGGTGGTGTTCTCCGTGGGGCCGTAGCCGTTGACGACCGCGCGTCCCGCGTCCAGCAGCTTGCGCGCGGCGACCGGTGACAGGACGTCACCGCCGGTGAGGACCTGCGCCACCCGTGCGAGCGCCGCGGGCCGGTTCAGCGCCATCTGTTCGAAGAACGCCGTGGTGAGGAACAGCACGCTGATGCGCTCGCGCTCCAGCGTCGCCTCCAGTTCCTCCAGTGACGGTGTCACCGGCGGGTACAGGAACAGCTTCGCGCCGTTGAGCAGCGCTCCCCACAGCTCCAGCGTCGCGGCATCAAACGAGGTCGTGGCCAGTTGGAGGACGACGTCCTCCGGGCCGGCATGGAGATAGGACACGCCCTTCACCAGCCGCGTCACGGCCCGGTGCGGAACGCCCACGCCCTTGGGCCGCCCGGTGCTCCCGGACGTGTACATGACGTACGCCAGTGATTCGGCGGGGATGCCCACGTCCGGTGCGACCACCGGCTGGCGTACGAAGGGGCGCCACGATGGGTCGAGCACCACGACCCGGGCGGCCAGGCCTTGCAGCGCGGACTCGCGTCCCGCCTCCACCAGGAGCACGGCGATGCGGGCATCATGTGCCATGAACTCCAGGCGCTCGGGGGGGTAGCCCGGATCCAACGGGACGTAAGCGCCCCCTGCCTTGAGGATGGCGAGCGTCGCCACGACCATCTCCAGCGACCGGCCCGCGCACAGGCCCACCCGCATCCCCAGGCGCACGCCCTGCCCACGCAGGTGGTGCGCGAGCTGGTTGGCGCGTGCCTCCACCTCCGCGTACGTGAGCCGCTGACCTCCGGCCTCCAGGGCCACGGCGTCCGGCGTGCGCGCGGCCTGCTCCGCGAAGAGGGCGGGCAGGGACGCGTCGCGCGGATAGGGGACCGCGGCCCCCGTGCCCAGGTCGAGCAGACGCCGCCGCTCCATCTCGGTGAGCAACGGCAGCGTGGCCACGGGCCGCTCCGGCTCCGCGACCGCGGCCTCCAGCAAGCGCGTGTAGTGCTCCGCGAAGCGCGCCACCGTGGCCGCGTCGAAGAGGTCGGTGCTGTACTCCCAGAGCCCCACGAGCCCTTCCGGCGTCTCGCGCAGGAAGACGGTGAGGTCCATGCGCGCCACGCCCGGCTCGAAGTCCAGCTCGGACGTCTTCAGCCCCTCCAGCTCCAGCGCGGGCACGGCCGAGTGCTGGAGCGTGAAGAACACCTGGAACAGCGGCGGGCGGCTCAGGTCGCGCTCGGGCTGGAGCGCGTCCACCAGCTGTTCGAAGGGCACCTCCTGGTGCGCGTACGCGTCCAGGCACGTCTTGCGCACGCGGCGCAGCATCTCCCCGAAGCCGAGCGAACCCTCACCCTGCACGCGCAGGGGCAGCGTGTTGATGAAGAAGCCGATGAGCGGCTCCACCTCCTGGCGCGTGCGGCCGGAGATGGGCGAGCCGATGACGACGTCGTCCTGGCCGCTCAACCGTGAGAGCAGCAGGTGCATGCCGCCCAGCAGCGCCATGAACAGCGTGACGCCTTGTTGACGGCACAGCGCCTCCAGCGCCTTCCCCAACTCCGGAGGAAGCGCGTGGCGGTACACCGCGCCCCGCGTGGACTGCGCGGCGGGACGGGGCCGGTCCGTGGGCAGCTCCAGCGTGGCGGGTGCTCCCGACAGCTGTCCCCGCCACCACTCCAGCTGCTGCTGGAGGTGCTCGCCCTGGAGCCACTGCCGCTGCCACACCGCATGGTCCGCGTACTGCACCGGCAGCGCGGGCAGGGTGGGCGTCGTGCCGGCGCGGAAGGCCGCGTAGAGCGCCTGGAGCTCCCGCTCCATCACCGTGAGCGACCAGCCATCGCAGCTGATGTGATGCAGCATCAGGAGCAGCACGTGCTCCGCTTCCCCCAGCCGCAACAGCCGCACGCGCACCAGCGGCCCCGCGCCCAGGTGGAAGGGCTCGCGCGCCTCCGCCTCCGCCATCCGCCGCAGGGTCTGCTCCCGCTCGGACGCGGGCAGCGCCTCCAACGACTCCACGTGCAGCGTCAGGGACAGCGACGGGGCGATGCGCTGCACCGGCTGTCCGTCCACCACGGCGAAGGTGGTGCGCAGCGCTTCGTGCCGCTCCACCAGCACGGCCAGGGCCCGCTCCAGCGCGCGGATGTCCAGCGCTCCGGTGAGCCTCGCGAAGTACGGGACGTTGTAGGAGATGCTCCCGGGCGTGAGCTGCTCGATGAACCACATCCGCTGCTGCCCGAAGGAGAGCGGCAGCAGGGCGTCGCGGGGGACGGGCACCACCGGGGGCGCGCGGCGACGGGACCTCGCCGGGGACTTCGGCGCGTGGGCGGAAGGGGAGCCGGGGTGCTCGGTCGTCATGTCGCGCTCCGGGGGAAGGAGAGGCCGCCCTTGAGAGGGCGGCGTGGGTCAAACGGCTTGCTCCTGGCGCAGCTCGTCGCACAGCGTGGCCACGGCGCGGAGCGTGTTGAACAGCTCCGCCATGGACACCTCCACGCCCAGCTCGCTCTCGATGCGGTTGGACAGGACCGTGGCCATCAGGGAGTTGCCGCCAATCTCCAGGAAGTGGTCCTCCGGGCGCACGACCTCCACGCCCAGCAGCTCCTTCCACCACGCCGCGAGCCTGGCTTCCGTGTCCGTGCCGCTGGAGGCTTCTTCAGGGCTCTGATTCAAGGCCGTTCCTCCCTCCCGCTCACGCGGGCTTCAGCCGGTCGCGCAGCAGGTACTTGCGCACCTTGCCGGTGGCCGTCTTGGGCATCTCGTCGATGAGGTCCAACCGGTCCGGCCAGTACTGGTTGGACATGCCCTGCTGCTTGAGGTGGTCACGCAGTTCATTGAGCGTCGGCGGCGCTTCACCCTCACGCACCACCACCACCGCGCAGACGCGCTCGCCGCCAATCTTGTCGTCCGAGTGCGCGACGACGGCGACCTCCTTCACCTTCGGGTGCGAGTAGAGCGCGGACTCCACCTCCACCACGGGGATCTTGTACCCGTACCGGAAGATGACGTCCTTGAGCCGCCCCACGATGCGGATGCCGCCCCGGCCGTCGTCGCGCGCCAGGTCGCCCGTGTCGAACCAGCCCTCCGCGTCCACCGCCGCCGCGTACACGTCGTCGCGCTTGAAGTAGGTGAGGCACTGGCTGGCGCCGCGCACCAGCAGCCGCCCCGTCCCGTCCGGATACGGCGTGCCGTCCTCCGCGAGCGCGGGGACAATCCTTGTCTCCATCCACGCCACCGCGCGCCCGTCGCTCTGGCTGGGCCAGTCCGGCGGGTCTTCATGCCGCGTGATGGTGACCGCGCCGTTCTCCGTCATGCCCCACAGCGTGTGCAGCCGCACGCCGAACACCTCGCGCACCGCCGCGATGAGGTGTGGCGGCACCGGGATGGAGCCCGTGGCCAGCTGCCGGAGCGAGGAGGTGTCGCGCTGGCGCTTCTTCTGCAACGCGATGAGGTTCATCAGGTACGTGGGGATGCCGTACGTGAACGTGACGCCGTGCTCCTCGAAGAGCTTGAGCGTCAGCTCCGGGTCGCCCACGTCCATGTAGATGGCCGTGGCCCCCAGCAGCATGGGCATCAGGTACGAGTACGTGAACCCCGTGGACGCCGTCAGCAGCGACGGCAGCGCCACCACGTCCGTCCCGTCGATGCCCAGCGTGTCGCAGAGCGCGCGCGTGATGCCGTAGTTCGTGTTGTGGGAATGCACCACGCCCTTCGGCTCACCCGTGGTGCCGGACGTGTAGAGGATGTTGCAGACGTCGTCCGGGGCCGCGGGGGCCACGCCCTCCAGCGAGGCTTCCTTCTCCCACTCGCGCTCGATGAAGTGGCGCTCGAAGTCCTGCTCGCCCGCCTGGAGGTCGGCGTTGCTGCCCAGCAGCACCCGGTGGCGCAGGGACGGAAGCACCGCCGCGATGTCCCGCGCCATGTCCCGGTGTGAGTGCCCCGTCCACGACGTGGGCCCCACGTACACGGACGCCTCCGTGCGCCCCAGGATGAACTCCACCTCGCGCCGCCGGTAGTCCGGAGGAATGGGCGCGATGACCGCTCCCAGCCGCGCGCACGCCAGCGCCAGCGCCGTGAAGTGCCAGCCGTTGGGCAGCTGCACCGCGACGATGTCCTCGCGTCCCACGCCCAGCTCGCGCAGGCCCAGCGCGAACCGGTCCATGTACCGCGCCAGCTCCGCGTACGTCAGCCGCGTGATGTCCTTGGAAAAGTACCGTGCGGCGATGATCGCGGTCTTGTCCGGATGCGCCTGAACGCAGCGACGCAGATCGTCAACCACCGTGGTGTCGCGCCACCAACCCTTCCGCCGGTACTCCGCGCCCTTCTCCAATGCCGCTGCGTTATGGAAACGCTGCCCCATTTGAAGGTCTCCTCCGAGTGTCCCGAAGCCTGGGAATGCCGAGCGAGCCGCGCATGTAAAAACGCGTGATTACCGAGCAAGACGGTTTTTTCTCGTACATCTATATCTTAAGAAAATCCGCGTTGACGGCGCATGATGCGATTTCCTAGGGTGTCTCACAACAGCTGGAATCCGGGGCTGTGACAGCGACGCTACGGGCATGACTTTCTCGGCGAATCCAACGACCCCCGGGCTGTCGCGCGATGCGCGGACGCCAGATGAACCCACGGCCTCCGGCGGACCGGTGGCGCCTGCTCGCACCGGGGACGGGCCTTCAGGGGCCGCGTCGGACGCGGGCCTGGCGCTGCTGCCAAAGCGGGCGAAGCGCATCCGTCAGACCATCGTGCGGCTGGCGGCGACGCCGTCGGGCTGTCACCTGGGTGGCTCGCTGTCGATGGTGGAGATCCTGGTGGCGCTGCTGGGCTGGGTGATGCGCGTGGATCCGCGCGCACCGAAGGCGCCGGAGCGCGACCACCTCATCCTGTCCAAGGGACACGCGGCGGCGGGGCTCTACGCGGCGCTGGCGGAGTTCGGCTTCGTGGACGTGGAGACGCTGGTGCGCGAGTACAACGCGGACGGCAGCATCTTCACCGGGCACGTGAACGCGGCGGTGCCGGGCGTGGAGTTCGCCACCGGCAGCCTGGGCCACGGGCTGGGGCTGGGCGTGGGGCTGACGCTGGGCCATGCGCTGCGCGGGGAGCACAACCGCACCTTCGTCATCTGTGGCGACGGGGAGATGGGCGAGGGCTCCAACTGGGAAGCGCTCCAGGTGGCGTCCCACCGCAAGCTCACGGGCCTGACGCTGATCATCGACCGCAACGGCGGTCAGAACGACGGGCCCACCGAAGCCATCCTGTCGCAGGAGGCGCTGGTGCAGCGGCTGGAGGCGTTCGGCTTCCAGTCGTTGGAGGTGGACGGCCACGACCTGCCCGCGCTCTGCGCCGCGCTGGAAGCGCCCGTCGTGGGCGGCCGTCCGCGCGCCATCGTCGCCCGGACGCGCAAGGGCGCCGGCGTGCCGATGCTCAAGGGCAAGGGGCCGCACTACGCGGTGTTCACTCAGGAGCACCTGCGCCGGGCGCTCGCGTCGCTGGGGGAGGACGGCCAGTGAGCGCGTCGCTTGCCCCGGCGGTGGACCTGGCCCAGGCGCCGGAGGCGTGGCTCGCCGCGCACCCGGAGCTGTCCTCGCGTCTGGTGTTCCGCCACGCGGCGGCGCGGTTCGCGCAAGACGACGCGCGAGTCCTCTTCCTGGAGGCGGACCTGGGCGGCGGAGGCGACCCTTTCGAGGCCCGCCACCCCCAGCGCTACTTCAACCTGGGCATCTGCGAGGCCACCATGCTGGACATGGCGTGTGGCCTGGCGCACGGCGGGCACACCGTCATCGCGCACAGCTTCGCGGCGTTTGGCGTGATGCGCGCGTGCGAACAGGTGCGGCTGAACCTGGCCTATGCGCGCGCCAACGTGAAGCTGGTGTGTGACTACGGCGGCGTTGCGGGCGCGTTCTTTGGCCCCACGCACCACGCGATTGAAGACCTGGCCGTGCTGCGCGCGATGCCCAACCTCACGGTGGTGTCGCCCGCGGACGGCCTGGAGACGGTGCACGCCACGCGCGCGATGCTGGCGTACGACGGGCCGGTGTACCTGCGGCTGGGCCGCAACCGCGTCACCCGGCTGGACGTTCCGCGCCCGCCGTTCGAGCTGGGCCGCGCCGCGCTGTTGCGCGAGGGCGACGACGTGGGACTCCTGGCGCACGGCGAGGTGGGCGTGTCCGTGGCGCTGGACGCGGCGAAGCTGCTGGAGGCGCAGGGCGTCTCCGCGCGCGTGCTCAACGTGCACACGCTGAAGCCGCTGGACGAAGAGGCGGTCCGCGAGACGGCGTCGCGCACGCGGCTGCTGGTCACGGTGGAGGAGCACAACGTGCTGGGCGGCCTGGGCAGCGCGGTGTGCGAAACGGTGTGCACGCTGGACCTCCAGCGGCGCGTGCTGCGCGTGGGTCTTCAGGACCGGTACGACTCGCGCGCGGGTTCGCATGAAGCCTTGCTCAAGGGCCATGGGTTGGAGGGCGGGCAGGTGGCCGAGCGCATCCTGGGAGTGCTCCCAAGAACCCCGGTGTTTGCCGTGGGATCCGAAACGAGGAGGGACTGACATGCAGGTCCAGAACCCGATGACGGAGTCCGTGACGCCGAACCAGTGCCCGCTGTGTGCACAGCAGGTGCCGGGCGGGAACCGGGTGGTGGGTGAGGTGCTCTCCTGTGACGGCTGTTCCGCCGAGCTGGAGGTGGTGGGCATCAACCCCCTGCGGCTCGAGGAAGCACCCGAGGTCGAGGAAGACTGGGGGGAGTAGCCTCGCGCCATGCGCAAGGTCGACCTCGTCTATACGCGCGTCCGCACGGAGGAGAAGCTCCTCCTCGAAGCGCTGCGCAGGCGCGACTGCGCCGTCAACCTGGTGCAGGACTCCGGGATGGTGCTGTCGATGGACCGACAGCGCGACACCGAGGCCGACACCGTGTTGATGCGCAGCATGTCCTTCACGCGTGCGCGCTACCTGGCCACGTTCCTGGAGATGAAGGGGCTGCGCGTGCTCAACAGCGCGCGGACCATCTCCCTGTGCGGCGACAAGGCGCTCACCAGCGCGGCGCTGGCCGCGAAGGGCGTGCCCATGCCGTGGGCGTTCGTGGCCTTTGACGAGGACGCGTGCCTGGACGCGATTGATGCGAAGGGCTACCCGGTGGTGACCAAGCCCGTGCTGGGGAGCTGGGGCCGGATGGTGGCCCGGTTGGATTCGCGCACCGCGGCCGAGGGCGTGCTGTCCACGCGCTTTGGCACCGGCGGCGCGCAGGACCACGTGGCGCTGGTGCAGGAGTACGTGGACAAGCCGGGCTACGACCTGCGCGTCTACGTCATCGGCCGCGCGGTGGGCGGCCTGCGGAGGCGCTCCGAGCACTGGATCACCAACACCGCGCGCGGCGCCGTGCCGGAGCGCTACGAAGTGCCGGTGGTGCACGCGAAGCTGGCGGAGGCCGCGGCGGAGGCGGTGGGCGGGGACATGGTGGCGGTGGACCTGCTGGAGACGCGCGGCGGCGACATCTACGTCAACGAAATCAACCACTGCGTGGAGTTCGCGCGGAGCATCGACGAGACGGGCGTCCCGCTGCCGGACCTCATCGCGGAGTACATCGTCTCCGGAGCCGGCGGAGCCGGCGGAGCTGGCGGAGCGCGGCGATGAGCGTGCGCGTGGCGGTGCTGGGAGCCGCGGGCTACACCGGCGGCGAGGTCTTGCGCCTGTTGCTCGCGCACCCGGCCGTGGAGGTGGTGCAGGCCACCTCCGGCCAGTTCGCCGGCAAGCGCCTGGACTTCCCTCACCCGCACCTGCGCGGCGCGGCGGCGCTGCGCTACACGCCGCACGACGCGCTGGAGTCCTGCGACGTGCTGGTGAGCTGCCTGCCTCCGGGGGAGCTCATCCAGCGCTGGTCCAAGGTGTCCCGGCTGGCGGAGCGCGTGGTGGACCTGAGCGCGGACTTCCGCCTGGACGCCGCGGGGCACGCGCGCTGGTACGGCAAGCACCCGCGCCCGGACGACGTGCCCGCGTTCGTCTACGGACTGCCGGAGTGGATGGGCGACGCGCTGGCGAACGCGCGCCACGTCGCGATCCCCGGCTGCATGGCGCACGCGGGGCTCCTGGCGCTGCTGCCGCTGCTGCACGCGGGCCTCGCGCGCCCGGACGTGCTGGTGGTGGACGCGAAGACGGGCTCGTCTGGAGGCGGCTCGACGCCGGACCGCTCCTCGCACCATCCGGAGCGCGCGAACGCGCTGCGCTGCTACAAGCCGGTAGGCCACCGGCACACAGGGGAGCTGGAGGGCGTGGTGGCGCGAGTCACCGGGCTTGAGCCCACCATCCACTTCAGCGCCACGGCGGTGCCGGGCGTGCGCGGCATCCTGGCGACGGTGCACGCCTTCGCGGCGCGGCCGGTGGAGGAGGCGGAGGTGGTGCGCGCCATCGCCACGCGCTACCGCGAGAAGCCCTTCGTGCGGCTCCTGCGCCCCAGCGCGTCCCTGTCGCCGTTCCCGGAGCCCGGGCCGCTGCTGGGTACGAACCACTGTGACCTGGCGGTGGACGTGGACGCGGAGCGGGGCCGCATCGTGGTGAACGCCGCCATCGACAACCTGGTGAAGGGCGCCGCCGGCACGGCGGTGCATGCGTTGAACCTGATGCTGGGCCGCCCGGAAACCGAAGGCCTGGGCTTCCGGGGCCTGCATCCGCTCTAGACAGCATTGACTCCAAGGAGCCTCACGCCATGAGCTTGAGCACGAAGTCCCCCGGCGAGGTGTTCGCGGCCGCGGTCCAGAAGCATGGCCCGCAGGCGCAGGTGAACTACGACACGTCCATCGTGGACGCGTTCCCCGGCTTCAAGCGCCGTCCGCGCATCGCGGTGCGCGGCATGTTCAAGACGGCCAAGGCGGAGCGCGACCTTGTGCCCTTCTGGTACGAAACGCACGCGCAGGTGAAGCCCACCGGACCGGTGCAGGACCTGGAGCTGCGCCCGGAGGCGGGCTTCGAGTTCCACCAGGACACGCAGGCGCTCAAGCCCACGCGCGCGTGGATTCAGGTGCCGCGCAACCTGCTGGAGGACCCGCAGTCGCTGGCGCAGTTCATCGACTTCCGGCTGCTGGTGCGGCTGAACACGGCGGAGAACCAGGCGCTGTGCATCGGCAAGGGCGGGGACGGTGTGCGGGGCCTGCTGCACACGCCGGGCATCGTGCGGCTGCCGGCGAAGAAGAACGCAGTGGCCTCGCTGCTCAACGCCTGCGCGCAGGTGGAGCAGATGGGCGGGTCCGCGGACGGCATCGTCATCAACTCGTTGGACTTCTACGAGCACCTGGTGGGCCAGCAGTCGCTCTTGTCGGACCTGGCGGCCATGGGCATCCGGCTGTGCCGCACGCGCATGGTGAACCCGGGCACCATCATCGTGGGGGACTTCACCGCCGCGGCGACGCTGTATGACAGCCAGCGGTCCGTCATCCGGTTCGCGGAGCCGCCGCCGGGCATCTTCCCGCGCGAGGGACTGGCGGCCTACGGCGAGGTCTACACGACGCTCGCGGTGCACCTGCCCACCCACTTCTTCGTGGCGTCGCTCACCTGATGGCCACCGCGAGCGCGAAGGCCGAGGCCGCGCAGCTCACGGTCCTCTACATCACCGGCTGGTGCCGCAGCGGCAGCACCATCCTGGGCAACGTCCTCAACGAGGTGCCGGGCTTCTTCCACGTGGGGGAGCTGAGCTTCCTCTGGAAGAACGCGTACGGGAACGGCTCCAACACGCTGTGCGGCTGCGGCCAGCAGTTGTTGGAGTGCGGCATCTGGAACACGGTGCTGACCTCCGACGTTCCGGCGGGCCTGTCACCCCGCGCGCACGCTGCGGAGGTGGTGCTCCGGCAGCAGGCGGCCGTGCGCACCCGGCACACGCTGCGCGTGCTGGACGAGGCCGCGGATTCGCGGGCGCTCCAGGCACACGCGGACTTTCTCGCGCGCACGTACCGCACCATCGCGAGGGCCACGGGGAGCACGGTGCTGGTGGACAGCGGGAAGTTCCCGTCCGAGGCAGCGCTCCTCCCGCGCGTGGAGGGCATCCGGCCGCTGTACCTGCACCTGGTGCGGGACCCGCGCGCGGTGACGCACTCGTGGACGAAGACGAAGCAGTACGTCGTCCCCATGTCCGCCGCGCGCAGCACGGCGTACTGGCTGGGCTTCAACGCCGCATCGGAAGAGGTGACGCGGAGGTTCCCCAACCAGTCGCTCTTCCTGCGCTACGAGGACTTCATCGCCGCGCCGGATCGCGCCGTGGACACGGTGCTGGACCTGGTGGGCGTGCCGCGCGCACAGAACCCGGTGAAGGGCCGCACGGTGGTGTTGGGGAAGAACCACACCGTCACCGGCAACCCGGACCGTTTCCGCAGCGGCCCCACGCTCCTGCGCGGCGAGGACGACGCATGGAAGGGGGAGCTGGCGTCCGGGGCGAAGGCGCTCACCGTGGCGCTCGCGTGGCCGCTGATGGCGAAGTACGGGTACTTCAGAGGCGCACGGCAGGCTCCCACCGGAGGTGCGGCGCCGGACGCGGCGGGCATGGGAACCCGTCCCTGAACCTGCGGACATGAACTCCGTCCCCGGTGTTGAGAAGGTGAGAACCCGATGGCGGCTCCCCGGCGGCGGCGAAGCGCACGAACTGGTCCGACAGTCGGACCAGTTGGGGAACGGTGGCGGGGGAAGGGCTGCTCCACCCGAAGCGCGCGAATTGGTCCGACAGTCGGACCAGTTGGGGAACGGCGGCAGGGAAGGGCTGTTCCAGCCGGGGCGCGGGAACTGGTCCGACAGTCGGACCAGTTGGAGGACCGAGGCTGGGGCGCTGCCGCTCCAGCCAAGCCGCCGAAAGTGGTCCGACAGTCGGACCAGTTGGGAGAACGCGGCTGGGGGCGGGCTGCTCCAGCCAGGCTGCGGGAACCGGTCCGGCAATCGGACCGGTTGGGAGCGCGGTGGCTGGATGGCTGCCCTTCCATCTGGGCAGCGGAGACCTGTCCGACGGTCGGGCCGGTTGGGACCTTGATGCGTGGTGCGGTGGGCTTACTCGGGCGCGGCTGGCGCCGGCTTCTGGAGGGACGCGGATGGAACTGGGACTCGCCAACAAGGTCGCGCTCGTCGCTGGAGGCTCCAGCGGGCTGGGGCTCGCCGTCGCGGAGGAACTGGCGAAGGAGGGCGCGCATGTCGCCATCGGCGCGCGGGACACGGACCGGCTGGCCCAGGCCGAAGCTCGGCTCAAGTCCGTGGCTCGCGGTGGCCGTGTGCTGGCCACCCGCGTGGACGTGAAGGACGACGCGGACGTGCGCCGCTGGGTGGATGACGTCGCCGCGAAGCTGGGCGCGCTGCACGTCGTCGTCACCAACAGCGGCGGCCCACCTCCAGGCCCGGCCTCCACCTTCGGCGTGGATGCGTACCGGAGCGCGGCGGATGCGGTGTTGCTGCCGCCCATCTCCCTCGCTCTCGCGGCGCTGCCACACCTCAAGAAGGCCGGGTGGGGACGGCTGCTGTTCATCACCTCGGAGACGGTGCACCGGCCGGTGGCCCGCTTCGCGCTGTCCGGCTTCGCGCGCATGGGCATCATCGGCTTCTCCGCCGCCCTGGTGCAGGAGCTGGGCGATGCCGGCATTACCGTCAACGTGCTGGCACCGGGCTACATGCGCACGCCGCCGGTGGAGCGCACCGCGGGCACCGCGGGGGACGTGGAGGCAGGGCTTCGCGCCATGGGCGCGCACATCCCGCTCAAGCGCGTGGGCCTTCCGGAGGAGTTCGCCGCCGCGGCGGTGTTCCTCGCCAGTGAGCGCGCGTCCTTCATCACCGGCACCGTGCAGCTCGTGGACGGCGGCGCGAGCGTCATCGGATGAGCTCGAACCCCGCCACTCCGGTCCGCCGTCCCGTCGTCGTGAAGATTGGCGGCGCGGCGGGCGTGGACCTGGAGAACGTCTGCGCGGACGTGGTGGAGCTCGTTCGCCAGGGCGAGCGGGTCGTCGTCGTCAACGGCGGCTCGGAGGCGGGGGAGCGGCTCCTGGGGTCGCTGGGCCTGGAGCGCCCGGAGGCGACCACCGCGAACGGCAACGTCGTGCGCCTCACCTACGCGCCCACGCTGCGCGCACTCACCATGGCGTGGGTGGGTGAGGTGAACAAAGCAGTGGTGCTGGCGCTGCTCGCGAAGGGCGTCACCGCGCTGGGGCTGTGCGGCGCGGATGGCCGCGTGCTCACCGCTCGCCGGCGCCCGCCGCTCAAGTTGCAGGACGCGGACGGGCGGATGCGCATCGACCGGGAGCACCTGGCCGGTGAAGTCTCTTCGGTGAACGCGGCGCTCCTGGGAACGCTCCTGGACGGCGGCTACGTGCCTGTCGTGTGTCCTCCGGCCGTGACGGAGGAGGGCGTGCTCGTGAACGTGGACGCGGACCACGTGGCGTCATCCATCGCGGCGGCGCTGGGCGCGAAGGCGCTGGTCATCCTCTCCAACGTGCCGGGGCTGCTCGCGGATCCGAAGGACCCCGGAACGCTGGTGCGTGTGAGCGACGATGTGGAGGGCTGCATGCCGCTCGCGGGCGGGCGCATGCGCTACAAGCTGGAGGCCGTGCGCCGGGCGCTTCAGGGCGGAGTCCCTGCCGCGTACGTGAGCGCGTCGCGCGTGGCGCGGCCGGTGTTCTCCGCGCTGGAAGAGGCGGGCGGCACGAAGTTCACCCTTCGGGACAAAGGCGGGGCGGATGCGGGCGCGTGAGCCGGGCGTGGACTTGTTGCGGTGGATGGTGGAGCAGTACAGCCCCAGCCACCAGGAGGCCTCCTTCGCCGGCGCGCTGGTGGAGCGGCTGGGCGCGCGCGGCTGGCGGGCCCACACCGACGCCGTGGGCAACGCCGTCGCCCGCTACGGGGACGGGGACACCGTCATCGCGTTCCTGGGCCACATCGACACCGTGCCCGGCGAAGTGCCCGTGCGGCTGGAGGGACAGAAGCTCTACGGCCGGGGCGCGGTGGACGCCAAGGGCCCGCTGTGCGCGTTCATCGAGGCCGTGGAGCTGCTGGACGACGCCGAGCGCGCCGGCAAGCAGTTCCTCCTGCTGGGCTGCGTGGAGGAGGAGGTCGCCATCACGCGCGGAGCCCTGCACGTGCGCGAGCAGTACGCCCCGGACTTCGTCATCAACGGCGAGCCCAGCGGCGCGCACGCGGTGACGCTCGGCTACAAGGGCCTGTTGCGCCTGGACCTGGAGCACCGCGCCAGCCGCCGCCACACCGCGAGCCGCGACTACCGCGCCGCCGCTGAACACGTCATCGATGCGTGGAACGCGCTCAGGCGCCTGTGTGACGACTGGAACCGCGAGCGCCCGTCCCTCTTCGAACAGAACCTGCCCTCCCTCAACGCCTTCCACACCGGCGCCACGGAGGCGGAGGAGTGGGCCACGGCCGCGGTGAGCATCCGCACCGGCCCGTCCACGGACACGGACAGCCTGCTCGCGGCGCTGGCCACCGTGCCCACCGTGACGGTGCGCACCGTGGCGAAGAAGGACGCCGTGTCCACGAACGGCAACGACGCGCTCTCCCGCGTCTTCAAGCAGGCCATCCGCGAGCGCGGCGTGAAGCCCACGCTGCGCCTGAAGACGGGCACGTCCGACTGGAACACCGTGGCCTCCGCGTGGAGCGTGCCCACGGTGGCCTACGGCCCCGGCGACGCGGCGCTGGACCACACGCCCAACGAGCACATCGACCTGCCGGAGTACGAGGAGGGCGTCGCGGTGCTCGCGCGCGTGCTGGCGCTGTTGCCGGTGAAGGCGCCCGCGGGGAGCTGAGCGCTTCAGATGCCCAGCGCCGCCAGGCCCCGGGAGCGCAGGGTCCGCATCCCCACCACGATGCCGAAGAAGAGCAGGGCGCAGCCCGCCGTGATGGGCCGCACGCCCACCCGGTCCGACAGCGCGCCCTGGCCCCAGACGCCCAGGATGTAGCCCGCGTTCACCAGCAGCAGGAACAGGCTGCTCACGCGCGCCTGCAGCTCCGGCGGCGTGCGCGCCTGGCACACCGTCTTCAAGCCCGTGAAGGCCACGAGGTACACCGCGCCCAGGATGAACAGCGTCACCAGGGCCACCGGCAGCGTGGGGGACAGCCAGTAGGCCGCGGAGCACAGCCCCACGAGCAGCAGGGCCGTCTCCAGGAAGGCCCGCCGCCCCATCCTCGCGACGAGCGCGCCGGAGCCGAACGCCGCGATGACCGCCCCCGTCCCCTGCGCGGTGAGCAGCAGGGACGTGGTGGTCGCGTCCCCGCCCAGCACCTTCAGCGCGAACACCGGCACCAGGCCCACGAAGGGGGAGATGAGCAGGCCCACCAGCGCCCCGGAGCCCAGCGCGAGCGCGATGCCCGGGTCCGTCCACGCCAGGCGCACGCCCCGCATGATGCCGGCCCACAGCGCCTCCACCTTCGGGGGCAGGGCATTCGCCGCCGCGCCGCGCATCCCCGCGAGCGCCAGCAGCACGGCGAGGAAGGACAGCGTGTTGACGAAGAGCGCCCCGGCGATGCCCACCTTCGTCAGCACGAGCGCGGCCAGCACCGGGCCGATGATGCGGCCGAGGTTGAACTGCGCCGAGTCCAGGCTGAGCGCGTTGTGCAGGTCCTCCTTCGGCACCACGGCCACCGTGAGCGCCGTGGCGCAGGGGATGACCAGCGTGCTGAAGGCGCCGTTGAGCAGCGAGATGGCCGCCACCCACGGCACGGACAGGTGCCCCGTGCTGGCCAGCACCGTGAGCAGCGCCGCCAGCAGCGCCTGCGCGCACACGCACACGGCCATGAACGTGCGCCGGTCGAAGCGGTCCGCCAGCGCGCCGCCCAGGGGCGCGAGCACCAGCGAGGGCAGGTGCGTCAGCGCCGCGACACCCCCCGTCCACGCGGCCTGGCCCGTCACCTGCGTGACGTAGACGCCCAGGGCGACGGACTCCATCCACGTGCCGATGTTGGACACGAGCGTGCCCAACCAGAGAAGGGTGAAGTCGCGGTGGGACAGGGCCCGCGCGGAGCCCGAACGGAAAAACGGGAAGGTGGCCACGGAGGCCCCCTTTCTACTGCGCACCCCTGACGCATGCTCGGTGGGCGCACGCCTACACGGTGGTTGACTCCCTGGCTGCCTTGAGAGACGGGGAAGGGCATGACGCGGCACAAGGTTCTCGTGGTTCCCCGGGAGATTGCCGGCGAGCGGCTCGACCGGTTCCTCACGAAGCACGTTCCGGGCCTCACGCCGGAGCGGGCCCGTGCACTGCTGGACTCAGGGCAGGTGCGCATCCGGGGCAAGAAGGCCCAGGCCACGCGCAAGCTGTGGGGCGGCGAGGAGCTGACGCTGGAGACGCCGGAGCCCCGGCCGTCGCCGCATGCTTCGGTGGAGGGGCCGGAGCTGCCGGTGCTGTACGACGACGCGGCGCTCGTCATCGTGGCCAAGCCGCCAGGGCTGGTGGTGGAGCCGGAGGGGCGGGCGGCGTCGGTGGTGGGGCTGCTCGCGGCCCGGTGCCCGCCGTTCGACGTGGAGGGCGTGGCGCAGCCGGGCGTGGTGCACCGGCTGGACCGCGAGACGAGCGGATGTCTGGCGTTGGCCCGGACGGATGACGCGGTGGCGGCGCTCTTGAAGGCGTTCCAGGAGAAGCGCGTGGACAAGCGCTACCAGACGCTGGTGCTCGGACAGCCGCCGGACACCGGGCGGTTGGAAGGGCCGTACGCGAGGGACCCGAAGGATCCGCGCCGCTTCACCACCCGCGTGCCCTCCGCCAGACGGGCGGCGCTGACGTTCACGGTGCGCGAGCGCTTCCGGGAGGGGGCGCTGCTGGACATCGACCTGGACACGGGGCGCACGCATCAGATCCGCGTGCAGCTGTCGGAGGCCGGGTTCCCGGTGCTGGGGGACTCGCTCTACGGCACGGAGGCGGCGCGCAAGCACGCGGCGGCGCTCGCGGTGGGACGGCAGGCCCTGCACGCGTGGCGGCTGGAGGTTCCGTCCTCCGCGACAGGCCAGGTCATCCACGTGGAGTCGCCGTTGCCGGAGGACTTCCTGCGCGGGCTGGCCTTGCTGCGCGGGTGAGCCGGGGTCCGAGGGACCGCGCCGGGCGTGGTAGGTGTTCTGTGTTGGGGAATCCAGCAGTGCAGGGCGTCACGAAGAGGGGAACATGCAATCGCGGATGAAGGTGTGGGGCAGTGTGTCGTTGGTGGTGGCGTTGCTGCTCGTGGGCTGTGGAGACTCCACGAGCCCGTCGGCTCCCGAGCGGGATGCCGGGACGCAGGTCGATGCCGGGACGCAGGTCGATGCCGGGACGGACGCGGGCGTCACGGACGACGCGGGCACGCCCGACAGCGGCGTGGCGGAAGGCCTGCCCTGCGAGAAGACCCAGGGCGTGTGCGCGGGGGCGAAGCGGGCGTGGGTGGACGGCGCCTACGAGGCGGTCTGCACGGCGCGCTCGTATGGCGCGGACTACGAGGCGTCGGAGGCGCGCTGCGACGGTCTGGACAACGACTGTGACGGCGTGACGGACCCGACGACGTGGGCGGATGCCGCGCCGATGCAGTGGGCGCCTGATGACAAGTGGGCGGACAGCCTGGCCGTGGCAGGGGGCTTCCTGTTCGTCTCCTCCGACGGCCTGGCGGCCATCCAGCTGCTCCGGTTCGACGCGTCGCTGACCCTCCAGGGCTCGGCGACCCTGCCGCTGTCGCCCACGCCCATTCGCGTGTCGGGGGCCCAGCTGGTGCGCACCCCGCGCGGGCCGGCGCTCTTCTACGCCGTCGTGTACTCGGAGCCGAACTACCACACGCAGGTGCACTACCTGCAGCTCGACGAGCAAGGCGCTCCCATCGGCTCCGCCGAGGGCAAGGTCCTCCTCGACGGTCCCTCGACCTGGGTGAATGTGCACGTGGCCCCATCCCTGGACGGGGAGCGGCTCGCGGTGGTCTGGACCTGGGACCTCGCGGGGGCCCGGGAGGTGCGGGGCATGGTCGTGGACCCCGCGGGCCAGGTCCTGGTCCAACCCCGCGTGCTGCACCGCTCGGACTCGCTGGACCTCTCCGAGGCGGAGGTCCTGGCCCTGGCGGATGGCGGCTTCCTGGTGAAGGCGAATGAGAACAGGGCAGGCTCGTTCGACGACACGCGCGTCTGGCTGCGACGCCATGACCGCGAGCTCCTCTCCCTGGGAGACGAGCGGATCTTCATCGTGAAATACAGCGTCCTTCCGCGGCTGATCCTGACGGCTCCCATGGAGGAGGGCGGCGTGGGCGAGCCGACGATGCTCTACCGCGAATCACAGGGCCTCACTCCCCGGTTCCTGCAGGTGCGCGCGCTCTTCAGCGACGGAGCGCCCGAGGTGCTGACCTCCACGACGCGGAGCCAGACCCCCGAGTTCGCCGCGATCATGACCTCGCGGGGGCTCCAGCTGGCGTGGCTCTCCGTGCTCTTCGTGGACAATCCTCCTCCTGGCGGAAACTCCTCGTTCGCCTTCGAAGGCCGGCTCTGGGGACGGAGCCCGTCCGGGGTCGTGACGGACTGGACGCCCGGTCCCGCGCCCATCCCTCTTCACGCCGCCGCGAACTGGGTGCGGCTGCATGAGCTCCCGGGTCATCAACTGGGGGCGTTCATCCTGACCGCCACCGACACCCCTCGCTCCTACACCCTGCGGTCCCTGCGTTACTGCGCGCCCTGAGTCCGGCGGCCCGCGGGGAGCAGCCTGGCTCCCCGCGGAACCTGCGGGCGGGGCTACTCGCGGCGGAGGCCGGAGGCGTCCTCGGCTTCGGGCTCCTCGGGCTCCAGCCGGGCCTGACGCTCACTGGCCTCCCATGAGGCCTCCGCGTCTCCGGCGTGCACCCGGGCCGCGGCGCCATCGTCCTGGTCACCGGTCCAGGTGGTGTGGCCTCCCGCGAAACCCTCCAGGGGACGGGCGCCGCGATGCGACTCCACCTCCAGGTCCTTCTGTTCCTGCTCACGCAGCCGCTCGCGCTCCTGCTCGCGTTCGTGCTCGTGCTGCTTCTCGAGAATCCTGTCCGCCATGTCCCATCACCTCCTGCCCTCAAGGTGGAGGCAGCCGTCCCGGGATGGCAGGGGGGCACGGGCGCTCCACGCACGGCCGCATGCCTGGCGTGCGGTCGGCGGCACGGGCGGCGTACGAGGTACGCTCCCGGGGGCTGACAGGGCTCCAGGAGGAACGCGGCGCGATGCACCCGGGCGTTTCCATCATCGTGGATGACACCCGGAGCTGGGGACTGGAAACCCCCGGCCCCGGGCTGCTGCTGCACGTGCCCACCACGGGGCGCTGGGCGCGGCGGCCCGCCCTGCACCTGGAGGCCACTCCGGACTACCGGATCCGTTTGCGCGGCGCGGGACAGACGCTGCTCTGGACCCGCATCGATGCCTACTGGGACCGGGCCACCTTCCTCCGGGGAACGGCTCCGCTCCCCTGGCTCCTGCCACGGCTGTCCGCGCCCGAGGTCCGGGCCGTGGAGGCACCCTCCGGCTCCGAGGCCTGGTGGGAGGCGTGGGGATGGCGGCTGGCGCGTGCGCTGGTGGAGTCCCCGCTGCCCGTGCTCCACGCCGGACACTGGTGTCTGCGCCCCGTGAGTGCCATCTCCGCGGAGGGGGCGGAGCGGCATCCCGTGTCCCCCATGGAGTGGGGCTTCGGTCAGCCTCCGCAGCCACCGCACTCGCTGGCCGCCCTGACGCGGTTCCTCTTCGCGTGGAAGGAGGACTGGTGGGAGACGCTGCCCGGACAGCGGCCGGGCGCGGTGCTCGGGCTGCGCGCGCTCTCTTCCGCGGAGGACGGACGCGTGAAGAGCTGGCGCAAGCGCGCACGGGACGGGACGTTGCCGCCCGTGCTGCTCTTCTACGTGGACATCCTGGCGAAGTGGCTGGTGCTGGATGGCCATGACCGGCTGCACGCGGCGCTGCTGGAAGGCGTGGAGCCACCGCTGCTGGGCCTGTGGCCGTTCATCGACCGGCCTCGTCCCGGAACCGCCGTCCGCGAGGAGGGCGCCCTGTTCAGCGCGGAGTTCCAGCTGCGCAAAGAGGCAACGCCGGAGACCGTGGAGCGCGTCAACCGCATGCTGCTGCTCAACTTCACCCCCGGTCCGAGGGGAACCGTGTCCCGCGCCTGGCCGCTCCAAGGCGGGCGGGAGGCCTGGCGCGAGGAGCTCTCCGCCCGGCGCCGCGGGGGCCAGCCGCCGCTGCTGGACGACCGGGACTGGGCCTGGCTCACGTAAGCTGCCCGGCATGATCCAGGACTTCGAGCGCACGATCACCACCGAGCGGCTGCTGCTCCGCGCTGTTCGCGAGAGCGACCTGGAAGCGGTCTTCGCCCTCCACTCGGATCCGGCGACGAACCGGTTCAGCCGCCGCGGCTACATGGAATCGCGGGACGACGCGCGGCGCATCATGGGCCTCTGGCTGGAGGACTGGGCGCGCGACGGCGTGGGGTACTGGCTGGTGGAGCAGAGGGAGGCGCCCGGCGTCGTCGTGGGACTGGGCGGCCTGCGCCACAAGGAGCTGGAGGGCCAGCGCGTGCTCAACCTGGCCTACCGCTTCACGCCCCAGACCTGGGGCTCCGGGTACGCGACGGAGGTGTCCCGCGTCGCCCTGGCCCTGGCGGCCCGGCACCTGCCGCGGGTTCCCCTGGTGGCCATCATCCACCCGGAGAACGCCGCGTCCTTGCGCGTGGCGGAGCGGCTGGGGATGCGCCTGGACCGGCACGTCACCGAGGACGGCATCCAGAACCGCGTGTATGTGATTGGCTGAAACGCTTCAGCGCGGGTCGAAGGAAGCACAGACGCGCGCGCCCATGCGGACGTCCCGCGCGGTCGCGTCATACGGGGAGAGGTCGGCGCTCGTCGCCATGAAGGCGTCGTTGTACCAGGAGCCTCCCCGGAGCACGACGCTGCCGAACTCCGGTGTCGCGGAGCGTGTGAGCTCGTAGGCGTTGCCCACCATGTCTCGCAGGCCGAAAGGGCTCACCGACGCCGGATGCGTTCCCACCGGGTCCGGTCCGTAGGCCAGGGGCCGCCGGTAATACGTCTCATCGATGTTGGCGTCGTCGGGCTGGAGCTGGTCGCCGTGGGGATAGCGGCGGCCGTCCGCGCCCCGGGCCGCGTACTCCCATTCATGCTGGCCGCACAGGCGCGCTCCCGGCAGCCGCTTCGTCCGGTGGAGCCAGTAGACGTAGCCCTCCAGGTCCTGGGCGGAGACGCCGGACAGCGGGAGTTGCTTCCAGTCGACGCTCGCGTGCCGGGTGCGCTCCGCGTAGAGCAGGGGTTCGCCTTCCGTCACGGTGCGGAACTCCTCGCGGCTGCGATAGAAGGTGAAGACCCAGCCCGTGCCCTGCTTCCACCGCAGGGTGATGGTGCCCCCGTCGCCGAAGTGCGGCTGCTCGAGGATCTTCCTCGCGGGCGCGTCCGGTGGCAGGTCCTCCAGGTAGGTCAACCAGTCGCCGAACGTCACCTCGTCGCGGCCCACCAGGTAGCCGCCGGGAAGGCAGTAGCGATGCAGGGGCGGACTGAAGGTGACGCGGCGCAGGACCTCCGGTTCGGCGCTGCCCAGGAGGAAGCACCCCGGCGGAATGTAGACGTACCCTTCGGGCACCTGCGTGGGGAGCGGGACGCGCACCACCTCGCGGGCGCCGTGCGTGAGGAACACGGGAACGTCCACCGGCACCCGTCCCGGCTGCGTGAGGTGAAGGAGGTACGAGCCTTCCGGGAGGACGAAGCGCGAGGTCCCGTTGCCGGGAACCGCCTCGCGGCGGAATGGCCCGTCGTTCCGGATGACACGCTCGATGGACACGCGTGCCCCCGGGGGCGTGCTTTCGACCGTCAGCTCCGCGGGTTCGCGGAAGCGCCGCAGCCAGGCCTTGCCCTCCTTCGCGACGTCCACTTCCTGCTCCAGGCGCTGGAGCCAGGCGTCGCGCTCGTTGTGCTGGTGGAACGCTTCCGCCAGCAGGACGCGCTCGGACAGGACCTCCGCGATGAGCCGGCGCGTGTCGGAGTGATGGCGGTCCCGGTCCAGGCCGCGCTCCAGGCTGCGGCTGGCGCGGGTGAAGGCCGCTTCCGCCTGGTCGCGCAGGGCCAACGTCTCCGTCCAGTGCTTCTCAGCGGCGCTGCGCAGGCCCGTGGCATCCGTCGCGGTCTCCGGACCCTGCGAAGAGGGCGGCCGGCCATCGAACATCGCCAGCGACTCCTCCCGGCTCGCGAGCGCCCTCGCGGCGAGCGCACGGCCCGAGGCGAGTGCCTCCTTCGCGGTGCCCAGCTCCGCGGCGATGAAGCGGGAGTCCTCCAGGTACGCCTGGAGCTTCAGGCCGCCGTAGGACGCAAGGACGGCGAGGGCGAGCACGAGCGCCGCGAGCCCCCGTCCCCAGCGCGCGCGGCGCACGGCCCGGTGGGACGCGCCCAGGAAGGCCTGCTCCCGGGTGCCCAGCGTGGAGGGCTCCAGGAGCCGCACCTCGTCCAGCTGGCGCTGACCCCAGAGGGCCTCACTGGCGCGGCGCAGGCGGTCCCACTCCGCGCTGGCCGCCTCCACGCGCTTGCGCAGCACGCGGTGCCCGATGTCGTCGTCCAGCCAGTCGCGCAGCGTGCCCCAGCTGCGGATGAGCGACTCGTGGGCAATCTCCCATCGCGGCAGACCGCTCACGGTGCGCGTGTGCAACAGCCGCCCTTCAACGAGCATGCGCAGCGCCGCGCGGGACGTGTCATCCGAGGCGTCCGCCAGGTCCTCCGCGCCACGCTCGATGCGCGTGCCCTCCGCCGTCACCAGCTGGAGCAGCAGCCGCCGCGCCGCCGCGTGCTCCGCGGGGCTCATGCGCGCGAGCACGCCATCCGCATGCCGGGACAGCGCTCCGGCCACGCCGCCCATCGCCTCCAGCGCCGCGCGCGTGATGCGGCCCCCGGCGGAGTCGCGGCGCTCCCACAGCTCCGCGAGCGCGAACTGGAGCAGCGGCAGGCTGCCCACGCCATGCGCCGTGGAGGCGACCAGTGTCTGCACCAGCTCCGGCGACTCGAAGGCCACGCCCCGTGCGCGGGCCGGACCGATGATGGCCTCGCGCACGCCTTCGGCGGACAGCGGCCGGAGGATGTAGAGCGCCCGCTCCGCTTCGTCCCCCAGGCCCGGGAGCGCGCACAGGCGCGTGAGGAAGTCGCCTCGCACCGCCAGCAGCACGCGCACGCCCGGCGACGGCAGGGCCAGCTCTCCCAGGAGGCGGGCGAAGTGCGCGGCCTGTCCGGGGTCGGAGAGGGTGAGCAGCTCCTCCAGCTGATCAATGAAGAGAAGCAGCCCCCGCCCGCGCGCATGCGTCTCCCGCAGCGCCTGTCCCAGCCAGGCCGGCGTGTCCGTGAGCGCGGTGACGAGCTCGGCCTCCCGGCGTCCCAGCACCGGCGCGAGCGCGGCGGCGAATGCCTCGAGCGGGCGGTGGCCGGGCCACAGCGTGACGACGTGCGGCTCCCGTCCGTCGCCCAGGTCTCCGGCCGCCACCCGGGGCAGCACCCCCGCGCGGCACAGCGAGGACTTGCCCGTCCCGGAGTCACCCGCGACCAGCACCAGGGGCCGCGTGCGCAGCCGCTCCAGCACGGCGCGGATGTCGCCCTCGCGTCCGAAGAAGAGCGCCCGGTGCTCCGCCGCGAACGGCGCGAGGCCTCGATAGGGATTGCCGGCGCCGAGCGGCGCGGGGGCGATGGAGCGCTCCAGCTGCTCCAGCGCTTCGCACAGCGCCTCCGCTGAAGCGAAGCGCTCCAGCGGATCCGCCGCGAGACAGCGCAGGATGAGGGCGGCGAAGTCCGGGTCCACCTCCGGGCCCAGCGGCGCGCGGGGCGGCGCGTCCTCCGGTTGGCGCGAGGCGCGGCGGGGCACCTGACCCGTGCACAGCTCATGGAGGATGAGGCCCAGCGCGTACAGGTCGCTCCGGGCGGACGCCGGTCCTCCGGCGAGCAGCTCCGGCGCCAGATAGGGCAGGGTGCCCACGAGCAGCGGCGTGCCGGACGCCCCCTCCGTGCCCACCTCGAAGCGCTCGGCGAGGCCGAAGTCGAGCAGCTTCACCTCGCCCTCGCGCGTGACGAGCGCGTTGGAGGGCTTGAGGTCGCGGTGCAGGACGCCCTGCCGGTGCGCCGCCGACAAGCCCCTCGCCAGGCCCACGCCCAGCGACAGCACCCGGCGCCAGGGCACCGGCAGGGGCAGCTCCGCGAGCGTCTCCCCGACGACGTACTCGGAGACGATGTACGGATGGCCGTCCACCGCGCCCACGCTGAACACGCTGACGATGTTCGCGTGCTGGAGCCGCGCGAGCGCCCGGGCCTCCGTCGTGAACAGGTCGCGGAAGCGTTCATCCGGCCGCGCCGCCGCCATGAACTTCACCGCCACGCGCCGGTCCAGCGACGTGTCGTGCGCCAGGTAGACGATGCCCATCCCGCCCCGGCCCAGCGGGCGCTCCAGGCGGAAGGCGTCGAACGACGGGGGCGGCGTCCAGGGCTCCGGATCCGGCGGGAGCTTGTCCGTCTCCCGCGCGTCGGGGGGCTCCGGGTCCTCCACCTCGGAGCGCTGGATGCCGGGCGTGAGCGTGGCCAGCAGGCCGCGGCACTCACCGCATCCGGCGGCATGGCGGTGCACCTGCGCCAGCGCCTCGTCCGTCAGCTGGTCCTCGAGGAGCTCGACGAGGACCTCGTCGGTCAGGCAGCTGGAAGGGGTCGCTATCACGGAGTCAGGGCCTTCACGCTAGTCACGCGGCGCGCGGCGTTCAATGACACACGCGGGCACGGCCTCCCCCCGGTGCGCGGGGGGTGCGTAAAAGGC
Organism: Corallococcus aberystwythensis; assembly: GCF_003612165.1. Lineage (GTDB taxonomy): Bacteria > Myxococcota > Myxococcia > Myxococcales > Myxococcaceae > Corallococcus > Corallococcus aberystwythensis. The sequence continues at coordinate 5,228 of NZ_RAWK01000077.1, read as the reverse complement.
GGGCCGGGGCGTGTCATGGTATGGCCTTGCGCATGTCCCAGGTGCCCGCACTGGCCGCGACCTTCCTCTCGCACACGAAGACGCGTTTCGTGTCCCCCTCGCCGGAGGACCTCGCGGCACTCGACGCCCTGTTGTCTCGCGCCTGGGAGGACGCGCAGGCCCGCTGGCCCGCGGTCTCGCTCCCCGCCGCGCCCTTCGTGGCCCATGTCGCGGAACGGCTGCCCCCGGTCAGCCCCACCACGCCCATCGCGCCGCTCGTCTCCGGCCTGTCCCTGGCGGAGCTGTACCTCGCGTGCGCCTGCCTCCAGGGCCACTCCGCCGCGCACGAGGCCTTCGAGCGCAACTACCTGGCCCGGCTGCCGGAGCGGCTGCGGAGCCTGCGCCAGCCCGACGCGATGATTGACGAGGTCCGCCAGCGCGTGGGCGTGAAGCTGCTGGTGGCCACCGCCGGACACGCGCCCGCCATCGCGGACTACACGGGACGTGGCGGCCTGCTGAGCTGGGTGGTCGTCATCGCCAGCCGCATCACCCACAAGCTGCGGGGCCAGGAGAAGCCCTCCACGGAGGACGACGCGGAGGAGCTGTTCAAGGCGCTGCCCGCCCAGGGGTTGGATCCGGAGCTGGACGTGATGAAGCGCCGCCACCACGCGGCCTTCCGTCAGGCCGTGCGTGAGGCCGCCGCCACGTTGTCGGCCGAGGACCGCCATCTGCTCCGCCTCCACTTCGCCGACCGGCTCTCCACGTATGAGATGGCGCCGCTCTTCCGCGTCAATCAGTCCACCATCTCCCGCTGGCTGAAGCGGGTGCAGCAGCAGGTCTACGCGGAGACCCGGCGCCGCCTGCAGGAACAACTGGGCCTCTCCACGGAGGACTTCCAGAGCTTCATCGCCTTCGTCGACAGTCAGCTGGACCTGACGCTCAGCCAGCTGCTCGACGAGAAGCGCGAGCCCCCGGCCGAGGGCTGACCTACTGCACCCGCGCGGGCTCCGCCTTCGGGGGCCCGTAGGACAGGTTGCGCAGGAGCGCGGCCCCGGGCTTCACGTCCGAGCGGCGCACCGTGCAGGTCTCCCCGCCCGCTTCGCGCGTGTCCGCCGCCTCCGTCTGGAACCGGCCGGGGCACTCCTGGAGGATGCCCTCCAGCGCGCGTCCGTCCCGGGTGCGGGAGAGGCAGGTGGCGCCGTCGGGTGCCCAGGCGGCCTCGAAGGAGCCCTTCGCGGGGTCCCACTCGCGGGTCACCTCGGTGGCGCGCTCCAGCACGCCCAGCCGGTCATAGATGTCGATGGTGGTGTCCTGGCGCGTGTGGCTGCGGCCGTTGCCGCAGTAGTCCGCGCGGGCCAGCCGGGTGCACGCCTGGTGGAGGCCCGCCAGGGACTGCCCATCCCGCGAGGCCCAGGGCGCGTAGCCCCACTGGATGCACTTGCTGATGGCGCCGTTCTCACACGCGAAGGTGAGCCGGCCCGGCGCGTCGGTGTGGGCGCCGCTCGCGTCCCACACGCCGCCCACCGCGAATGCCCGGGGCGCCGGGGAGCGGTCCAGCGCGACGCAGGGGTTCTCCCACTCGCGCGCCACCGCGTTCCAGGCCTCGATGCGGTAGAAGACCCGGCCCGGGTCATCCGCCGCGGGCTCCGCGCCGCAGATGGCCACCTCCACGGGCTTGCCGTCGCTGGAGGTGCCCTGGAGCACGGTGCCCACCACGTCGCTGGCCGTCGCCCCGGCTTCGGGTGCGGGGACCGCCCACAAGCGGCCACCGTCGAAGCGCAGGGCCGTCACGCCGGTATCCGCCTGCCGCGGGGCGTCCAGCGCCACGGAGACGAGCACGCTGGTGCGCTCGTCCGTCGGCTTCTCTGGATCCCAGCTGCGCTTGGTTCCCCACAGCATGGTGCCCTGGGGCCGGGCGATGCGCTGGGCCGTCTGGGACTGGCAGCGGCGCGCGTAGCGCTCGGCGTCCGACGGGGCGCTCACGGACCGGGTGGGCCCGGGCTTCGGGGCCACGGGCGGTGCGGCCTGCACACGCGCGCTCAGGAGCAGGAACAGGCACACCGGCAGGGTCTTGAAGGTCGCGTTCACGCTTTCGAGGAGCCCCCGGGCGGCGAATCGATGCACGGAATCCGCCCGGTTGCTCAATCCCAGCCCCGCAGCTGGACGCGCACACGCCGGAGCAGCAGCTCCCACTCCTGGCGCTTGAGGGTCGCCATCACGCGTCCGGTGACGATGGTGAGCCCGGCCAGGGTCATCACCAGGAAGCCGATGCGGTGGTCCCGCAGCCCCGCGTCCAGCAGGTTGGCCACCACGTCCAGCAGGAGGAACAGCGTCCCCAGCGCGAGGTAGGCGCGGATCCGCAAGGCCATTCCCACCGCCACGCCCAGAAGGCAGACGGCGCCAAAGACAATCGCGTATGTCCCGTCCTCGGACTCGCCCATCCGGGCCGCCAGCTTCGCCGCCGCGGGCACATACAAGAGCAGCCCGCCCAGGATGCGCACGGCGTTGCGCGCCGCGTGCGGCAGGCTGGACGTGAAGAGCTGTCCCATCATCAGGAGCAAGAGCCCCAGCGGCGCCAGGTACACCTCCAGCCCCTCCAGTCCGAACGCGAGCGCGGCGAGCAGCAGCGCCAGGTTGCAGGCCGCCGCCGCGAACGTGCCGAACATCCGGCTGCGCTCCACCGCGCCCAGCGCGGCGTACAGCAGGCCGGAGCCTCCGGCGAACAGGGCGGCATCCCCCGTCGCATCGCTGGGAAGAATGAACGCCACCGCGATGGGCAGCAGCGCCGCGAACCGCCGCGTCGCCTGCTCCACGGGGCGCACGCCCGCCCTGCGCGCCAGCACCGTCACGCCCACGAGGACGAAGCCCAGCGACAGCGCGAAGAGGGCGTCATGTTCGGGGCGGAGGCCCTGCGCGTACAGCCCGCGCACCAGCGCGTAGACGCCCACCACCGCCACCTGCACGAAGTAGACATGGCGGCCCGTGTGCTCGCGCCACGCGGCATGCAGGGACACGCCCACGGCCAGCGCGATGGCCGCGAGGGCCAGGGGCAGGACGTCCTCGGAGGCCCGGCCTCCCACGGCGACGGCCGCCAGCAGCGCCGCGCTCCCCACCAGCCACAGGTCGCGGCCCCAGCCCATGCCCCCCGCGACGTCGCTCCGCACGCGGGCCGTCACACGGCGGGCCACGTGAAGGGACAGCGCGCTCCCCGCGGCGGCCAGGGCCAGCGTGGCCCCGGCCAGGGTGAAGAGCTCCAGGTACGTCGGTAGCTCCGGGTCGGGGCTCCACGCGAGGAACACCATCCCCATGGCCACGACGGCGCCTCCCGCCACCATCGTCCCGAGCCCCGCGATGAAGCCGGAGAGCGCCCCGCGCCACTGGAACGCCGCGACCAGCAGCGTCGCCGCGAGCAGCGCGAGCGTCAGGGGGAACGCGATGTTGGCCATCCACGTTCCGCCGAGCCCCTGGAACATCCTCCACACGAGGACCGGGACGGCCGTCGTGGGCGACGTGTCCCCGGTCACGGCCAGTGCGTACAGCATCGCCGTGGCGAAGTAGGGCAGCACGGCCAGGTGGGCGCGCAGCCGCGTCCGGCCCTCGTCGTATCCCCGCCGCTTCGCCAGCCATGGGGCGACGACCACCACCGCGAGCCCCAGCAGCGCCAGCGTGGGCCCGGGCCACGCCTCGACAAACGGCGACAGGTGCGCCCGCGCATGGACGAACAGCATCAGGCCCACGCCCAGGACGCCACGCCCCGGCCCGCGGGCACCGCCCACGAACAGCACTGCACCCGTGGCGAGGACAAGCTCCGCGGCAATCATCCCGGGCTGGAGGAAGGCCGCCGCCACCACGAGCGCTACCGCCGTGAAGGTTTCCCGGAGCAGCGCCGGGAGGAAGGGATTGGGATTCGCATCGGGGCGCAGGGACAAGAGCCGCCGGAAGAACGCGCGTGCCGCGTCCATCCTCGCCACCGTGACCGCGAAGCCGGCGTAGACGAGCCCGGCGGCGGCGATGCCCGCGAACGCGCGCTGCCACAGGAGGAAGCGTGTGCTGTCCGCTGGCATCCAGGCCGCCGGATGCAGCCACCCCAGCGAAGGGCTGATGAGCGGTACCGCCGTGGCGCGAATCCATTGCCCGTCGGGAGGCAGCAGGGCCACCAGGGCGCTTCCCAGCAACGACTGCTGCGCCGCCCAGAGCGCGGCGCCAGGAAGCCCCAGCAGGAGCCCCACGTGCGCCAGGAGCCGCGAGCGGAACGAGGCCGCGAGCAGGACCGCCAGCAACGCGGGCCCCAGCACCAGGAGCGGCGGCACCAGGCCCAGCGCGCGTGATGGATCCGGCAGGCCCACGACGGCGGCGGACTTCAGGAGCAGCACGGCCAGCACGGCCACGCCCAGGTGGGGAACCGCGTGGTACAGCGGCCCGTGCCCGGGCCTCTCCAGGCGCTGGCCCACCCACGGCCCCACGCGCCGCAAGCCCAGCGCCAGGGCCCACAGCGCGATGCCGATGAGCGGCAGGCGCCATGCGCTCACATCCGGCGGAAGCGGCCGGCCCGCGCGATTGATGACGCCGGTGAGCGCGATGAACCCACCGCCCGCGGCGAGCGTGAACACCGAGCCCCGAAGCTGGAACGCCACGAAGCCCCGCGACACGAACGCCAGGAGCGCGCCGGCCGTGAGCAGCGCTCCCGCGAGCAGGGCTTCCGGCCGCTCGGCGCTGACGGGCAGGGCGGCCCAGTTGAGGAGCGTGACGGCCGTGAACGCGGCCTGGACAAGCGCCGCGCACGCGAAGCCATCCGTGAAGAGCGCCCGGCCCCGCGCGCCGAACGGTAGCGGGAGGACGTCCAGCAGCCGCCGGCCCTTCGTTGCTTCGAAGCCCTGGCCGCGAAGCAGCGTGAGCAGCGCGAAGCCGAAGCCCAGGGCCGATGCCACGAGGGCGGCCCGCGCCGAGCCGAAGTCGGAGACCGTGCCCAGGGCCTGTGACACCGTGAGCGCGATGCCCGTGGCGGCCAGGAAGCTCACGATCCGGCTGCGCTCGCGCCGGACGCGGAGCAGCAGCACCGCCGTCGTCAGCGCCGTGGGCACGCAGGCGAGCACCGCCGCATGGGGCCCCGCGACCCCGGCGAGCGCATCCGGCAGCACGGGCGCGACCCCCAGGGCTCGAATCACCCCGAGCACGGCCACGCCCAGCGACACGTCGTCCAGGGGGTGGAACGCGTCCCGCAGGTTCTGTCGCCCCGCCCACGCGGACTG
>NZ_RAWK01000076.1 GCF_003612165.1 Corallococcus aberystwythensis | reverse complement strand
GCAGGGGGACAGGCGGGTCCGGCCGGAGCGGGCGGCCACGCCGCTCCGGCCGGGGGCCCGGGAGGCATCGCGGCGGGTGGCGTGGACGGCACCGCTGGCGCGGGCCCCGTGGCGGGCGGGCCCGGCAATGAGGGCCTGAGGCTGGAGGCCACGGCGGAGGCACAGCCGGCCCTGGCCGCGGGAGGCGTGGGGGGCACGGCCGAGCCGCAGAGCGCGACGGAGCGGCTGCTGCAGAGCGCTCGCGACAACGTGCCGGGCTTCACCTGGCTGGAGTCCAAGGTGGAGGGGGCCCTCAAGGTGCTGGGGGCCGCGACCGATCCGACGGGCTCGGAGGCGGACATCGAGGCCATGAAGCCGGGGGACAAGTACTCCACGTCCGGTGGCTTCGACGGCGGCTTCAAGGTGGGCCGCCTCCAGACGCGCGCGCAGATTGAGATCAGCTGCGAGCAGGGCATGCGGACCGATGAGGGTGGCAACCGGGTGCCGGGGCCCAACTACAAGATGAGCATGGACTCCGAGGTCCTGGGCGGCGTGGGCTTCGACAACGGGAAGATCGACGCCAAGCTGCTGGCCGGCGGCGGCGGCAAGGTGGAGTTCAAGTTCGAGACGCCCCAGGACGTGGCCCGGGCCAACGCCATCATGGACCGCATGAAGACCGCCGCGCAGTGCAACATCGCGGGCGCGGCGGACATGCCGCCCGAGAGCGACCTCGCGTGGCTGCGCGGACAGATTTCCGCCGTGGAGCTCCGGGGCACGGGCGCCGCCCAGGTGGCCGCGGAGTTCCCCGTCCCGGGCGGACCGCTGGCGAACAGCGGGGACGTGAACGGCAAGCTCCGCTCGGACCGGACGGTCCGCATCGAGTTCCCCGCGGACAAGCCCCCGGAGATCGTCATCAAGGACACCGCCCAGGTGGAGGTGGGCGGCGGCCTGGGCCGGAAGCTGGAGGCGAAGAAGACCATCGTCGGGGCGGACGGGATGAAGCTCCCCCTGGAGAGCGGCGTGAAGGTGGGCGGGACGCTCAAGGGCAGCGGCAAGCTGGAGGTGGAGACGCGCTACCCCCTGCCCGCCGGGAAGAGCGTGGACGACATCATGGCGGATCCGAAGGGAACGCTCGGTCCCGCGATGAAGGAGATGGCGGCGAACCAGAAGAGCAAGGTCACGCTGGCGGTGGAGGGGAACGCCCTGGTCCAGGGCAACGGCAAGGGCACGTCCTACGAGGTCAGCGTCGAGGGCAACCTCGCCACGCTCACGAAGAACGGCACGTTCGGCAAGCTGCTGGAGGGCGACGTGCCGGGCGCGTTCAATGCCGCCGGCAAGGACGCGACCGTGGAATACAAGCAGACGTCCTACACGCAGCGGGGCGTCTCCATGTCTCCCGGCTTCAAGGTCGGCCCCGTCAAGGTGGGCTGGGAGCTGGAGGTCGCGCGCCGCACGGTGGACGGCACTCCCACGGAGTGGAAGGGCAACGGAGCGGACGCGGCCCAGTGGATGGACAAGACCCTGGGCCTGAAGGCCGCCGCCTGAGCGGCTACAGCGCCATCGTCCCGGCGATGATCTCCTTCATCACCTCGGACGTGCCGCCGCCAATGGTGAGCATGCGCACGTCGCGCCAGGCCCGCGCGACGTGCGATTCCTCCACGTAGCCCATGCCGCCGTAGAATTGCTGGCAGTCATAGGCCACGCGCTGGGCCAGCTCCGTGGTGAGGAGCTTGGCCATGGCAATCTCCTTCACCGGCTTCTGCTTGCGTTTGCGATTGAAGAGCTGCACCGCCTGATAGGTGAGCTGCCGCGCCGCCTCCACGCGGGTGGCGTGGTCCACGAAGGTGTGGCGCCACACCTGGAAGTCCAGGAGCCGCTTTCCAAACGCCTGACGTTCGCGGCCGTAGCGGATGGCTTCACGCAACAGGTCGTCCATCACCGCCACCGTGTAGAGCGCCGTCACCAGGCGCTCCGCGTGGAAGCTGTTCATGATGTGGAAGAAGCCGTCGTTCTCCCGGCCCAGCACGTAGCGGGCGGGGATGCGGCAGTCCTCGAAGTAGAGGATGGCCATGTCCGACGAGCGGTGCCCCACCTTCTGGAGCTTCTTCGACACCGCGAAGCCCTTCACGTCCGTGGGCAGCGTCACCAGAGAGATGCCCGGCGCGCCCTCCCCGCCCGTGCGCACCGCCAGCACCAGGAAGTCCGCGCGGGCGCCGTTGGAGATCCACGTCTTGGCGCCCTGGATGACGTAGTCGTCGCCGTCCCTGCGCGCGGTGGTGCGCAGCCGGGCCAGGTCCGAGCCCGCGTCCGGTTCACTCATGGCCAGCGCCGCGATGCGCTCCCCGGTGAGCGCGGGGGCCAGGAACTCGCGCTTCTGCTCGTCGGTGCCCAGCTCGTTGATGACCGGCGTGGCCATCTGCCCCTGCACCAGGAGCGACATCGCCACGCCCCCGTTGCGCGCTCGCGCCAGCTCCTCCGCGAAGGCCGCCACGTACCAGGAGTCCAGCCCGCTGCCGCCGTAGGCCGGATCATGGCTGATGCCGAAGAAGCCCAGCTCGCCGCAGCGGCGGAAGACGTCGCGGGGGAACTCGCCGGCCTGGTCCCACTCCAGCGCGTGCGGGGCCAGCTCCTTCTCTGCGAACTGACGCACGGTGCGGCGGAACGCCTCGTGCTCCGGGGTGAAGCGCTCATCCATGGCGCGGGATGCTGTCAGGGCATGCCCCTCGCGTTCAAGGCAGGCCCCCTGGACCCCCGCGGGTTTCCAGGAGGCGTCCTGGTTTTCCATCCGCCCTACATCGGGAGCACGGCCAAGCGGATGCCCACGGTGAACAGCGCGTGGAAGCCGTCATCCACGGTCGCGAGCCCCTGGTCGCGGGAGCCCACGCCGGTGATGTCCAGCGTCTGCGAACCGGTGCGCACCGTGTACTGGCCCACGGACGCGGTGATGATGGGCCCCACCGACAGGGCGCGTGACACGCGCAGGTCGCCGCCCAGCGTGAGGCGCGCGATGGTGGGCCCCCGGTCCGTGACGTGCGTGTCCACGTGCGTGGGGACGAACACGCCCGGCGCGACCTGCAGCTGCGTGTCCCCCTCCACGTGGCTCTTGAGGATCTCCAGGCCCACGCCCAGGCCAATCCACGGATCAAAGCCCGAGCCCGGCCGGATGTGGTAGCGGACCTCCGGCCCGAAGCGCCACTGGAAGGTGTCGCAGCTGAAGCCCTCCGGGCATGAGAGGTCGTTCGTCTTGGTCAGCACCGGCTCCCAGCTGCCCCACACGCCCAGGTAGAAGCGCGGCGTCACCCGGATGCCCAGCTCCGCGATGATGGGGAAGGAGACCTTCGCGGACTGGGTGATCTTCAAATCCTCCGGCACGCCCGACGAGTTCATGCCGTTCGTGTAGACGTAGCCCAGGCCCGCGCCCACGTTGCCGCTCACCGCGAACTCCAGCCCCGTGGGCCCCTCGGGCCGCATCGCCTCCGACAGCTCCTGCTGGGTCGTCTTGGTGGTGGTGGTGGTCGTCGTCGTCTCCGACTCCGTCAGGGGCTCCGATTCCTGCGCTCCCGCCGACGTGGCGATTCCCAGCGCAGCGGCGAGTGACAGCGTCCAGCGGAACGGCGCGTTCTTCGAAGTCATCCGGTGCAACCTCCGTGTTCGGGATGGATGCGGACGGAAGCAAGCCGCGCGTGCCGTTAGAAGCCACCCTCCCCCAGCGCGCGCCGCCATTCGACAGACAGCCCCGGTCAGCGACCAGTCGCGGACACGGACCCCACCCCACGGGGAGGCAACCTGGCGGGATGGATGTGAAGCGCGTGCGGGAGGGCCCCGGACACCCGATGGGCGCCTCGACCGCGATCCTCACCTTAGCAAGACGGCCCGAAAATCCAACGGGTTGACCCGGCGGGGACCAGCGTTCACCTTGCACGGCCCACCAACGCCCAAGGGCGGAAAGGAAGACGTCATGGCCGGCCAGGAGCTGTCGCCCGAGGCGCTCGCGCTCATCGCCGAGGAAGAGGCCCTGCTGTCCCGCGTCCAGCAAGCGCTGTCCGAAGCGCGCCGTCAGGCCGCGGAGCGCACGCTGGACACCCAGGGCCTCATGGCCCAGCTGCAAGTGCTGCGCGACGACGCCACCACGGCGCACTCCGCGGACCTGCCGCACGTCTTCACCCAGATGAACGAGGTGCGCTCCATGCTGGAGCGGCAGGAGACCGTGCCGCTGCCGGACGCGAACGCGCCCTACTTCGCGCACCTGCGCCTGTCCGGCCCCACGGGCGCGCGCGACTACCTGCTCGGCCGCACCAGCTTCGCCAACCTCGCCGCCGGCGTGCGTGTCATCGACTGGAGGTTCGCCCCCGTCGCGCGCGTCTTCTACAACTACGAGGAGGGCGACGCGTTCGAGGAGTACTTCGGCGACCGGCTCTCCGAGGGCGAGGTGGAGGCGCGCCGGCTGGTCATCATCGAGAAGGGCGTCCTCACCCGCATCAGCACCGGCCCGTACCTGCTCCAGCGCGACGCCCAGGGCCGCTGGCACTCGCGTGGGCGCGACGCGGCCTCCGTGCTCGCGGGCGGCAGCGGCACCGCCGCGCGGCCCGGCTTCCTGGGCGTGGGCCGGGGAGAAACGCACGTGGAGGACGCCTTCGGTGTGACGGCGCTCCTGGACGCGGAGCAGTACGCGGCCGTCAGCACCGGCCCGGAGCAGCCGCTGCTGGTGCTGGGCAGCGCGGGCAGCGGCAAGACGACGGTGGCGCTGCACCGGCTGGCCAAGGTCGTCTTCGACGACGCGAAGACGTTCCCGCAGGCGCGCACCAAGGTCGTCGTCCCGGAAGCGGGGCTGGCCCGGCTCACGCGCCGGCTGCTGGCGCCGCTGGGCTTGGGCAAGGTGTCCGTGGAGACGCTGGAGTCCTGGTCGCTGGCCACCGCGCGCTCCGCCTTCAGCCTGCCGGGCATCAAGCTGTCGCCGGAGACGCCCGCGCTCGTCACGCGCTTCAAGCGCCACCCCGCCCTGCGCCGCGCGCTGGCCGGCCGCGTGCCCGTGTTCAAGGGCAAGCCCCTGCCCCCCACGCTGGACCGGCTGCGCATCAAGCTGGCGGACGCGTACCTGGACCGCGCCTTCCTGGAGGCCGTGGTGGCGGACGCGAAGGGAGAGCTGCCGCGCACCGTGGTGGAGGAGGTGCTGGAGCACACGAAGCAGCAGACCGCCACGCCGCTGTCGCGCCAGTACAAGGGCTACGACGCGGACAGCCTCATCACCGTGGACGGGCGCGCCATTGAAGCGGACACGCCCGCCGCGCTCGCGGGCACGGTGGACGCGGACGACCTGCCCATCCTGATGTTCCTCAAGGCGCAGCGGGGCGCGCTGGGCGCGGAGCGGCTGGCGCACGTGGTGCTGGACGAGGCGGAGGACTTCTCCCTCTTCGAGCTCTTCGTCGTCAGCCAGCTGCTCGGCGACAGCCGCAGCTGCACGCTGGCGGGGGACGAGGTGCAGCAGACGACGGCGGGCTTCGCCGGCTGGGACGCCGCCCTGGAGGAGCTGGGCATCCGCGACGCCGCCACCTGCCGGCTCCAGGTGTCCTACCGCTGCCCGCGCCCGGTGGTGGAGCTGGCGCAGCACGTGCTGGGCACGCAGTCCCCGGCCAACGCCGCGCGCGCGGGCCGCGAGGGCGCGCCCGTGGGCTTCCACCACTTCCCGGACGAGGCCCAGGCGTGGCTGTTCCTGGGAGACGCCCTGCGCGACCTGGTGCTGCGCGAGCCGCACGCGTCGGTGGGCGTCATCGCCAGCAGCCGCGAGTCCGCCCAGTCCTTCCACCGCGTCATCCGGGAGATGCCCTGGGCGCGGCTGGTGCTGGAGGGGGACTTCTCCTTCGAGCCCGGCGTGGACGTGACGGACGTGGACAACGTGAAGGGGCTGGAGTTCGACTACGTCGTCCTGCCGGACGTCACCGCGCGCGCCTACCCCGCGGACGACGAGGCCCGCCGCAGGTTGCACGTCGCCGTCACCCGCTCCTCCCACCAGCTGTGGGTGGCCTCGTCCGCCGTGCGCTCGCCGCTCATCCGCACCTTCCCCGGCGCGGACGGCTCAGCTTAAGGGCTGACCGGGCTCCAGAGCGTCAGGGCTGACGGCCGCCGCCCGCCCGCCACTCCTTCTGCCGCTGGGCGTGGGCCTCGCGGCGCTCCAGGGCGTCCGATTCGTGGCGGGGCAGCTCCGACAGCCGCGCGCGGTGCAGGTTCACGCTCAGCTCCAGGAGGCCCCGGTGCTCCGAGGGCAGCTTGTCGCCGTAGTCCCGCAGCACCGTGGTGGCGAAGGCGATGGCGTCCTCGGACACCTGGCGGCGGTGCTCGAAGTACTGGTGCACCTCCTGCTCCGTGGCCTCGTTGGACTGCACCTTGCCGAAGAGGGCGTTCCACTTCGCCTTCACGGCCTCGCGGCGGCGCAGCTCCTCCGGGTCCTTGGTGGGCACGTCGTTTTCCCAGTACAGGTTGCCCGGCAGCTTCGCGCGCAGCGACTCCAGGTCCACCGGGTAGGGGCCGGGGTCCTCCTCCGGAGCGGCCTGCAGCTGGGCCGTCGCCGCGCCCACCAGGTCCAGCCCGCCGTCCTTCGCGCGGGGCACCGCGGGCGTGGAGGCGAAGACAGGCGGCGGCGCGGAGGGCTGCGTCACCGCCGGAGGCGCCACGGCCGGAGCGCCGTCGTCCGCGGACGGCCCGCCAAAGACAAGCCACGCCCCCACCGCCAGGACCAGGACTCCCGCAGTGCCCAGGGGCAGCTTCCATCGCGCGTGCGTGCTCATGCCAAGGCCATACCGCGCGTCCCGAGCCCGCCGCAACCCATGTCAGGGGGCCCCGGCAACGCACTGCGCAATTGATACATTTAAGACATGCCGTTGCGCGTCAATTCTCAATTCCTGGCTGACGCGAGGCGGCAATCACAGTCCTCTCCCATGGAATGCTGCACTCAACATGGAATCCACTATTTTCACCGGTAGCGAAGTTTCCCTGCTTCCGACTGATAAACAAAAACGTATCATCCGCGGCCGCAACCCCATTCATTCCCCCTTTGGAGGAAGCCGCATGAGAAGTTTTCTCTGGATGAGCCTTCTGGCCCTCACCGCCCCCGTGGGTGCCGCGCACGCTGAAGTGCTGGTGGAAGGCATCGTCGACGTGCTGGTGGACGGCGGCAACAACTACGCCTGGCAGAAGGTGACGCTGCCCGGCACCAAGTGTGGCAACGGTTCTCAGTACAAGTTCTTCGTGCACCGCACGAACTCGCCCAACCTGCTGTTCATGATGGAAGGTGGCGGCGCGTGCTGGGACTACGATTCCTGTAGCGGCCGCCTGGGCATCCTGGGCGCGGCGAACCCCAACGGCATCGCCGACGACTACATGACGCAGTTCACGGCCAAGTACGTGTCCCCCATCGTCAACGGGGCGGACCCGGGCCTGCCCTTCCGTGACCGCAAGGACATCGTCACGAAGGACTGGAACATCGTCTACATGCCGTACTGCACGGGCGACGTGCACATCGGCAACAACGCCAAGTCGTACGTGGACGCCACCGGCGGCCAGGCGCCGCTGACCTGGTACCACTCCGGCTACACCAACACGATTGCCGCGGCGAACTACGCCAAGCAGAACTTCCCCAACGTGCAGAAGCTGCTCGTGACGGGCTACAGCGCGGGCGGCACGTCCACCTCCGCGGGCTACTACTTCATCCGCAAGGCCATCAACCCGGCCAAGGGCTACCTCATCAACGACTCCGGCCCCATCTTCATGGCGCCGAACTCGAACTCCCTGTCGCGCGCGCTGCACGACAAGATCCGCTCGTCGTGGAACCTGGACTCGGTGTTCAGCCAGCTGCCGGCCAGCTTCAGCATCAACGACATGGGCAGCATCAACAAGATGGTGGCCACGGAGTTCCCGAACGACCAGCTCGCGTACACGGGCTACACGATGGACTACAACTACTCGCGCTATTCGTATGAGCGTTTCAAGACGCCCAACGACGAGGCGTCCATCCACGCGTACTGGAAGCAGGACCAGGACGCGTTCGTGAACGAGCTGAACAAGTACAACAACTTCAGCTATTTCATCCCGCACCAGCGCGACATCAACGCCAGCCACTGCAGCACCATCATCACCTTCGTGGGCGCGCACGCCTGCCAGCGCATGGAGAAGAAGTACTGGTACGAGTACGTCAACAGCCCCTGGCAGTCCTGGGCCTGCCACAGCGAGATGGTCTCCATGGACGTCTTCCTGTCGCGCTTCATCAACGGCAACCAGCGCGTCCGCATCTACGAGCCGGCCAACAACTACAACAAGGAAGACGCGGGCATGAGCATCCTCGCGCCCCTCATCAACGGCGCGCTCGGCGGGTAGTCCGCCCCAGGCGCTGTTGCTGAAATGAAAACGGGAGCGGGCCCCAGAGGGTCCGCTCCCGTTGTCTTTCCAGGGCCCTGGAGGCCGCCTGGCGCCTCTAGGTGAGGCCGGGCAGCGTGCCCACGTAGTCCGGGTGGCCGAAGCGGTCCACGTTCACGCCGAAGGCCTGGGCAATGGAGGTGAGCAGCTTGTTGTGCTCCACCGCGCCCGGCAGCGGGCTGCCCGGGCCGGGCCACGAGCCCAGCGGGTCCTTGCCGGGGCGCAGCGACAGCATGCGGCCCATGCGGAACTTCCCGCCCGCGCCGCCCGCCAGCACCGTGGGGATGGACATGTTCATGTGGCCGGCGGCGTCGCCCAGTTCGTTCCCCCACAGGATGAGGGTGTTGTCGAGCACCGTGCCGCTGCCCTCCGGGATGGACTTGAGCGCGTCCATCAGCCGCGCCACCTGTTCGGAGTACCAGCGCTGCACCTGCACCATGCGCAGGCGGATTTCCGTGCGCGCCGGCTCGCCCTGGGTGTCCGTGCGGTGGGCGATGTCGTTGTGGATGTCCTCGTCGATGCCAATCCACGGCATGGACGGCCCGGGGATGGTCATGGTCACCACGCGCGTCAAATCACACGCGAACGCGCGGGCGATGAGGTCCACGTGCAGCTCGGTGAGGCCGGGCATGTTGTTGATGTCGCCCAGGTCGCGCAGCGCCTCGGAGGGCGCGTCCGGCCGGGCGCAGTTGAGCGCCCCGGTGTTGGTGAGCCGCCGCTCGATGTCGCGCAGCGCCGCCAGGTGCGTGTCCAGCTTGGTGCCCTCCGCGGTCGCCAGCCGGGACTTCAGCCGGGTGGCGTCCTTGATGAGGTAGTCCAGCAGGCTCTTGCGCTTGGTCAGGATGGCCTGCGCCTCCGCCGGGGAGCCGCCCAGGCCGCCAAAGAGGCGCTTGTAGAGGTTGGCGGGGTTCAACTCGAACGGCACGCGCGAGCCGTTCTCCGTGAAGGAGATGCTGTTGTAGACGTGCTGGGCGCCGAACTGCTCGAAGGCGTGCAGCTGCAGGGAGCGGAACTGGGTGACGCCGCCCACCGCGTTGCCAATCACCTGGTCCAGGGACGGGCCGGAGGGCAGCTCGTCACCGCTGGACACCTCCACCTCGCTGCCGGTGAGGAAGGTGACGGGGCCGCCCTCGTGGCCGGTGCGGCCGTGCTCGTAGAGGACGCGGTAGTCCAGGCCGTCCAGCACCAGCAGCTTGTCGCGGTGGCGCTGGAGCGGCTGGAGGACGGAGTTCTCGAAGTCGATGTCGAAGGACGTGTCGTTCCCCTTGGGCGTCCAGTACTCCGGCAGGTAGCCGTGGGGGGTGAACAGGGCGATGAAGCGCAGGGGCGCGGCGTCAGCCGCTTCGGCCACGGAGCTGGTGAGCAGGTGCGCGAAGGGCGCCGCCATGGCCGTGCCGGACAGGAGCTTCAGGATGCTGCGTCGGGAGAAGTCGCGGGACATGGGGGTCAAAGGCTAACGGGTGGGCAGACGCCGCTGCGTGAAGGAAGCCGAGCGCACCAGGCTGACCAGCGCTTCGGTGATTTTCAGGTGGTCCGTGCGGTAGGGGCCCGTGCGCATGGCGGCGAGCAGCTCCCCGTCCGACGCGTGCTCGTCACGCCCCATGGCGTAGCGCACGAACTGGAGCGGCACGCAGTTGGCCAGCTCCTCGCTCTTCGTCAGGTAGCGCGCCAGCTGCGCGCCGCCGGTGAAGCTGCCCAGGTTGGTGGTGCCGTCCTTGGCAATCACCGCGCCGCTGGCGTCCACGTCGCGGCCGTTCTCCTGCGTGCGGTGCTGGCCCAGGCCGTCGAAGTCCTCCATGCCGAAGCCCATGGGGTCGATGGTCTTGTGGCAGCTGGCGCACGCCGGGTTGTTGGTGTGCGCCGCGAAGCGCTCGCGGGTGGTGGCGTCCTCCGACAGGGCCGGGGGGATGGTGGACACGTTGGCCGGCGGCGCGGGCACGGTGCGGCAGAGCAGGCGCGTGAGCACGAACTTGCCGCGCTTGATGGGCGAGGACGAGTCGAAGTGGGCGTAGGTGGACATCACGCCCGCCTGGGTGAGGATGCCCAGGCGCTCCGGGGGCAGCGTCACGCGGCCCAGGCCCGTGTTGTCATCCACGTTGGTGCGGTCCAGCCCGCCGTAGTAGTTCGCCAGCGTCTCGTCCACGAACGAGTAGTTCGCGCCCAGCAGCTCCTCCACGGAGCCCGAGTGGTCCTTCACGATGGAGTCGATGAACGCGTCGCGCTCGCGGACCATGGAGTCGCGGAAGTCCACGCTGTAGTCCGGGTAGACGAGGTTGTTCTTGTTGACCTTGCCCAGGCCGCCCAGTCCCAGCCACTCAATGAAGAACTGGCGCAGCTTCAGCTGCGCGGCCTCCGTCTTGAGCAGGCGGCGCGCCTGGGCCTCGCGCTCGTCGGGCGAGGACAGCGTGCCGGCCTTGGCGGCGGCGAGCAGCGTGGCGTCCGGCGGTCCACCGGTCACCATGAAGGACAGCTCGGAGGCGACCTCGTAGGCGGTCAGCTCCACGACCTGGCCCTTGCGGGCGTTATCCGGCCCCAGCTCCGTGCGGTACAGGAAGGACGCGGAGGAGAAGAGCGCCTGGAGCACCAGCTCCGCGCCCGTCTCCATGGTCCCGCCCTGCTTGCCCTGGTTGAAGAGGGCCAGCAGGTCCGTCTCCTCCTCCGCCGTCACCGGCCGGCGGAAGGCGCGCTCACCCACGCGCTGGATGAAGGACCGCGCGCACTCATCCTGCGTCTTGCCCTTGGGGCATGCGTAGAGGTCGCTGAGCTGGGACTTGCCCTGCTCCGCCAGCGTCACCGCGGCGGTGTCGATTTGATCCGCCAGCAGCGACGTCACCTGGAGCCGCTCGTGCGTGGAGAAACCGAGGATGGTGTCCTCTGCCGCGAAGCCCTGGGCGATGTCGACCTGCGTGCCCAGCACCGCGGAGGCGGACTTGTTGAACTCTTCGCGCGTCAGCCGGCGCACGCGCGCGGGTGCCGCCGCGCTTTCAGGCGCCGCGTCCTGCCCACCGATGTTGCCGGTGCAGGCGGAGGCGGACAGCACGAGAGCGGAGGAGAGATAGAAACGACGCAATGGCATGATGTCTGGCATTCCTCGCACCCGCACGGCCTGACAGACGACCGGCGCACAGGCGGACTGCATTGTACTGGTTGCTCCCCACGCGGACAGGGGGGATTTCATTTCCGGGCGTTTCGCACTTCCCGGGTGCGCACACGGTGCGCAGCGACTCAGGGAGGGACTTCCTCACCCCGCGCCTTCCACCAGTTCTCTCCGTAGCTGATGAAGATCTGCTCACCGGGGTGGATGTCCCGCAGTGCGTGATAACGGAACACATCGCGATCCTCTGCCCGGCTGTAGGACGCGTTGGGATCGCTCGCGTGATTGTAGATCATCCCGTAGCCCATCACGAGCGCGACCCAGTCACCCTTGCGGGGCTCCTCGTGGCGGTGCCAGCGGATTTCGAAGACATAGTCGTCGAGCGGCTCACCCCGGCACTGCCGCTGCGGGACCTTGAGGTAGTGGCACTCCTCGATGAGCTCCCCCGCGGCGATGAAGCTGTCCGTGAAGACGCCCATCCCCCACTCGCATGGCCGCACCTTCACGCCGGGATGGAGGAACAGCGCCGGGCCCAGGTTCATGGTGGGTTCTTCTACTCCGGTTCCGGTGTCGTCCACGCGGAGCGAACCATCGCGCAAGACGGGCGGCGACGGGAAGCGGCTGGGAGCGCATGAAGCCTTCCGCGACTTCCGGAGAAGTCAGCCTGCCTGCCCTCCGGGCGCGGGGCGGCGGCGGAAGGTGTGACGCAACAGATACAGACCGGGGAGCAGCGGCAGCCACAGGGTGAAGCCGCGCAGGAGCAGGGTGCCCGCGAGCGCCGCCTCCACCGGAACGCCGAAGAGGTTGAGCATGCCCACGGACGCGGCCTCGTAGGTGCCCACGCCGCCGGGGATGATGGACACCGTCTCCGCCATGGAGGCCACCATGAAGCTGACGAACACGGTGCTCAGGGGGACCTCCAGCCCCAGGGCGCGGAGCATGGCGCCCAGCGTGGCCGCGTCCAGGACGTACACGGTCAACTGAAGGAAGACGCCGCGCGCGAGCAGGCCGGGGTTGAGCAGCATGCCGGGCGGCACCTCCGCGATGGCCTTGAGCAGGGTGCCCAGGGACGGGATGCGCTTCGCGAAGCGGCCCGGCTTCCACTCCCGGTGCCGCGTGGCCCAGAGGATGGCCATGGGGATGAGCAACGCCACCACGCCGAAGCCGGTGACGAGCCATTGGATCCAGTCGTTCAGCTCGGCCCTGCGCCAGAGGAAGAAGAGGCTGGCGCCCACGCCCAGCGCCTGCGCGATGTAGAAGCAGAGCACCGTGAGCAGCACCGCGCCCGCGGCGGTGCCGGGGTTCGCGCCCTCGCGGCGCAGCCCGCGCCCGACGAGCAGCGACCCGCCCACGCCGCCCGTGGGAATCACCTGGTCGAACGCGAGCTTCATCAGCGACAGCCGCGCCAGCGACCAGAGCGACGTCTTGATGCGCGCCCGGTGCAGGACCGTCCACCAGATGCCCGCCACGCACAGGTAGGTGCCCAGCTGGCACAGCGCGGCCACCAGCAGCCACGCGGGCCGGGCCTGCCGCAGGAGTTCCAGGAACTGCTGCTCCTCCGTGTGCCGCGACAGGATGAACGCCAGGAGCGCGATGAGCACCAGCACCCCTGGAATCCACCAACCGCGCCGGCGCTTCGCTGGAACATCCAGCGGCTCCTCCAGCGTGTTGATGGGTTCGGCGCGCGTGCCCGCCATGCGGCTCCTTCCGGGAATGGGATGGCTTCCAAAAGGATGCGCTTCATCACCCCATGGGGCAGGTTCCGGAGCGTGCCAGTACGCCTGCCCTCCCTGCGGGGAGGCGAGCCACCCATGCCCCGGCGGCTTCGCGGCGTCCCTGCTAGCGGGCGCAGTCCCCTGTCACCTGCGGGGCCGCCGCGCCGTTGACGGTGTTGCCGCTGAAGGTGTTGCCCGCGCCCAGCACCAGCTCCGTGGCGTTGCCGCTGCCCCGGTTGCAGACGATGACGCCCCCGGCGCCGCCCTGGTTGCCGGTGAAGGTGTTGCCGCGCAGGGTGGCGCCCGTGTTGGGCACGTCCTCCAGGTAGATGGCCGCGCCGGGCCCACGCACGGCTGCGTTGTTCTCGAAGCGGTTGTTCTCGATGAGGTCGTTGTCGGGCTGGAAGTAGTGCAGCGCTCCGCCGCCGCCCAGGTCGTAGTGGTTCGTGCCGTTGGGCCACACCTCGTAGGCGCGCGGCTGGAGCGCGTTGGACTGGCTGCCCCGGAAGGCGGACAGCGTGTTGTTGCGGAAGGTGTTGCCGCGCACGATGGAGTTGCGCCCGTGCGTGACGCACATCGCGCCGCCGGCGGACGTGGCCCCGTCACCGGTGGCGAAGCGGTCGATGTCGCGCGTGCGGTTGTTCTCGAAGACGGTGTCCGTCACCACCGAGCCGTCGGTGAACATCAGGTCCAGCGCACCGCACGCGCCGGAGGACTCGTTGTCGCGGAAGAGCGAGTGCTCGATGGTGACGGGCCCCGGGTAGTAGGCCCACAGCGCGCCGCGCGTGCGGTCCCGGTCGCCGTTGTATTCATTCTTGCGGACCTTCTCGAAGACCATGTGCTGGAAGACGGGGTCCCCGTCCCCCTTGGACTGTGCTCCGAAGAAGTTCATGCCCCACCAGCCATGGGGGTTGGTGGAGGTGAGCGTCACCGGTGCGCTGGCGGTGCCCTGCACCAGGATGCGCCCGTACACGCGCAGCTCCACGCGGCCGTTCTGGTGGTTCATCACGTCTTGCGCGCCGTCGCGCACGTCCGCGTTCGTCACGGCCGGGTTGCCCTTGAAGTCGATGACGACGCCCGGCTCCACCGTGGTCGTCTGACCCTTGGGGATGGTGACGACGTACTGGGCGTTGCCCACGACGCGGTACGGAGAGCCAGCCAGCGTCAGGCGCACGGGCATCGTGCCCGTCACCTGCGTGCCGCCGTCCTGGGGGATGACGACGCCTCCGTCAGCCGTGCCCGCGTCCAGGGTGCCCGCGTCCGTGCCGCCATCGGAGGCCCCTGCGTCGGGTGTGCCGGCGTCGCGGTCGGGGGTCCCCGCATCGCGGTCCGGAGTCCCCGCGTCGTCGCGGGTTGGGGTGCCGCTGTCGGGCACGATTTCTGACGGCATCTCCTCCATCGGTCCGGCTTCATCGGAGCACCCCGCCCCGCCTCCCAGCAGGCAGAGGACGGACAGGACGGTGTAGAGCGTTGCGGAGCGGTTCATGGTCTCTCTTCCCGGAAGCGCTCTGGTAGAAGCCCGCGCATGTCCGATGACATCCTCGTGCTTGCGTACTCCGGATGTGACACCTGCAAGAAGGCGCTGAAGTGGCTGGAGGCGCGCGGCGTCTCCTACAAGACGCGCCCCATTGTCGACCAGCCGCCTGACATGGCGGAACTTCGCCAGTGGATTCCAAGGAGCGGCGTGTCCGTGCGCAAGTGGCTCAACACCAGTGGCCAGAGCTACCGCGCGCTCGGCAAGGAGAAGGTCGACGCGGCCTCCGACGCGGAGCTGGTGGAATGGCTCACGAAGGATGGAAAGCTGGTGAAGCGGCCCGTGCTCGTCACGAAGGACCGCGTCATGGTGGGCTTCAAGCCGGAAGCCTACGAAGCGCTGTTCTCCGCGCGAGGGTAGCAAAGCGGGCGGGCGGACGAGCCCCCGTCCGACCGTCGTCGCGTGCGGGGCGGGTTGCCACGTTGAGTGGGCATGGAAATCGGAACCAGACGCCCGTTGGGGGAGATCCTCCTGGAGCTGGGAGTGGTCGACAAAGGCCAGCTCCGGCTGGGGCTCGTGCACCACCACGAGGTCCACGTCCCGCTCGGCCGGGCCCTGGTGAGCGAGGGCGTGTGCACGGAGGCGGACGTCCTGCGCGGGCTGGCGCTCCAGTTCGACGTGGACGCCGTGGACCTGGACCGGCATCCGCTCGACCGTGCCCTGACCTCACTGGTGCCCGCGCGCATCGCCCGGCAATACGGCGTCGTGCCGCTCTCCCTGGAGACGCGCGAGGACCGGGAGGTGCTCCACCTGGCCGTGCCCGCGCCGCTGTCGCTGGACGCGGTGGATGACGTGCGGGCCGTGTCCGGCAAGGCGCGCGTGGAGCCGCACCTGGCCTCCGACGGCGCCCTGTCCCGCGCGCTCAGCGCCCTCTACGGCATCCGGGAGACAGGGGAGTCCGCGCCGGAGCCGCGCCGCCCCGCTGTCCCCAGCCCGCCGTTGATGCTCTACGGCTGGCCGCCCGTCACCGCGGTGCTCATCTCCCGCTCGCTGGCGCGCAACGGCATCCCGTCGCGCGTCGCCACGCCGCTGGAGGTGCTGCACACGCGGGCGAACGACGTGGTGCTCGCCCCCCTCCAGGCCATGGAGGGGCTGCTCGCGGGAGAGGTCCACATCGAGGGCTCGCTCATCGTCCACGGGACGTCGGACGACGAGGGCTTCGACCGGGCGCGCAAGCTGGAGGCGCGCGGCTTCCTGGCCAACCCGCGCGACGAGGAGCTGCTCCTGCGCGCGGTGCGCCGGCTGCGTCCGGACTCGGGCAGCGAAGACTCCTGGCCTCGCCACTCCTGAAGCGCGCGGAAGCAGGGCTACGGGGCCTATGGAGCCGAAGGGGGCGCGGCGGGAGCCAGGGCCTGCATCGCGGGCGCGGCGGCGGGGCGGGCGGTGTGCTGCGCGTCGGGCCCCGGGGCCTCCAGGCCCAGCACGCCCAGCACCTCCGGGTACACCTTGTTCGCGAAGTAGCGCCCGCCGGCCACGGTGAAGTGCACGCCGTCCGTCATGCGCAGGCGCATGGGCTTGCGGAAGCCCTCCACGCGGGCCTGCTTCAGCGCCTTGCCCCGCGCGTCGGTGAAGTAGGGGCGCGTCTCCAGGTGCACGGCGTCCTCGCGCCCGGCGATGACCTCGCGCTGCAGGTCGCGGATCAGCGTGAGCTTCTGCTCGAAGCGCTGACGGCCCGTGGCGGGCAGCTCCAGCCAGACAATCTTGCGGCCCGGCGCGGAGATGGCGGTCACGAAGTCCGTCAGCCGCTGGCGGTACTCGCCCTGCCAGTCCGGCTTGCCCCAGGCCACGGTGGCGCGCCCCTGCCGCGTGTGCAGGGCCTGCCCGTCGTTGCCGCCCAGGATGACCACCACGACGTCCGGCTGGTGCTGTTGCACCTCCTGCTGGCCCACCTCCAGCCAGTCGAAGAAGTCCGGGCGCGCGAGCCCCGTGGACGACTTCGCGCGGCGCTCGCAGCGGATCCGCGGATGCGCGCCGAGCTGGTTCTGGAGGTACTCCCCGAAGCCCGTGGCGATGAGGCTGTCCCCCAGCAGCAGCACGGTGCGGCGGGGTGCCGGTGCCGGCGCGGCGGCCTGGGCCGGAGCGGTGGGCAGCACCGGCGAGGCGGTCAGCCCCGGAACGGATTCCGGAGCGGCCTGGGCCGCCGTGGACAGGAACGACAGGAAGAGCAGCGCGCGCAGGGGACGGGTCGACATCGGCGGGGGCGAAAATACTTCCCGTGCCCGCGTCCGTACACCCCCCCGCCGGGCGGGTGGATCAGTTGCCCCATGCGCGGCTGTCAAGGCCGCGTGCGGCGTCAGGCCGCGGAGCCCACGTCCGAGGCCGCCAGCGCCGCGAGCCCCGCGGGCGCGAGTGCCTGGAGCCACGGCGTGAGCAGCCGCGCGCACTCCTCCGGATGCGAGAAGTAGGGCACGTGCCCCGCGCCGCGCAGCAGGTGCCGGGGCGTGCCCTCCGGCAGCGACGCGGCCAGCCGCTCCAGCGACGACGGCGGCACCAGCACGTCGCGGTCCCCCTGGATGCACAGGCACGACACCTTCAGCGGCCGCAGGTCCGGGGGCGGCGGCTCCGCGTGGATGGAGAACGCACGCCGCAGCGTCGTCAGGCGCTCCAGCGCCGTGGTGGGCACCACGTCCGCCACCTGGGCGGAGGGCACCGGACGCCAGGCCGCCAGCGACGCCGCGACGCGGCCGGGGCGCCCCAGCACGGCGATGGGCCCCATCATCGCGATGAGCCGTCCGCGAGGCCCCACGTGCGAGGTGCGCGTGAATGCGCCCAGGAACGCCACGCCGCGCGCCGCCCCGCCCGCGGCCAGGTGCGCCGCCACCATGCCGCCAAAGGAGCTGGCCACCACCGCGTCCACCCGTCCCGTGACGCGCAGCACCTGCTCCGCCAATGCCCTGGCGCCGCACGCCGCATGCTCGCCTTCCGGGTACTCGACCAGGGTGGGACGCGCCACGTCGGTCAGCCGCAGGGCAAGCTCGCGAAAGCCTGATCCACGCGCGCCCAGTCCCGGCAATAAGAGGACACGCGGTCCCTCGTCATTGCCTGCGATGTCCGTCAGCTCCACCGTCCGGCGCATGTCTCCCGCTTTCATCGAAACGCGCCGGAGAACAACGCCGGAGCCCTGGGTCTGCCCGCCCCCACCCGGTGGCCCGCCCGACCCATGGGCAACAGGAAATGCCCCCGGTGCCTCGCTTGGCGAGACGGAGAGTGATACATGAATCATCCCACCACCCTTTTCCAGCCTCACGCTTTGTGGTGTTCGGAACCCAAGGATTTCGGCGGTCGGCGTTCTGACAGCGTGGGGGCGAAGGGTTAAGAATGGTCACCGTGAATCTGCATGCCTTCGGGGAGTTTGTTCGCAAGCATCGTCCGGCCCTGGAAGTCCGGGCCGCGAAGCTTTGCGCTGGGAGCGCGGTCGACTCCGGAGAGCTGGTGGGCGAGACGCTGGAGCGCGCCCTGTCCGTTTTCGAGCGACTCCAGGACCAGGACACCGCGTCCGTGACGCAGTGGCTCGATGGCGCCATGAGCCGGTGCTTCGCGCGGATGGGTGGACAGCTGCCGGATTCTCGCGCCGCGGCGCCGGACCTTCAGCAGACGTTCGACCTGCTGCGCGCGCGCTTCCGTGAGGTGTACGGACAGCCGGCGTTCGGCAAGAGCGCGGGCGTCACCGGCTGGCGGATGTAACAAGTCCCCCGGCGCCCTGTTTCAGGGCGCTGGCGGGCGGTGGCCGGACAGCGTCTCCACGTAGGACGCGGCCACCTGGAGGAAGCGGCCCCCGCGCACGCCGGTGAGGTACTGGCGCTTCATGGCGCGGGTGGCCCCCACGTAGAACATCGCGCGGCGGATGCGTTCGTGTTCGCGCTCGGTGCGCTGGCGGGCGCCCGCCATCCACGCCTCGATGGAGTCCAGGGCCTCCAGGCCCGCGAAGAAGACGACGGGGCACTCGTGGCCCTTGCAGGAGAACACCGTGGTGGCGCGCACGTGATCCACGCCGCTCACCCGGAAGTCCGCCACGTCCCGTCCGCCCTTGCCGCCATAGGCCTCCGCGGGCACGCCCGCCTTGCGCAGCGCGTCCGTGAACGACGCGGGCATCACCGGCGCCACCACCAGGATGTCCCCGGGGAGGACGCCCTCCTCGCTCACGAGCCGGGAAATCTCCTTCGCCACCCACCGGGCCTCGCTGGTGCTGGAGGCGAAGTCCTTCACCTGGGGCAGCACGCCGCCGCGCTCGGTGGACTGCACGCGGTAGAGGCCCTCCAGCGTCTCCTCCGGCAGCCACAGGAGCCGCTCGCGGGCCAGCTCCCCGGCCTTCATGTACTCGCGCATGCCGGGGTCGGTGACGCGGTGCTGGCGCAAGGGGTCCAGCACCACGTTGAAGGCCACGTCCAGGATGTCGCGCGTGGCGCGGAAGGTCTCCTTGAGCACGCGGGTGCGGCCTCGGAAGGACAGCCCTTCAGGGAGCTGCTCCTTCAGGCTGTCGATGGGCACCTGGCCATAGACGTTCTGCGAGTCGTCCATGAACAGCTGGAAGCAGCGGGACTCGCGG
Source organism: Corallococcus aberystwythensis (assembly GCF_003612165.1). Classification (GTDB taxonomy): domain Bacteria; phylum Myxococcota; class Myxococcia; order Myxococcales; family Myxococcaceae; genus Corallococcus; species Corallococcus aberystwythensis. The sequence goes on along the minus strand of NZ_RAWK01000076.1, from coordinate 16,215 downwards.
CCGTCCTCGCCCACGCGGGGGCGCACCAGCGCGTGCAGGGCCGCCAGGCCCTTGGCGTCCATGTCCTGTGCCTCGTCCACGAAGACGGCGTCGAAGGCGTGGGGCTCCAGGCGCCGCAGCGCGCCCACGTGCTTCACCGTCACCTGGGCCCGGAGCGGCCGCACCTGCTCCGCGCCCGCGCGCACGTGGAGCGCCTCCAGGAGCAGCTTGTCCACGAGCGGCGCGAGCGAGCGGTTGTAGAAGGACACCAGCACCCGGGCGCGCGGGTTCTCCAGGAGGTAGCGCGCGGCCCAGTGCGCCAGCACGTACGTCTTGCCGCTGCCGGCCACGCCGCGCACCAGGTGGTGGCCGTCGTCGAAGCGGCGCTCGAAGAGGGACACCTGCTCCTGGGTGAAGAGGGGCCCGGTGTCCTTGCCTCCAGCGATTTCTCCGCCCAGGCCCACGGGCACCAGCGGCGGCGGAGGCGGTGGCGGAGGACGCGGCTGGGTGGCGAGCAGCTCCAGCTTCGGCGGCGTGCCGGGGTGGACGCGCACGCGGGGGAGCAGCGACAGGAAGCGCGCGGGCACGGGCGAGGCGCGGGCCTCCGCGCGCGAGGCGAGCACCAGCAGGTATTCCTTCGCGCGGCTGGCGGCGACGTTGAGGATGGGCACCAGCGTGTGCGGCGGGAAGGGCCGGCCGCCGGCCACCGTGTCCACCATCACCACGTCGTACTGGGTGCCCTGCTGGCGGTGGATGGTGGAGGCGCTGAACATGTCGTGGCGCAGCCCCGCCGCGTTGCCCAGCTTGCGCAAGAGCGCCGCCTGCGCGCGGTAGGGCGTCACGCACAGCACGGTGAGCCCCAGGCGCACGGCCTGGCGGGCCAGCGTCACGGCCAGCTCCGCGGACAGTTCGCGCTGGTAGCCGGAGCCCGTCTCGCCGCGGCCGTGCGTGAGGCGGCGGGTGTCGCGGCTCAGCCCGTCCAGCACCAGCCACATCGCGCGGGAGGGGAAGGCGGGCACGGGCGGCGGCTTCTGGGCCCGGTCCTTCACGAGGTCGCCGTCCTCCAGCGCGCCGCCGTAGCAGAAGTGGCTCACCACCCGGGCGATGTCCGGGTGCATGCGGTGCTGGGTGCGCAGGAGCAGCACGTCCGGGCGCTCCGCGTCCTTCACCGCGTCCTCCAGGTGGGACAGGGCGCTGGCGCGAAGCCACGTCTGCGTCCCCTTCCCCGCCCCTTCCGCCGCGCGGCTCACGGGGCCGATCTGCTTGGGGTCACCCGCGAGCGTCACCTGCCGGGCCAGCGGGGCCAGCAGCGCCGTCGCGGCGCGCGTCACCATGCCGGCCTCGTCCACCACGAGCCGCTGGAAGGTCTCCTCGCCTTCCAGTTCCGACACCAGCCGCAGGGCGCGGTGCACGGTGAGCACCATGAGGGGGCTGTCGCCCTTCTCCGCTTCTTTCAGCGTCGGGTCCTTCACGCGGCCGCGCAGGGAGCGCAGCTCCGCCTGCATCCGGGCGAGCTCCGGCGCGGGGCCGCCCCGCGAGCGCTCCAGGGTGAGCTCGCGCTCGCGCTCCTGGATGGTATTGAGCAGCTTGCTCGTCTTGTTCTCTTCCAGCGCCACGGTGGGCAACCGGGCCAGGGCCTCGCTGGCGCCGTTGCCACCCCGGAAGATGCTGCGGGCCAGGGGACGCAGCGGGATGGGGTCGCGCTCCAGGAGGGCGCTGACGCGAATCACCAGCTCATCCGCGGCGCGGTTGGTGGGGGCCACCGCGAGGATGCGCTCGTTCGGGTAGGCGCGCAGGGCGCGGGCGATGAGGTCCGCGACGGCCGTCGTCTTTCCGGTGCCGGGAGGCCCCCAGATGCTGCCCCATGGCTGGCGCCACAGCCGGTCCACGGGGATGAGCTCCGCGTCGCGCGGGGACAGGGGGGACGGGAGCAGCTCGCCCTTCGCGCGCGACAGGGCGGTGGTGAGGGCGGGGACGCGCTCCTCGTAGGCGGTGGCCGCCGCGCACAGGGCCTCCGCGAAGTCGTAGGGCCGGTAGCACCAGCGCTCGCAGGAGAGGACGCGCCGGTCCAGGTCCTCGCCGGAGTCGGAGGAGGCGAAGACGCGGCCAGATTCGAAGTCCAGGTGGACGATGTTCCCGGCGAACACGAGCTCCTCGCCCAGGAAGCCGAGCAGCGAGCCGCCGGACCAGTCCGGATCCGCGGCGGGAACGGGCACGAGTCCCAGCACGCCGGGCCCGGCCAGCCCCACCTCTCGCGCCTCCTGGAGCCGCTGCGCGCGGTACTGGCTGCGCTCGGCCACCAGCGCGTCGCGCAGGTCTTCCGGCAGATAGGTGGGGGCCACCCACTGCTCCCGGCGGCGCCCGGAGGACACCGCGGCCTGCATGGCCTCGCGCTCGGCGGGGGTGACGTCGCCGGAGGCGGACACGTCGCGGGCCGGCGCTTCCTCAGGAGGAGGCGCGTCCGCCGTGTCGTCCACGCGGACGAGGTTCGGGGGGGGCGGCCCTGGCGCACGGGCCGGCGGCGGCGCTCCGGAAGCGGAGCCGGCGTCGGAGGGACCTGTGCGCCTCGTGCTCAGCGCCTCGTTGCCCGGCACACGAGCCGAGCTGTTGCGCTCCGTGGCGTCGCCCACCGGTGCGGGAATGGCGACGGGATTCTCCGCGACAATGGCCGAGCCGAAGGCCAGGAGGGCGTTGGCTCCGGCGCCTTCGTCACGGGCCTGCACGGCGGGACGCGCGGGCACCGCGCTGTTCATGCGGTGGGAGGGCGGCGTGGACTTCAGCGCCGCGGAGTCCAGCTCGCGGAAGGTCAGCGTCCTCGGCCGGGGCGCGCTTCGTCCCCGGGGGGCCTCCGCCGGCTTCGGCGCGGGCTCGGCGTCTTCTGGCTCCCGGGGAGGCCAGGACGACCGGACCCGGAGCACGGGCGCGGCGTGTCCCTCCTGGACGTCGGAGTCGTACTCCACGCGGAGCACGGGCATGAGGCCGTCTGGAGCACGCTCGTCCCGCGGCGCCTCCCCCTGACCCGACTCCTCGTCCGTCCTGCGCATCATACGGGGTGCTCGCGGCCGCGGCCCTTCCTGACCTCGGAAGTGGCGGAGCCGGGAGCCGGCCAAGCTAGGGGAGGCATCGATCCCCGTCAACGCACCCGCGGGCTCCCTTGCACGCCTGCACCAACGGTGAAGCCCGGGCCGCGCACACTCGCGGACCCGGGCCGTCATCCACCGTGGGATGTTCCCGTGGGGACTACAGCAGCGGGCAGAGCAGTCCGCCGCCCGTGCCCGCGGGGCAACCCGTGCCCTGGCAGTACGCGGGGCCCACGCCCACGGAGATGATGCCCTGGAGGCTGGGCACCTTCACCTTGCAGGTGCCGAGGGTCGCGTTACCGGACGCGTCCTGCACCGAGTACACCATCGTGTAGACGCGGCCGTTGCCCAGCAGGCTGGACTCCGCGCGCAGCTGCGCGGACTTGCGGTCCGCGCTCAGCTTGATGTCCTGGCACTTGAAGAGGGCCAGGCTGAACAGCGCGTCCTCGGACTCGTCCGACTCCACGCGGATGATGGAGGCCGACTGCTGCAGGTCCAGCGTGCCGCCGCAGGTGTCCGAGGCCGGCTGCGCGCAGTCCGCCAGCGTCACCGTCTTGTAGTCCGCGCCCAGGGTGCGGGCCAGCACCAGGTTCTTGCTCGCCCCGGCCACCGGCGCGGTCGCGTCCACCACCGTCACCGTGGCGGAGCACGTCGCCGAGTCCATCCCGTCCGACACCGTGAGCGTCACCGGCGTCGTGCCCACCGCATAGGCACCCGCCGGGCTCTGCGAGCGGCTCAGGGCCTGCGGGAAGAGGTCCGCGTCATACGAGCCGTTGTCGATGGAGGCCTGCGCCGAGCAGCTCGCATCCGCCACCACCGTCACGTCCTTGCACATCGCCACCGGGGGCTGGTTCACCACGCAGCCTCCGCCGGCCGCCAGCGTCACCACCGCCGTGTTGTTCGTCTCGTCGTCCTCCGGATAGAAGCCGAAGTTGTCCGCGACCACGTACAGCTGCTGCGTGCCCTCCGGCACCGTCACCACCTTGGAGAACGGGTAGCGCTCCTGGCCCACCAGCCAGGGCACGTTGATGGTGTCGAGCAGCGTCCCGCCTTCCGCCGGGTTCCCCGCGTAGATGCCCGCGATGGACGGGTCGATGCCCGTCGGCGCCGCGTTGCGGATGGCGCCCGTCACCGTCAGCACGTCGCCGTCACACGTCACGCCCAGCTCCGACACCGCCAGGTCGATGCCCGTGTGCAATGCCGACCGGGCCTCGCCCACGGCCGCGCCCTTCTCCAGGACTTCGGAACCACAGCCACCCAGCATCAGAAGGGAAGCGAACAACGACAGCGGACGGCGCAAGGACATGACTGTCTCCCAGGACAGGGCGGTGCCAGATGAAGGGGAAGGCGGAACCTGACGCCAGCCAATGACAGCCAGGACCCGTGAACATTCTCTGCCACGAACGGATCTTTCTAGCAATACGGGCAAAGTTGTACCCAGGCCCAGGTATATGCAGACACCCAGTTGGAGCCCAAATGACCCGGCGTCTGCCTTTGCAAGGAGTTGAGAAACGACGCACCGGGTGTCTGGGTTTGGACGACCTGACGGGTTGCCGCTCCCTCGGGGAACAGGAGGGCAGGCGGCCGTCGCAGTGGACAGCGCCCGCCCTGATGGGGTTGGTTGGGCCCTCCCCCGCTGTTGAGGGGAACACGCCCATGGCCTCCATCTCCCCGCGCTACGCGCACCCCTTCCTACCCGTCACCCGCGCCGACATGCAGGCCCGGGGATGGGAGCAGTGCGACATCATCATCGTGAGCGGCGACGCCTACGTGGATCACCCGGCCTTCGGCCCGGTGCTCATCGCGCGCTTCCTGGAGGGGCGGGGGTTCAAGGTGGGGCTCATCCCCCAGCCGGACTGGCACTCGGCGGAGCCCTTCAAGGCGCTGGGGGCGCCCCGGCTCTTCTTCGGGGTGGCGGCGGGCAACCTGGACTCGATGCTCAACCGGCTGACGGCCCAGAAGAAGAACCGCTCGGAGGACCAGTACAGCCCGGGCGGGCGCACCAACTGCCGGCCGGACCGGGCCTCCATCGTCTACGCGCAGCGCTGCCGTGAGGCCTTCCCGGAGGTGCCCATCGTCCTGGGCGGCATCGAGGCCAGCCTGCGCCGCATCGCGCACTTCGACTACTGGAGCGAGAAGGTGCGCCGCTCCATCCTCTTCGACGCCAAGGCGGACCTGCTGGTGTTCGGCATGGGCGAGCGGCCCATCTGGGAGATCGCCGACCGGCTGAACCGGGGCGAGCGCATCGAGGACCTGAAGGACGTCCGGGGCACCGCGCACCTCATCAACGACGCGGCGATGAAGGCCCTGGAGGCGGACCCGGCGAAGCGCGCGGCGGACCGCGACAAGGTGGTGGTGCTGCCCTCCTATGAAGAGGTGGTGGCGGACACGCGCGCCTTCGCGGTGATGAGCCGGGACTTCCAGATGGAGACCAACCCCGGCAACGCGCGCGCCATCGCGCAGCGCCACGGCAACCGCGCCATCTACATGAACCCGCCCGCCCGGCCGCTGGAGGACGGCGCCGGACAGAAGCCCGGGGACACGGCCACGGTGGCCATGGACGAGCTCTATGACCTGAAGCTCAACCGCGTGCCGCACCCCATGTACAAGGAGCCCATCCCCGCCTACGAGACCGTGAAGCACTCGGTGGTGCTGATGCGCGGGTGCTTTGGCGGCTGCACCTTCTGCTCCATCACGGAGCACGAGGGGCGCGTCATCCAGAGCCGCTCCGCGCAGAGCGTGCTGCGCGAGGTGCGCGAGGTGCGGCGCATGGGGGACTTCCGGGGGACGATCACCGACCTGGGTGGGCCCACGGCGAACATGTACAAGCTCAAGTGCAAGAGCGAGGACATCGAGAGCCGCTGCCGCAAGCTGTCCTGCGTGCACCCGGGCGTGTGCGAGAACCTCCAGACGGACCACGGGCCGCTCATCTCGCTGATGAAGCAGGTGCGCGAGGAGCCGGGCATCAAGCACGTCTTCATCGCGAGCGGCGTGCGGTACGACCTGGCGGAGCGCTCGCCGGAGTACGTGAAGGAGCTGGCGGCGCACCACGTGGGCGGCCAGCTGTCCGTGGCGCCGGAGCACGTGTCGCCGCGCGTGCTGGAGAAGATGAAGAAGCCCGGCATCGAGAGCTTCGAGCGCTTCCAGAACATGTTCGCGTGCGCCAGCGAGGACGCGGGCAAGGAGCAGTACGACATCGCCTACTTCATCAGCGGGCACCCCGGCTCCACGCTGGAGGACATGGTGATGCTGGCGCAGTGGCTGAAGGAGAAGGGCAAGCGGCCCCGGCAGGTGCAGGACTTCATCCCCACGCCCATGTCGGTGGCGACGGCCATGTACTACACGGGCCTGGACCCGCTGAAGATGGAGCCCGTGTACACGGCGAAGGGCCTGCGCGAGAAGCGGCTGCAGAAGGCGCTCCTGCTCTACTGGAACCCGGAGCACTGGCCGCTGGCGCGCGAGGCGCTGAAGCTGGCCGGGCGCGAGGACCTGATTGGACGCGGTCCCAAGGCGCTGGTGCCGCCGGAGTCCGCCGCGGAGGCCTCGCGCCTGCGCCGTGCCGCGAGCGCCGAGCCCCAGCAACAGGACGGCCTGGCGACGAACGCGTGGCCCCGCCCGGTGCAGCCGCGTCCGTCGGGACGGAGTGGTGGCCGCACGCCGCGTCCGGGCCCGCGCGGGCGGTAGGGGGACCCCGGCTTTCGTTCCGGGGGGAGGCTCGGGTATAGGGTGCGCCGCCTTTCTTCACGCGGCCACACCGCCGGAGCCACACCGCCATGCCCAGGACTTCCCAGGAGCAGTCGCAGGAGCGTCACGCGTTCCTGCTCGACCTCTTCCGCAACCAGCCCGACCTGAGCCGTCAGGACGCCCTGGAGAGCTTCAAGGACCGCTTCGGTGCGACCATCAACCTGCGCACCTTCAACGAGCTGCGTGACCAGGCGAAGAAGGAGCTGTCCTCCTCCGGCCCTGTCAGCGCCCCGGCCCCCGTGCGCGAGGAGCAGGACGTGGAGGCGCAGGACGAGCGCGCCGAGGTGACGTCCGAGGACGCGGGTTCGCTGCTCAAGGCCGCGGCCGTCCCGGAGCTGCACGCGGGCGCGGCGCCGGCGAAGAAGCCGAAGGCGAAGGGCCCGGGCTCGCGCAACGTGTTCGTGGACGCGACCGCCGAGCAGCTCCAGTTCCTGGAGCGCGTGGTGGGGCAGCTCCAGGAGGCCGGTGCCGCCAACCTCCGCATCGACCACGCCACCGACCGGTGGATGGTGCTGGTGGTGGATTCCAAGTAGCCGTCTGGACAGCCAATGCCTGTCATCCAAGGCCCGCCTCCCTCACTGGGAGCGCGGGCCTTGCCATGTGGATTCCTACGCTGGCATCAGCGGCAGTGACACCGAGAAGGTGGCGCCGCCGCCTGGCGTCTCCCTCACTCCGACGGAGCCGCCGTGGGCCTCCACCACCTGACGGGTGATCCACAGGCCCAGGCCCAGGCCTCCGAAGTTGCGCACGGACACCGCGCGCTCGAAGCGCTCCCAGATGCGCTCCTGGTCTTCCGGACGCACGCCCATGCCCTGGTCCACCACCGACAGGCGCACGCGCCGCCCTTCGGCCTCCACGTGGACCTCCACCGGCTTGCCGGGGCCGTACTTCAGCGCGTTGGACAGCAGGTTCTCCATCACCTGCTCCACGCGTGCCCGGTCCACCCGGCCCAGCACCGGCCCCGGCTTGCGGAGCGTCAGCGTGCACCCCACCCGCGCGGCCTCCTCCTGGGTCCGCGCGAGGACCTCCGCCACGAGCGCGGAGAGGTCCACCTCCTCCGCCACCAGGCTCAAAGGGCCCGCGGACAGCTGCGACACGTCCAGCAGCGTCTCCACGATGGAGGCCAGCCGCTGCACCTGCCGGCGGGTGAGGAACAGGCGCTCGCGCATCAGGGCGCGCGCGTCCGCGCCCAGGCCCCGCTCAATGAGATCCAACTGGAGCCGGAAGGCCGCCAGGGGCGTCTTCAATTCGTGGCTCGCGACGGACAGGAAGTCGTCCCGCGCGCGGACCGCCTCCTCCAGCGCCGCCTCCCGCGCCTCCAGCGCCGCCACGTCCCGGCGCACCCGCGCCATCTCCAGCTGCGTGCGCACTCGCGCGGACAGCTCGCGCGCGGAGAAGGGCTTCACCAGGTAGTCATCCGCGCCCGCCTCCAGCCCCTCCACCGACGCCTCCTCCCCGGCCCGCGCCGACAGCAGGATGAAGGGGATGGCCCGGAGCCGGGGGTCCGCGCGCAGCTCCCGCAGCAGCCCGAACCCGCCCAGGCGCGGCATCATCACGTCGCTCAGGATGAGGTCGGGAGGACGCTCGCGGATGGCCTGGAGCGCGGCCAGCCCGTCCTCCGCCGTCTCCACCGTCACCAACCCCGTCAGCAGCCCGCTGATGTACGTGCGCAGGTCCACGTTGTCGTCCACCACCAGGACCCGCGCGGAGGCGTCGGGGAGCAGCTGGGACGCCCGCGCCTCCAGGCCGTGCGGTCCGGGCTCCGGCGCGGCGGGCGGAGGAGGCGTGCGCAGCCAGCCGTTGATCTCCTCGACGAAGGTGGAGGCGCTCTCGGTGCTGGAGCGCAGGGCCTCCCTGCCGTCGGGGGCCAGCTGTTCGCGCGGCAGGTGGTGGTTGCCCAGGGGCACCGCGACACAGAAGGCCGTTCCCTTGCCGGGCTCGCTCGTGACGCCCACGGAGCCGCCGTGCAGCTTCGTCAGCTCCTGGACGAGGCTCAGCCCGATGCCACTGCCCTCGTGGCTGCGCGAGCGGGCGTTCTCCACGCGGTGGAACCGCTCGAAGATGTGCGGCAGCTCCGTGGCCGGGATGCCCGTGCCGGTGTCCTTGACCGTCAGCCGCGCGTGCCCTTCGCCCTGGCTCAGGCGCACGTGGACGCTGCCCTCGAAGGTGAACTTCATCGCGTTGGAGAGCAGGTTGAAGACGATCTTCTCCCACATCTCGCGGTCCACCCACACGGCCTCCGGCAGGGGCGCCAGGTCGGCCGTGAGGATGAGCCCGGCGCGCTTCGCGATGGACTCGAAGTGGCTCACCAGCTCCGCGGTGAAGGCGGGCAGGTCCGTGGGCTGGAAGGCCGCGCGCACACGCCCGGCCTCCGTGCGGGTGAAGTCGAGCAGCGTGTTGACCAGCTTGAGCAGCCGGCTGGCGTTGCGCTGCACCAGGACCAGCCGCCCGGCCTGGCGCGGCCCCAGCGGCTCCACCGTGTCCGTCAGCGCGTCCTCCACGGGCCCGAGCATCAGCGTCAGCGGCGTGCGGAACTCGTGGCTCACGTTGCTGAAGAAGGCCGTCTTGGCCCGGTCCAGCGCGGCGAGCTTCTCCATCCGCTCGCGGGACTCCTGCTGCCCGCGGGCACTGGAGGCGACCGTGGCCAGGGCCCCCGTGACCAGCTCGATGAAGCTGCGGTACTCACCGGTCAGCGCGAACAGGGGGCTCAGGCCCACGACCAGGAAGCCCAGGGGGCGGTCCCCTTCAGCGTGCGGCAGCGGCACCACCAGGGCCGGCCGGGGCGGGCCCGCGTCCCCGGGCTCCCCAGGCTTCGAGGACGTGTCGAGCCACCCGTTCACGTCCTCCATCCGCAGGGGCTGCCGCGTGCTCGCCACCGGCGCGAGGAGGCTCCGCGCGGGTCCTCCGTCCGCGACCGGGCGCAGGTCGAAGTGCGCGGGCACCGCGGCGCTATGCGCGCCCATGCCGGTGGAGCCCACGAGCGAGGCCCGCGTGCCCCCCGCGTCCGTCACGTAGAGCCAGGTGAAGGGGAGGTCCGCGAGGTTCTCCGCCAGGGCGCTCAGGCCCGCGCGGCAGGCGGCCTCCACGGAGGCGGCACCGCCAGCGCGCTCGGAGAGGCGGTGCAGCGTGCGCAGACGCCGCTGGCCCAGCACCTGCCCCGTCGTCTCCATGGCCGGCGTGTAGAAGCCCACGACGGTGCCCTGGTCATCCAGCACCGGCGTGTAGGACCAGGTGAAGTAGGCCTCCTCGGCGAAGCCGTTGCGCAGGATGGGCAGGGACTGGCTCTCCGCCCAGTTCGCCCGCTTCGTGCGCTCCAGGTCGTCGAACATGAGGCTCAGGTGCGGCCACAGCTCCGGGAAGACCTCGCGCAGCGGCGCCAGCGCGTGGTCCGGGTGCTTGGCGCCCATGATGGGGATGCCCGCGTCGTTGTAGAGCTGGACGCGCTCCGGGCCCCAGTAGATGAACATGGGGAAGCGCGTCGTCAGGCACATGCCCAACACGGTGCGCAGGGTCTGCGGCCACGCCTCGATGGGGCCCAGCGGTGTCGCGCTCCAGTCCCGCTCCAGGATGATCCGCCCCATCTCGCTGCCGTCGCGCAGGGAGGCCAGCCAGCCCTCGGGACGCGGCGCGGCCCCGGCGTCGGCCACCGGACCCGCGCTGTTCTGATCGTTCGGCGGACGGGTCAGGGGCGGCTCAAGGGTGCGGGACGCGTGAGTGAGGGGACCTGAGGTGGACGTAGCGAGCAGTCCCCCCCTACTTCAACGCCGGATTCCTCCAGACAGTCCCAATCCGTCGCCTAACGAGCAGGACTTTCACCCGGTGGGCCAAGGGCCTGCCCGCCGTGTCCCCATGGGAGCAGGCGGGCCTCGCGCCAGAGGGACACCACAGTCAGGAGTTCTGTTTGGGAATGCGGGCCCTGTCTTCTTCCGGCGGGCAATCCCGGTGCGGGCCGGGTGAGATGAGGGGATGAAGCGACTCCCTTTCGTCCTCGTCCTCGCGCTGGTCCCGGGCTGCGCCAGCCAGCAGCACCCCTCCCCTCCTCCCGCGCGGGAGTGGGCCACGACGCTGTACCGCGACCATCCGTTGGTGGGGCGCATCTGGGACGTGGCGGCGGGCCGCTTCGTGGACGAGAGCGCCCTGCGCGCGGCCGTGGTGCCCGCGCGCTTCGTGCTCCTGGGCGAGCGGCACGACCACCCGGACCACCACCGGCTCCAGGCGGAGCTGGTGCGCGCGAAGACGGCCTCCGGTCAGCGGCCCGCGCTCGCCTTCGAGATGCTGGACGTCACCCAGCAGCCCGCCGTGGACGCGGCGCTGAAGGCCCGGCCGGAGGACGCGCAGGGGCTGGCGCAGGCGGTGGGCTGGGCGAACAGCGGCTGGCCCGTCTTCAGCCTCTATGAGCCCGTGTTCACCGCGGGGCTCCAGGCGCACCTGCCCATCGTCGCCGCCAACCTGCCCCGCGCGCAGGTGCGGGAGCTGGTGATGAAGGGACCGGAGGCGCTCCCCGCCGGCCTGCGCTCGCGCCTGGGCCTGGAGGCGCCCGTGCCCGAGGCGGAGGCGAAGGCGGTCCGGGAGGAGCTGGACCGTTCGCACTGCGGACAGCTGCCCCAGGAGATGCTGGAGCCCATGGCGCTGGCCCAGCGGGCGCGCGACGCGATGATGGCGGACCGGCTGCTGGAGACCGTGCCCGCGGACGGCGCGGTGCTGATCACAGGCAACGGCCATGTCCGCGAGGACCGCGCCGTCCCCGCGCACCTGGAGCGCCGCGCGAAGGACGTCACGGTGCTGAGCGTGGCGCTGCTGGAGGTGTCACCCGAGGCCCTGAAGCCCCAGGACTACGCGGCCTCCGTGGGCGCGGCCACCCTGCCCTACGACTATGTGTGGTTCACGCCGGCGATGCCGGATGACGACCCGTGCAAGGCGCTGCGTGAGCGCAACAAGAAGCCCTAGGCCTCGAACGAGTGTCAGCCCTGGTTGGTATGTGAAATGGCGGCACCGGCTGGCACGCAGTGCCACGGCCTCACCGATCCGTTTCATGTTCGTGCCCATCGAGTCTGGAGGCATTCCATGTGGAAGAAGGCGTCTGTTGTTGCATTGGGATTGGCGGCCCTGGCGGGAAGCACCGCCGCGTGGGCAGGCAGCACGACGAAGCACGAGGTCTACATCGACACGACCAACAGGGTCTTCGCGGGGAACTTCGGGGCCGCGCACAACAGCACGGACTGGCTCCAGTTCATCGACATCATGATCCAGGCGTCCGCGTCGGGAGAGTGGGGCCGCATCCTGGTCGCCGACAAGAATGGCGTGTGGGTCAGCTGCATGTTCACCGACCCGAGCCTCATCTCGGCGGCGAAGGCCCTGACGTCGGACTCCTATATCCAGGCGTCCTATGACACCAACGGCATGTGCACCGTGCTCGAGGTGCGCACCACCTCCCGTCACGAAACCAAGCAGCACTAGGCTGGAGCACGGCACATGGCGATGACGACCCGGGGGTTCCAGGTCCTCGCGCTGGTGGCCGCCGCCGGGGCGGGCTTCGGCCTGGCCCGGCGGACGGCCCCCGCGATGCTTCCAGAGCAGGCGCATCCAGGACTGGAGCGGCTGGAAGACGAGGTCCAGGCGTTGAGGCGCGAGCTGGCGGCCACGCCCCGTCCCATGCCGTCCTCCGGGGCGGCGCTGGACGTCGTCGCGCTGCGGGAGGACCTGCGGCGGATGGTGCGGGAGGAGCTTCAGTCCGCGAAGGACAGCGGCCCGGCCACGGCCTCCAGGGAACGGATGGCGCCCGCGCCCCCTGCTTCCCAGGAGAATCTGGAGGCGCTGGCGAAGGCCCGGCGCTTGATGGATGAAAGCGTCTCCGCCAGGCGGTGGGGCGACCGGGAGCGGGAGGAGTTCTTCGCCCTGCGAGGACGGCTGACGGCACAGCAGACCGTCCAGGTGCTCCAGCCCCTGGTGATGGCCATCAACAGCCAGCAACTGCGCGTCTCCACCAGCGGTCCCCCTTTCTGAGAAACCAGACACAGTAGAATCCTGGCCAATAACAGTTGCGCCGTGATGTCGGTTCGGGATTGCCAATCCAAGACAACCTCACGTAATCAACACCTCGTCCGGAGTCTCCGGATCGGCTGTTCCCCCCGGCAGCCTCAAACCCACATCTTGAGAGAATGACAATGACGACTCGAAGCCTCGGGTTTCGTGCGTGGCGTTGGAACGCGGTGCTGTGCATGGCGCTGACGGGCTGTGCCGTGGAGCCGCAACAGCAGGAGTCCTCCGGGCAGGAGCAGCAGCAGGCCCTGCGACAGCAGTCGCAATCCCTCACCCCACCCGCTGGGTGTACCGAGATCACGATGGGCGACCTGGCGAACGGCATCCAGCTGACGCCGGTGAAGTATGGCAATCAGCCGACCTACCAGGGCACCTTCAGCGCCTTCGGGGACCCGGCGGTGGCGGACAGCGCGCTCATCCGGCTGGACGTGAACACGGCGCCCGGCCTGCATGACCTGGCGGCGGGCGGCGCCAACCTCTTCACCTGCGAGCAGTGCGTCTACGGCTACCAGGACGCGGGCACGACGGGCCAGAAGCTGTTCGTCGCGGACTCCGGTTCGCTGCTGCTGGCGCTCAAGGTGTCGCCGCAGCAGACGGTGGGCGCGCTCTACAACGTGACGCTGCGCGAGTCGGTGACCGCGGCGCCGCTCGGCGCGCCCTACCGGGGCAGCGCGGTGGTCCCTGGCGGCGAGTGCAAGTGGATCCGCTTCGAGACCTGGAACACCGTGCGGACGGCGGGCTGCGACCCGCGTGAGGGCTCGCTGACGGCGAACCCGCCGGGGCACACCTGCGTGGCGGACAACTCCTTCGCGGATGACGGCACGCTGGAGAAGTCGGAAGGCACGAAGACGCAGGGCGCGGCGTGCACCTCCACGCCCGCGGCGGAGGCGAACCACCCGGCGACGACGGACTGCGCGCAGGGCTTCGCGTGCACGGACCTGCTGTCGGCTGACGCGCAGTGCCTGAAGACGTGCGACCCGATGGCGGCGGTCCCCGGCTGCCCCAGCGGCACCCTCTGCGGCGTCTACGGCCTGTGCATCGAGCAGTCCGTCCTGGAGCCCATCGGCTTCGCGTTCGACCCGGCGCTGATTGGCCAGACGTGCCTCGGGGGCTTCGCCGAGTTCTGCGGCGTCGAGGGCGCGCGCGGCGTCTGCGCGGACGTGACGGGCTCGGGTGTGTCCACCTGCCTGGCCTACACCCGCGCCCGGTCGGAGTGCGGTCCGGGCGAGGAGCTGGGCTACGTCAACTACCCGCTCTCCGGTGGCGGATACGACCGCGGCAGCGGCTTCTGCTACCACGACGGTCTGTAGGCCGGACGTGACGGGGCGCCCGGCCGTGGAGGCCATGGCCGGGCGTCCCGGGCCGTCCCAAGGTGACAGTGTCTCCAGGGGCTGAGCGCGGGGTGTGGGAGGCCCGGTATGCTGGTGTCCATGCTCTGCCCTGTCTGTACGGAACCGCGTGCGCCGGATTCCGGGCCCTTGTGCCCTGAATGTGGTGCCGCCCTCGTGCCCGCCGCCGGGCGGCACCTGGATGACTTCGTGCTGGCGCTGATGCGGCGGAGGGTGGACCGCTGGCGCTTCGATGGGTTGCTGGACGCCGCCACGGCGGACCGGCTGGAGGCCTCGCTCCTGGCCCCGCCCGAAGCCGTCGCGATGGCCCCGGAGGTGCCCGCGCTTCCGGGCGTCGACGTGCCGGTGGCCCCGCCGCTCGACTCCGCGGCTCGCGTGGAGGCCTGGGCGGATGACGTCGCCGGCTCGCTGCGTCGCGCGGGCGGGTGGCGCCCGGGGTGGATTGCCTCGCTCGCGCACTCGCTGGATGAGACGGCCCGGGCGGAGCGGGAACAGGCGGCACGGCGGCGGGCGGCGCCCCTGCACACGGAGGACTCCAGCGAGGAGGACCTGGGCTCCGCGCTGGGGTCGGGGCAGGCGCTGTTCGCGCGCGGGCATCTGGATTCGATGGGGGGCGGCCTGGAGGCGGTCATCGCCCTGGATGAGGGCGACAACCCTCCCCGCCTTCACGAGTACATCTGGTGGTTCCTCGGCGCGGTGCTCGTGCTGGGCGGCTCGCTCATGGGGGTCCGCGAGGCGTGGCGGGCGCTGGGGGGCGTGCCCCGGCAGCTCATCGTCACGGGCGCGCTGCTGGGCTACCACGCGGCCTTCATCGGTCTGGGCACGTTCCTGGCGCGGCGCTCCCGGTCGGCGGGGCGCGTCCTCGCGGCCATCGGGCTTGCCTTGCTTCCGGTGGTGTTCATCGCGCTGTCGTCCCTGGCGGCGCTGACTCCCGCCGTCGGCATCCCCATCGCGTTCGGCGTCGCCGCCGTCTCGCTGCTGCCCCTGAGGGCCGCGGGACGGCTGTGGCATGGGACGCCGGCGACGAGCCTCGCGGTGGCGCTGTTCCCTTCGCTGCTGGCGGGACTGCCGCTGATGGGCTGGGACGACGCGCCCTGGTTGCGGGTGCTGTGCGCGTTCGCGGGCGTGGTGGCGCTGGGGGCTTCGGTGTGGCGGGCGCGGAAGACGGAGGCAGGCGCGGCTTCGTTCGTCGGGGTGGGCGCCGCGATGTATGGCGCGCTCTGGCTGGTAGTCTTCAGCGTGGCGAGCGCGCCCTCGGGGTTCGATGCGCTGGAGCCCGGGGGCCCCTTGTTCGCGGGCCTCGTGCTGTGGGCGGTGGCGCTCGGTGCGGTGGTGGCCGTGGCCTCGTCCACGGAGGCCGTCCGGGTGGCGTATCCCCGCGCGGCCCCGGTGTTCGAGACGCTGGCGCACGCGGTGGTGGCCAGCGGCGCGCTCGCGGGGGCACTCGGTGCCTTCTCGCGCTTCCCGGGTGAGGACGCCTGGGTGGACACCGCGTCCGTCTGCGCGCCCGTGCTGGCCGCGCTCGTCTTCTTCCTGCTGGAGTTCCGGCGGCGCGCGTTGGCCCACCCGGCGGTCATGGCCGCGCTGCTCGCGGGGGCGCTGGTCGCTCGCATGCAGGCGCCCGACTCGCCCGCGTGGTGGTGCTTCGGCGTCGCGGCGGTGGCCGCGGGGTTGCTGCTCCTGGCGCGCGTGACGGTTTCGGGTGGCCTGCGCAACCGCATCCTCGCCTGGGGCGTCGTCGCGTCCCTGGCGACGATGGCCGCCTTCCCGGTGCTGGCGTGGACGCAGGGGACGGACGCGCCCTGGCCCCAGGCGTACGCGGGTGCGGTCATCGCGGTCGCGGCCCACCTCGCGGGCGGCTGGAGGTGGCGCGGCCTCCACTACCTGGGCGGTGTCGCGCTGCTCTTCGGGGCGCTCGCGGCCGTGGGCGGGACTCCGTGGCTTGCGTCCAGCGCGGCGGGGTTGGGGGTCTTCGCGCTCGCGGCGGTGCTCTATGGCGTGGGCGGGCTCGCGCAGTCCGCGTG
>NZ_RAWK01000075.1 GCF_003612165.1 Corallococcus aberystwythensis | reverse complement strand
ACCCATGGCCGCCCCGAAGGCGCCCGAGCCCAAGCCGAAGAAGGAGAAGCGCCGCCGCGCGGGGTGAGGCGCCCGGCATCCCGTTTCCAGGGAAGACCCGGTAGGCTGGCGGACGCCATGCAGGCGTGCCCCTACTGCCAGACGACGATGCGCAACACCTACGCCCGGGGCCTGGTGCGCGACGAGTGCGGTGCATGCGGGGCTGCCTGGTTCGAGGAGGAGATGCTGGCGCGGGTGGTCGGCGCGCCCACGCTGACGGCCGTGTTCGAGCAGGCGAAGGGCAAGCCCGGGCGGTGCAAGGGCTGTGAGACCTCGCTCCAGTACGTCCCGGGGTGTCCGTCCTGCGGGCGTCAGGCGCCCACCTGCCCCACGTGCGGAAGCGCGCCGCTGCCAGCGGTGGACCTGCGGGACGTGACGGTGGACGTCTGCGGGAAGTGCCGGGGCGTGGCCCTGGACGGGGAGGAACTGGCCCGGCTCCAGAAGGCCGCGGAGCCCGCCCCCCGCGAGGAACCGCCCATCATCGCCGCCGACTTCGAGCACGAGTACGACGACCGCCGAAGCCTGAGCCTGTTGCCCAAGGTGCGCATCGGAGACGAGCCGGCCTGCGTGACGTGTGGCCGGCGGATGGACGTGCGCTACGGGTTCGTCTGGGAGGAGCGCCTCTACTGTGGAAGCTGCGCGCCGGAAGGCTCCGCGCCGTACACGGACGAGCTGACCAAGGCCCAGCCCAGCGAGACCTACGGCCGCCGCGCGCGGCACCTGAACAACAGCGCCGCCGAGTCCGCCGTCGTGTGGCTGTTGTCGAAGATCTTCAAATAGCCGCTGTAGCAATTCAGGTTACAAATCAGCGTCTCACACGACGCATTTGTCACATTGAAAATTTCACCCAGGGTGTTGCACCCTGCGTGGATGAAATTGACCTGTCTCATCGTGGCCGCGCTTGTCTCAATCCCATTCCACGCAAGCGCCGTGGAGGCCATCGACATCAAGCTCACATCCAAGGTGGCGAAGTTTCCGGCGGACGTGCCCGTGGACCTCGCGGTCACGTTCACGAACGTATCGAAGGAGCCGGTGCGGATCCTCGGCTACCAGACGCCTGTCGTGGATGGCATCCAGGCGGACATCTTCACCGTCGCCATGGAGCGCAAGCCGGTGGACTACATCGGCCGGCTCTACCGGCGCGACGCACCCGCGGACAGCGATTACCTCACGCTGAAGCCGGGAGAGAGCATCTCGGGCATCGCCTCGCTCTGGGACAACTACGACCTCTCCGTCTCGGGAACCTACGCGGTCCAGTTCAAGACCGAGCTCCTGGACGCGAGGATGGGTCGGGGGACGGCGGTCTCCAACGTCGTCTTCCTCGACATCGAGGGTCGCGAGCCACCCCTGGATCCGGACGACCTGGACGACGAACCGCAGACCAAGATCGTCAATGGCAGCAACGAGAAGTGGAAGTCGTGCAGCAGCTCGCAGAAGAACGCGCTGATCGACGCCCGGCAGCACGCCCTCAACTACGCGAACGACTCCTATGACTACCTGATGGCGGGGAGCCCGGTGACTCGCTACACCCAATGGTTCGGCGCCTACGACAGCGCTCGTTACAGCACCGTCCGTGAGAACTTCCGGAAGATTCGGAACGCCGTGGACAACGAGACGTTCAAATTCTACTGCGATTGCAACCAGAGCAACGCCTACGCCTACGTCAAGCCCCGGAAGGAATACAAGATCCACCTGTGCTCCGGATTCTGGCCCGCGCCCATGACGGGTGCGGGCTCCAAGGCAGACACCCTGATTCATGAAGTCAGCCATTTCCGGGTCGTGGCGAACACGGATGACGTCCAGTACGGCTACTCCGCCAACCTTTCGCTCGCGAGCACCGATCCCAGCAGCGCCATCCGCAACGCCGACTCGTATGCATTCTTCTCCGCGGCCACGCCCTACAACCCCTACAACCCCTGCGCGCCGACCGTCACGTCGCACACGGGCGCGCCCATCACCGCGGGCTGGGACGGAGCGAACTGCCACGTGATGAACGTGCCCTCCGGGCTGACGGCGTTCGTGCACAACAACGCCTACTACGTCAACGCGCTGCCCGGCACCTACTGCCCGGCGCCCTCCGGCTGGGACACGGCGAACTGCTACATCCTCCCCTACCCCTCCTGGAGCACCAGCTACTTCGTCTGGTCCGGGAACCTCTACCTGACGCCCGGTCCCGGCAATGCGTGCCCCGCGCCGTCCACGTTCGACGGGGCCAACTGCTTCGTCATGCCGCTGCCCTGGGGTTCGACGCCGTTCAAGTGGGCGAACAACCTCTACATCACGCCGACTCCCCACTGCGTCATCGGCGGTTATGACGGCGCGCACTGCCTGGTGGGCACCGCTCCCGCCAGCCGGACCGCCTACCTCTGGGGCTCGGCCTTCTATTACGGCCACTGAGGCGAACGGACACCGTGTCATGACGGGTTGTCATTGCTGGCACCGCGTTCCCTGACACGAGGTCCCGGACCGGCCTTCAGCGCCCCCCGCGCTCCCTCTGGCGGAGCCGCTGGCCCCTGGCTTGCTCAAGGCCTCCCTGTTCGGAACAGGGAGGCCTTTGTCATGAATGGTGGAATGCAGCGGCCCGCTCAGGGCCTGTTCGTCCTGCTTGTCTTTGCGTGTGCCCTGACGGCCGCGCTGCTCGTGAATCAGGTGACCAGCGCCTTCGTGATGCCGGGCATCCGGGACACCTGGGCCGCGGCTCCGGCACCGTCGAATGCCCCGCCCCCTCCCGTGCTGGATGGGACGCAGCTGGCACAGCTGACGGGGCTCTCGTCCGTCTCCCCTATGACGTTGCCTCCAGAGCCGTCGCAGGACCTGCGCCGGAGCACGCTGGGCATCCGGCTGTTGGGCACATTGGTGTCGCAGGATCCCCGGTGGTCCATGGCCTC
The DNA here is from genome assembly GCF_003612165.1 of Corallococcus aberystwythensis. Classification (GTDB taxonomy): domain Bacteria; phylum Myxococcota; class Myxococcia; order Myxococcales; family Myxococcaceae; genus Corallococcus; species Corallococcus aberystwythensis. Next base: position 32,589 of record NZ_RAWK01000075.1, on the reverse strand, counting down.
CATCCATGAGCTGCCGGCGGGCAGCGCGCACAGCCTGATGGTCAGCGATGTCATCCAGGGCGCCCGGGTCTTCGCCATCGAGCGGGAACGCATCCTGCTCCTGGTGGACGGGCGGCTCGAATACATCGACGGTTTCGGGGCCGTGGCGCCCGTTCCGGTGAACGTCCATCCCGGCGCCGTGCTGGGCCGGGGCATCCGTGAAACGGGCGCGGGCACCTACGTCGTGCCTCGCGAGGACGTCACCGAAGCGCTCACCCACCTCAACGAACTGTCGATGCAGGCCCGCGTCGTCCCTGCCTTCAACGGAGGCCGCGTCGTGGGCTTCAAGCTGTTCTCCATCCGCGAGGAGTCCCTCTACTCACGGCTGGGGCTGCGAAATGGAGACGTGCTCCAGCGCATCAACGGCCTGGACCTGGACAGCCCCGACAAGGCACTGGAGGCCTTCACGAAGCTGCGGGACGCCCGCCGCATCGAGCTGCAAATTGAACGCGGCGGCAGCCCGGTCCGGAAGACCTTCGATATCCAATAGCTACGCCTGCGCCGCCGCCAGCTTCTCCTGCGCGGTCTCCCAGCGGGCATAGAGGTCTTCCAGCTCCTCCTTGCCCACGCGGTGCGCGTCCATCAGCGGCTTCGCCCGGGCGAAGTCGTTGTAGAGCACCGGATCCGCCAGCTGCCCCTCGCGCTCCTTCTGCTCGGCCTCCACCTTCGCGATGCGCTCCTCCAGCTTCGCGATCTCCTTCTTGATGGGGCCCTCCACCACGGACCGCCGCTGGCGCGCCTCCGCCTCCAGGCGCTTGCGCTCCTTCTCGGACACCGGGCCTGAACCCGCCCCGGCGCCCTTCCCGCCCGACGCACCCGTGTCCGCGCCCTCCGCGGCCAGGCGCTGCTGCTCCTGGTGATAGAGGTATTCGTCCAGGTTGCCCGGGTGCGACGTGAGCTTTCCGTCCGCCACCTCCCAGACGTGCGTGCACAGGTTGTTGATGAAGCTGCGGTTGTGGCTCACGAACAGGAGCGTGCCGCTGTACAGCTTCAGCGCTTCAATCAGCATCTCCGACGAGTCCAGATCCAGGTGGTTCGTCGGCTCGTCCATCAGGAGGAAGTTGGACGGAATCAGCAGCAGCTTCGCCAGCGCCACACGCGCGCGCTCGCCACCGCTCAGCACGCCAATGGGCTTCTCCACGTCGTCGCCGCTGAAGAGGAACGCGCCCAGCACGCCGCGCACGTAGCTCTCTGGCTTGTCCGCCGCCAGGGGCCGCACTTCTTCAATGATGGTGTTGCGGCGGTCCAGCTTGTCCGCGTGGTGCTGCGCGTAATAGCCCACCACCACGTTGTGCCCCAGCGACACCTTGCCCGTGTCCGGCGCCAGCTCCCCCGCCACCATCTTGAGCAGCGTCGTCTTGCCCGCGCCGTTCGCGCCCACCACGGCGATGCGCTGGCCCCGCTCCAGCCGCGCGTCCAGCCCGTCGTAGACGGTGAGCGCGCCGTAGCGCTTGGTGATGCCCTCCATCAACACCACGTCCCGGCCCGAGCGCTCCACTTCCGGGAAGCGGAACTTCATCGTCTGGCGCTCTTCCAGGACCTGGACCTTCTCCAGCTTGGCCAGCATCTTCGCGCGGCTCTGCGCCTGCTTCGCCTTGGTGGCCTTCGCGCCAAACCGGTCGATGAAGCCCTGCAGCTCCGCGCGGCGCTGCTCCACCTTCTCCGCCCGGGCCTGCAGGAGGACCATCTCCTCCGCGCGCTGGCGCTTGTAGTCCTCGTAGTTGCCCGCGTACTCGCGCACGCCCTCCATCTCCAGCGACACCACCCGGTTGATCTGCCGGTTGAGGAAGTCGCGGTCGTGGGAGATGAGCACCATCGCCTTGTTGGAGCGGCGCAGGAACCCGTCGAACCACGCGAGCGTGGGCACGTCCAGGTGGTTCGTGGGCTCGTCCAGCAGCAGCAGGTCCGGGTCCTGGAGCAGCAGGCCCGCGAGCGCCGCGCGCATGCGCCAGCCGCCGGAGAGCGCCTGGGTGGGCTTGGACAGGTCCGCGTCCTTGAAGCCCAGACCCTTGAGGATGCGCTCGGCGTGGTGCCGGCCGTAGCGGTTCTCGAAGTCGTCCAGCTCCGCGTGGAGGTCCGCCAGCGTCTGCGCCAGCTCCAGCTGCTCCTCCTCGTCCGTGCTGGCCGCGAGCGCGCCTTCCGTGTCCTTCAGGCGCGACTCCAACGAGTCACGGCCGGGCACGGTGCTCATCACCGCCTCCACGACGGTGCCCTCCGGCAGGCCGGCGATCTCCTGGGGGAGGTACCCCGCCCGGGCCCGGCGGCTGTACTGGACGGTGCCCCCGTCCGGCTGGCTCACCCCGGCGATGATCTTCATCAGGGACGATTTTCCCGTCCCGTTGGCCCCCACCAGTCCCACCCGGTCCCTGGGACCGAGGGTGAAGTTGTCCTCGTCGAAGAGGGTCTTCTTTCCGTAGGCGAGGCTGATGTCCTGGGCGATGACGAGGCTCATGGCGGAGGGGGGAGATAACAGCCGGGAGGCCCTACGGGAACGGTTCTGATGCCTGCCTGACTGCCCAGGGAGCACATCTCCCAAGTTGGGCGGAAGGCAGGGCTTGCCTATACTCCCGGCACCCATGGCCGCCCCCTGCCCCCACTGCGGAAGTACCGAAGGTCAAGATCACCTGTGCGCGGCGCAGAGTCTCCAGCTCCTGGGCCAGGTCCTGGACGGCCGCTACAAGATTGAGAGCGTCCTGGGTCAGGGCGGCATGGGCATGGTGTTCCGCGCCACGCAGACCTCCGTACAGCGCCCGGTGGCCGTGAAGACGCTCAACCCGTCGCTCGCCGCGGCGCCCCAGTTCTTCGAGCGCTTCCGCCGCGAGGCGGAGATCGCCAGCCGCCTGCGGCACCCGAACGTCATCACCATCTTCGACTTCGGCCGGGCCGCGGACGGCACCTGCTACTACGTGATGGAGCTCCTCAAGGGGGAGAGCCTCAAGGAGCTGGTGAAGCGCGAAGGGCCCATGACGCTGCGCCGCGCGGTGAACCTGCTGGAGCAGGCCACGCTGGGGCTGGCGCACGCGCATGATGAGGGTTGCGTCCACCGCGACCTGAAGCCGCACAACATCATGGTCCAGGCGCTCGACGGGAAGGACTTCGTCAAGGTGCTGGACTTCGGTCTGGTGAAGGCGCTGGAGCAGGACGAGGAGGAGCAGCTCACCTCCACCGGCCAGGTGCTGGGTACTCCGCAGTACATGCCGCCCGAGCAGGCCGGTGGCGAGTCCGTGGACCAGCGCTCCGACCTCTACTCGATGGCGGGCGTGCTGTACTTCTGCCTCACGGGCAGCTCGCCCTACGGCGCGAACACGGTGCGCAAGGCGCTGACGGCGTCGCTGACGCAGCCCGTGCCGCCAGTGAACAGCAAGCGCCAGGGCGCGCCGGTGCCGCCGGAGCTGGATGCCTTCTTCGCCAAGGCGCTCGCGCCGGAGAAGGAGGACCGCTACCAGAACGCGCAGGAGTTCATCGACGCGCTGCTGGACGCGGTGGAGGGGCTGACCCAGGAAGAGCTGGACGCGCATCCCACGGGCGGCACGCCGGGGGCGGAGCGCGGCACGGGCAGCCGCAGCCGTGCGGGCTCTGGCAGCCGCGCCGGTTCGGGCAGCCGGCTGGGTTCTGGCAGCCGCGCGGGCCGTGCACCGGCTCCAGGCAAGACGGGTTCGCGCCTGGGCCTGGCCCCGCCGCCCCGGGGAACGACTCCGGCGGGAGCACAGGCGCCGGCTCCGCGTGCGACGTCCAACGCGAACAACCCACCGCTCGCTGCCGCGAACCGGGCCCGTCCGCCCGCGCCCCGTCACGTGGAGCCGGAGCTTCCGCCGCCGCCCAAGGGCATGTCCGGAGGCATGAAGGCCGCGCTCATCGGCGTGCCGCTGCTGCTGATTGGCGCGGGCGTGGCCGTGGTGATGACGCGCGGGGGTGGTGGAGAGACGGCCCCTGCCCCCGTGGCGATGACGCCTCCGAAGGCGCCCGTGGAAGCGCCGCCCACGCGAGTGCAGGAGCCGGCGACGCCTCCTCCGGCGGCGCTGCCGCAGGACGTGACGGTGGAGTTCATCTCCACGCCCCCTGGCGCGGCCATCTACGAAGGTGATGTCCAGATTGGCACCACGCCCACGAAGCTGATGCTTCCGCGCGCCAAGACCGAGCTTCGCTTCAAGCTCGCGGGCTACCAGGACGTGAAGCAGAAGCTCGACTACAGCCGGACCGCGGACTCGACGGCGGCCCCTGTGGAGTTGCACCTGGAGCCCGTGCGCGCCGCGCCGCCGCCCCGGCCCACGAAGCCGTCGAAGCCCTCCGGTGGGAACGACCCGGGCATCGGCGTGTTCGAGTAGGCAGCGGGTTCGATTCCCGCCGCCTCCATCCCGAGAGCCCAGCAATCTTAACGGGTTGCTGGGTTTTTCTTTGTCCTCGTTTTCTTCATGTGCCCTCAGTGTGCCCCTCTGGCGTCTCTAGCCCAGAGCGGCGCGTGGCTGGGGAATGGGCCGATCCAACTCCTGCACCGCGCGCTCCCGTGCCTCGGGCGACAGGTGCGCGTGCCTCATGCTCATCTCGATGGTGGCGTGACCCATCAATTCCTGGATGACCTTATGAGCAACGCCCCGCATCGCGAGGTGGCGGAGGTCGTGCCAGCCGATGGAACCCTCCGGGCGGCTGACTCCTGCCCTACGCAGCGCTCGCAGGAGCGGATGCTTGGTCATCCCAGCGGTGAGCGGGCACCGTCCGCCTGGCAGAACACGTAAGGGCCCCACAGGTGGCGGTGTGCCGTGAGTGCTTCCACCGCCGACGTGGGCAGGGCCACGGTCCTTTCCCGTCCACCCTTGGGCAGTCCCACCACGCCGCGCCAGATCGTTCGGCGCACACGGAGTGTTCCCCCATGGGCTTGCCGGGGATCCCCCACCACGTATGCTCCTCACACTCCTCTTCCGACGGAGGAAGTGCAGTCCCCGAGTCTTTAATAAGCTTCTCTCGGAGCCTTGGGATTGGAGGATCGAGGATGAGCGTGCACAGGGTCGCGCAGCAGGTGGCACCACCCCCGGCGAGGGCGAGCGCGAACGTGTCGAGCACCGCGCCGCTGCAAAACGTTCCGGCTCCGGGCCCCGACGCCGCATCGGCGAGCAGCTTCGCCGAGCTCCATCACGCGGGCCGACTGGGCCACCGGCTCGACCAGGTCGCCACGCACGCGCCGCCGGCCGCCGCTGCGCTGCGCCGCGCCGCCGCGGCGGGCACGCTCACGGCGCGGCAGGTTCGCCTGAGCCACCGGCCGAGCCTGCCGCTCTCTCCAGAGGGCGTCGCCGAGCTCGCGCGATCCATGTCGGGCATCGGCGATCCGCGCGCGACCCCAATCCCCGACGCGCTCCAGAACGGGACGGCGCGGCTCGACGGTGAGGCGATCCAGATGCCAGGCCCGCAGAACGCCCGATCGCCGGCGGCGCTTGCGGCGGGCGTGAAGCGCCTGAACCCGCGGGCCACGCGCCTCGTCCTCGGTCCCCAAAGATACAACCTGCAGGCCCGGCTCAACCCCTGGGTGAGCGTGGCCACGGGGAACTACCTCCACGGCCTCCCGGATCCCAACCCTGAGCCTGCGGACGGCACTCCGCACCCCAGCGAGCAGGGCGTCGTCTGGAGCGACCGTGTGCTGACGCCGTTCAACATCGGCACCTACGGCAACAACTCCGCCCAGGATGAGAGTTGGACGCCGCAGAACGTGATGCAGCAGTTCCTCAACGCGGCCCCCCGCACCCAGCTGGAGCTCGCCGCGCGGAACTTCAACGGCACGACGCAGCATCCCAACACGGGCTTCGGCCAGATCACGGCCTCGCGTGGCTGGGGCGGCCAGCCCTTCATCCGGACCCAGCAAAATAATTACGGCGGGACCAGCGCGCCCAGAGACTACCCGGCGCTCTCGGGCATCCTCGACAACGCCGATAATCCCGAGGAGTTGGCGCACCAGATGAATCGGGCGGCCAAGGGCAACGTGCCCAACCTCAACGGGCTGACCCCGCTGCAGCGTAACGCGTCCTCGATGGTGCTCGGAATCACCCAGCACGCCGAGCAGTACCGGACGCAGGGCTCTGCCACCTTCGGTCGGGGCGCGCTCCAGGCCGTGTCGGACGGCACGATGACGTTCCACCAGGCGCTCAACGCGCTCCCCTACGCGAACCGGGGCGGCGCCCAGAACATGCGGAACGTCGCCAATGGCACCACGCCGCTGACCGACGACCAGGAGATGTTGGCCGGTCTCATGGACGAAGAGACCGAGAAGCTCTGGGAGACGCCGAAGCACGGATAGGTGCATGTGCGTCAGAGCCGTAGGGGTACCTGAGATTTCTGAGCATAGGAAGGACAGGAGCCCACTTGGGCGTAGCGGGCGGGAGCAGAGCGGGAGGTGAGGGACGCTGATGGGAAGCCCCTGAGCCGCACGCCGGGCCGACGCAGAAGCCTTTCATCTCCAGCAGGCCTCGTCCAGGAGCAGGGCGTAACAGTGCCCTCAGCGTGCTCCTCCAGCGTCTTTGGCCAGGGCGTCGCGGGCAGACCTCGCCTCTTCACTGTCGGCCGCGAGGCGCGGGCATCCAGGTGGTGACATTCCTGACGCTACACCTGGCGGGCTCGCGCCCGTCCTGGTGATCTTCGCGAACACCCGCCGACGGACCCTGGCTGCGCCGCTTTGACGGCTTCGTATTGCAAGGCTACCGTTCAGGCGGCAGCCCTTGCCCATTCAGGAGGTTGTCATGATTCGCTTTGTGAAAAATGCGGGACAGACGTTGCTCGCCGTTGTCGCGGCCTCTGCCTTGTCATTCAGTGCTACGCAGGCCTTCTCTACGCCAGCACCCCAGGGGCCCCAGGCGTATACCTGCGATGCCTGCATCCAGTCTTGCATCGAAATGGGTTTCCAGTGGGGCTTCTGCCCCAGCAAGAACGAGTGCGCCTGTTATTGAGGTTCTTGCCCTGGCCGTCATGTTCACGAGCCAGGGCAGCTTCACTCCCGGAGGACGAGGGAGTGGGAGAGCTTGCCGTCTTCACAGGTCCAGATCACCTTGTTGGCCTCCCGGATGGAGTCTGAATCGAAGGCCTGCTTCACGATATCGACGAGCCGGTAATTGAGAATCTGGTCGAAGTAGCCAATCCTCTGGAAACTCTCGACCAGGCGGGAGAGACCCGGGTCCTGCTCAGCGGCCACCAGGTCCAGGAAGTCCTTTTTGAACGCTCGTTGTGCGGACGAATCCAGCGCGTTGTCGCGCGTGTAGTGGCCGTTCGCATAGGCGTAGGAGAAGAACTGGACCAATTGCTCGAACTGGCCGCTGTTGTGCTTCCAGAACTGAAAGCCTCTCGGGTACCGCGAGCGTGCCGTCGACTCCAGGTTCGCGCGCGCGAACCGCTCCTGCTGAGTACTCTCGGGGTCGGCGTGGAGATGCCCATCGTTTCCGACACTGACGGAGGTGAAGTTGGCCTTCAGCCGGAAGTCGCGCAGGCCGAGCGACTGCAAGCGCTTCGCGAGCTCGCCCGACATGCTGCTGCGGAACGCCGACCGGGGGCTGATCGTCGACGTGGAGCTCTTCGTGGGACGGCCCGCGAAGCAGACACAGAGCGAGATGTGCCAGGTGATGCGGTCACTCGAGAAGTGCCGGGTGATGAAGAGGATGTGCTCGGCGATCTTCCTGTTGCGCATTCCTACCTTGGTCCCCTCCGAGCCGCCCACCACGATCCCGTCGCTCTGGTTGACCTGTCCATGTCCGCCCACCAGGATCTTGATGTTGTTGGTCATGTATGACCACAGCTTGGGTTGAATGAACTGGAGCACTGCGTTCAGCGCGGTCTTGGGATCCCGCATGTCGGCCACCATGCCGATGTCCGATGCGGCGCGAACGCCACCGAACCACTTCGCGCGGTCGGCCGCTTCGTTCTTGAGCTGCACGTAGTTGTTCAGGCTCGAGGTCCTGACATCTTTCGTGTCCGGCTCGCGGGCCGAATAATCAAGGACGACATAGATGTCTTTCACGGGAGAACTCCAGTCTGCGCGGAGCAGCGTGTCAGCGCGTCGCCGCTTGGGACCTGCTGATTCAGAGGGCGCTGTCGAGTAGAACTGCCCCGCGCCATGCCACGAGAATGCTCCCGATCCGCATGCCAGGTCCAGACCGTCCGGGATGGGGTTCTGGGGCGAGCTGTCGGGCCAGCGAACCGCGCCCCTTCCCCTCCGTTGGAGTCCGCCCCTCCGGAGCGCCGCCAGGACCGGGTGCTGCGGGCCGCCACCGTGGTAGGGTTTGAAGTCCACTCGAAGGACCTCCCGGGAGTTTCCCATGAAGCTTTCTCTTGCAGCGATGGTGACGTTGGCCGGCCTTTCCCTCATCGGGTGCGGAGGCCCGGCCCTCGAAGACACGATGGCCCCCGAGGCTGAAGCCCGGACGGTGTCCCAGTTCGGCACCTGCACGGCGCCCTGCGCCGGGGGAACATCGGTCTCCTGTACGGGGACCACCTGCTCGTCGACCAACAACCAGGGCGTGACGTGTGACGGAGTGTTCACCGCGTGTCCGGCATCGTGTAGCGGGCTGCCATCGTGCAGCCTGTACGTGAACCGGAGTTGCACGACCCCGAACGCAACGAAGGACTGCTGCAACGCCACGACCCACAAGCCGAACTCCCTGCTGTGCTCAGGCTCGGCGGCCACGGGCTACCGCTGGCTCAATTTCTAGCGCCGGTCCCCTATCCACAGGTCCGCGGTGTGTCGCTGTTGCTGTTCGTGGCGGGAGCGACGACGCGCGGTTGGAGTCGAGCAGGCCGCAGGTTCATCCCTGCGGTTTCGCCGAGCGATGCGTCAACCTGCGAAACCTTCGTCCGCGCCTGGCTTGCCCGGACCTCGACGTCCCGGAGAAGGACCATCTGGGGCGTGGCGCGTGAGGCCCTGGATGCGCAGGCCTCGCTCTGGGAAAAGCTTCGCAGCATCCCCACCTGCACGGTCCTGTACGGAATGGACGCGCCGTTGAATCCTGACGGTTCGACGCATGCCTGCCTCGGAGGGGAGCATGACGAGCCATTTCGGATTCATCGATCACGGTGACGGTGCGAACATTCGGACACTCCCGGCGGAAGCGAAGAACTCCGAGTGTCTGACGCGCCAGCCCCTACCCCCAGGCTCTCGCGTCTCCGTCATCCGCGACCATGCCCAGACCTCCGGTTGGTCTTACGTAGCGACACGTGTGGAAGGGTATTTGCTGAAGGGCTACGTCCAGGGCCTACGCATCACCACCCAGCTGCCTGAGCCGGCGGCAACCCTCTACGTCATCCGGCCTGGAGATTGTCTGGAGCGCATTGCCGCGCGCATCTACCGGCAGGGAATCACTCCGGGGAAGGATTTGCGCTTCTATGAAAATGTCATCCACCATGTGAACGCACAGTGCGGGCGTAAGGGCATCCGGCTCGACGGCGGTGACGTGAAACTCATCGCGGGAGAGCGCATCTGGCTGGTCAGCCTGGCGTTCGCGGACCAGCTCCAAGGCCTCGTCCCCAGTGGCTCCATCACAGGAGGGGCGCTCGCCCGGGCGCGGAAGGCCGCGCGGCACCTGGAGGATGTCATCGCGTCCGTGGAGGAGGCGCCCAAGTACTTCCGCGCGGTCGCCGGGCAGTATCGCGATGCCATCCTCGAACACCTGCCGGAGATCATCGGTATCGTCCTGGCGTTCATCGGCGCGGAGTTCCTGTCCACCCTTCTGGCGGCGTCACCGACAGGGGTGGGCCAGCTCGCGGCGGCCATCATCCAGCTGGCGCTGGCGGTCTTCGGAGTCCAGGGCCTCATCGAGGCAACGGGCGAAGCCCTGACGCACGCGAAGCAGTGGCTGATCCAGGCCTGGCAGGCAAATGGGAACCCGGTGAAGCTCGCGGAGGCGAGCAAGTCCTTCCTGAGGATGTTGATCAGCATCGCCATGGCCGCGCTGGCGTTCATGGGCGCGAAGTCCAACCTGCAACGGGGGCTCAAGCTGGCGGAGAGCGTGAAGATCACCCTCCCCCGCCTTGTCATGATGGAGACTGCCGGCGCTGGCGGCTCGGCCGTAGCGGTCCCCATCTTCCAGCCGGGCGCCATCACCGCGGCGCCCACCGCCCTGCCGTTGAATCCCTGGGGTTGGGGCACGCCCCTGATGTCCCAAGCGGCCAAGGGCGGCACGGCTTCCGAGCCGCCCCTGACGGACCGGGTGCTGGGGGACGCCGAGTTGGAGAAGCTACTGGAGAAGCTTCCCAACTGGGACAAGCTCAAGCAGTTCGTCGGGCGTCAGATTCCGAAGGAAGGGACGCCCGCGTTCGACGCTTTCAAGAAGGACCTCCAGGAGGCGGGTTATCGCTTGGAGAAGCTGAGCGACGGGCCGCAGCCGTACCGCCTCCGCCGGCCAAATGGGCAGGCCCTGGGCGACGAGTATGCGGCGCTCACAGTGACCGAGGACGGGCTCATCGTGCTCAAGTCCAGCAAGGCACCGTCACGCATCAGCATCTTCACGCGCTACCGGAAGAATTACCTGGACTGGGTGGAGCAGACCCACGGCAAGGCGGCGCGGGCTGCGGCGGAGGCGCGCATCTCCCAGGGCCACCCCCTGCATCACCTCATCCCGGACGCGGAGGCACAGACGAACCAACTGGTCCGCGAGGCCATGAAGCGCATCGAGGGGTATACGATTGACCGGGGGTCGAACATCCTCGACATGCCTCCGGGAGCAAACCCGAACTGGGGATTCATCCACTCGGGCAGCCATCCCTCGTACAGCAACCTCGTCAGGAGCAAGCTCAATCAAGAACTGGCGAAGCTGCTCAAGCTGGGTCCCCCCTCCCGATGGACACCCAAAGCCATTGACGATGCCATCCGCAAGGTCGAAGACGAACTGCGCCACGCCATCGACTCCAAGGTTCTGGAGGCTCCCGTCATCAAGAAGGTCTACGATGGAGACGTGCTCATCGGCCATAAGCTGGCCATGGTGGAGCTCCCGTTCCCCTCGGAGTCGAACACCGCATGATTCATGCACTGCTGCCGGACGTCACTCACATCGATGAGGATGGGGTCCATGATGCCGAGAGCATTGAGTTCGACGGCTTCGAGTACGTGACGTTCCACGAGCCCTCCATCGACTACCAGAGCGAGCAAGGGGCGCCTGAAGTCGTGGAGTTCGTGGGCAACCTGGAGAACGCTGCCTGGCTTGACCATCTGGTCACTACACCTGTGGGCATGTTGCTGGTGTCCAAGCGCATGGTGCGCGTGCTCGAATCCGTGGGGCCCTTCCGTCACCGCGCCATTCCCACGGTCATCTACTCGAAGCGCATCAAGCACCTCGTGCGCGACCGCTTCACACGCCAACGGACCTGGTACCCGGTGACGGACCCCACGATGAAGAACGAGGACTTCGTCATCCTCCAGTTGCTGGAGGAGACCCACTGTCTGGACCGCGAGCGCACCCTCGTGAAGGGAGTGCCATTCCATCAATCTGGTGAATCCGTCCTGGGTCAGGACGAGGCCCTGCCCCTCGTACTCCGCCCTCCGACGGGGGGCTTTCCTCCCGTATTCTGTGTCCCGGAGCTGACCTTCTACTGCTTCACCGGGGAAGCCCGGCAGGCCTGCGAGGCCGCTGAACTGAAGGGCTTGTGGTGGCGCCCCCAACGCTGACCCCAGTGCCACTCATGAAGGCGCTGCCGGAACGTGCGCGGCGACGTCCGCCACGCCTTCCGCCTCCACGCACCGCCAACTCCTGACAGGTCGAAAAACAGCCCCCGGGGGCAACCGCCCCCAGGGGCCTCTCGTTCCGGATGCGAACGCGATGACTACGGGCTGAGGGAGAAGCTCCCCGCCCAGGCGCCGTAGGAGTACGTGGTGATGCCGTTGCGCGTGGTGCCCGTGTAGCTGGCCTGCCCCGGACGGATGGTGACGGACACGTTCCCACCCGAAGCCGGAATCACCCCCGCGTGCACCGCTGCCGCGCAGGCGTTCGAATCATCGGTGTAGAGGTCCGTCCCCCACACCGTGCCGCCGCTCACCGGACCGCAGCTGCACCGGATGCTCGTCCCGTTCTGGCCGCGGTAGGACGTGAAGCTGTAGCTGGAGCAGGCGCTCGGCGGAGGTGTCACGCCGCTGACCGAGAAGCTCCCCGCCCAGGCGCCGTAGGAGGACGTGGTGACGCCGTTGCGCGTGGTGCCCGTGTAGCTGGCCTGCCCCGGCTGGATGGTGACCACCACCGTCCCACCCGCCGTGGAGATCGCGCCGGCATGCACCGCCGCCACGCAGACGTTCGAGTCGTCGGTGTAGAGGTCCGTCCCCCACACGGTGCCCGAGCCCACCGCGCCGCAGCCGCAGCGGATCTGCGTCCCGTTCTGCCCGCGATAGGAGGTGAAGCTGTAGTTCGAGCAGCTCGTGACCGCGCCCGTGGAATAGAGGGCCGACAGCGCGGTGACGTCCGAGCCGGTCCACTCGCCCGTCTCGGTCGACCGGAAGCACGAGTTCATGATGGAGCCGCCCACGGTGGCCGTGGTGGGCGTATTGGGGATGTGGATGGCCCCCACGCCCGCGTCGCCCTCGTCGCCACCGGCGCCGCAGCTGATGCTGCGGTTGTAGTAGTCCGAGTGACGGAAGCCGATGGCGTGGCCCAGCTCGTGGGTGATGACGTGCTCGTTCACGTCCGCGCTGTAGCTGTTCAAGCCAGTGCCAATATAGAAGACCCCATAGGGCATCCCGTTCGACGGGAAGCCCGCCTGGCCGCCAGTACCGGACGTGGTCTCCGCGGTGATGTTCGCCGTACAGCCGGTGGCCGGTCCGCGGGCGAAGGTGAGCCGCAGCCCCTGCTCGTTGTAGTTGGCGAGGGCCAGGTCGAGGCCCTGGCTCAGGTTGGGATAGCTGTTGAACGCGGCGGTGGGGTTGACGCAGATCTTCGTCACGCCCGTGCCGACCTGGTTCGTCGTGCGGTACTGCTCGGCGCTCCCCTCCAGGGGCTGGAGCAGCTCGCGGGACGCCTCGAGGGTCACGTGAGCGTCGCGGCCCACGTACACGGCGCCGTCGAAGACCTGGATGTCATTGGCCGGGAAGCCGGCCTCGATCAGGTTGGAGATGATCTCCTGGTTCTCCACTTCCGGATCGCCTCCGCAACCGGCGAGAGAGACACCGACGAGCAGCGCCATGGAAAGTCTACGCATGCAGACCTCTTGTTCGAGGAAAGGACAGCGCGCGACTGCGCGCCCCCATCCATGCATGCGCCAAACCCAACCCAATAAGCGTAAAACCAGAAATAATCAAATACCCAACATTCCAACCGGACGCACAGCCCGCGTGCCTCAGGCGTCACCGCTCCGTCGTGAGCGCGCGGGGGTCGTACAGGCGGATGAAGCCCTCCGTCGGGTTCGCGCGGTCGCCGAAGCCCCCGCCCACCACCACATGACGAGCCGGGTCGGCATAGGTCAGGGTGCTGACCCAGGCCCCATTCCCAGACGGCGAGTCGATGTACGTGATGGGCCCCGGCGACAGCTTCGAACTGTCGCCCATGTCGCCGAACCAGCCCCGGCCGTAGGTTTCGATACCAGGGCGCAGCTCGTGCCCGCCGAAGAGCAGCCTGGGGACGGGGTCGAAGTGGGCGGGAAAAGCGTAGGTGTCGACCACGCCCGGCCCCTTGCCCTGTGGCGTCTGCGAGTTCCACAGCTCGTTACCCTCGGAGTCCATCCACGAGACCCTGAAGCCTCCCGGAGGCGAGCCGATGCTGATGACGGAGATCATCTCACCCGTGAGGGAGAAGGCCACGTCTCCCCAGGGGCGCTCCTTCGTCCACACCGCGGCCCCAGCGGAGGTGAGCTTGCGGACGAAGTTCTTCACGAACACCAGCTCCTGTGGCGCGGGCCCCCGGTTGTACGCAGTGCCAGCCACGTAGACGAAGCTCCCATTCCCCACGATGCCCAGGCCCAGGGGGTAGGTGATCTGCGCTTCACTGACGACGGCGCTCCACGTCTCGACGCCCTCGCGAGACAGCACGACGAGCTTCGTCACCACCGCGGTGTCATTGCTCCCCTGCGCCAGCAACACGTAGGTGTTACCGAGCACGTCCGCCACCATCTGTCCCGCGGGTCCCGCGCTCGAGAACACCTCAGGCGTGTACGTCCATCGCACGCGCCCGTCGCGGTCGTACTGGGTCACCGTCGCGTCGTAGCGCAGCAGTGAGACGAACCCGTCGCTGGTGACGGCCAGCTTCGCCGTGGCGGTGAGGGGCAATGACCAGCGCTCCTGTCCGGCGCCGTCCAGCGCCGTCACGCCCAGGGCGTCCTGAACGACAATCCTGCCGTCCCCCAGCGGCGCCACCAGCACGGGAGGGCTGCTGCGCCGCACCTCCCACTGATAGACGGGCGACCACGCCTCCAGGGCGACGGACTTCGACGCGTCCAGACGGAGCTGGCAGCCGCCGCGAGGCGCCCCGGCGCAGGCCTTGCTCCACGTCGGGAACCCTTCCGGACCGGCGTACAGGGTCAGCTCCGCCTTGCGCACCGCGTGCCTGCACGGCTGGGTACACGTGAAGGAGTCGTCCCCCGCATCAACATAGGTGCCCGGCGGCATGGAGGTCACCTCCACCCATGCGAAGCCGGTGCCCTGGAGCTCCGTCTGGAGCACCGAGGACGCCCCTGCCACCTTGAGGCGGGCGGAGGACGCGCCGCCCAGGCGGGGCGTGAACCGCACGCGCAGCTCGCACTCCAGGCCCGCGGCCAGGTACTTCTCGCAGGTGTTGGAGCTGATGACGAAGGTGTCGGAGCCCTCGATGCTCACCGACACCGACTCCACGTCTTGGGGCGAATTGTTGCGCACCGTGAAGAGCTGCTCGCCGGAGGGCTTCCCCACCTCCCACTCCCCGAAGTCGAACGACTTCCGGTCGATGATGAGCTCGGCGGCGGGCTCGTCGGAGCAGGCGCCGAAGAGGAGGGGCGCGCCGAGGAGAAGGACGGGGAACAAAGACTTTCGGACCATGGGGGCGGACTTCTAGCCAAGACCCAGACATCGCGACAAGCCCTGTCCCGCGGTGCGGGTCCGGGGCGACCGCGACACAAAGCCTGTCATCCTCCGCATCACGTCAGGCGAATCGCTCGCGGAAGGCTCGCAGGTTGGGCCCGTCCCCGCCGCGCTCCCACACCGCGAACACCACGCGCTCGAAGATGCCGGGGAACGCGTCCAGGGCGCTGGCGAAGGCATCCGCCGCGTCGCGCGGGTTGTTGCGGAAGGCGCCGCAGCCCCACGCGCCCAGCACCAGCGTGCGGTGCCCGTGGTGCGCCGCCACCTGGAGCACCTTGACCGCCCGCGCGTGCAGCACTTCGCGCATGCGGGGTAGCAGGTGCGGCGCATTCCGCTCGGCCGAGCCGGCGTTCGGCGCGGGCGCGGTGATGAGGGACACGCGGAAGGGGTGTTCCAACAGCGTGAGCGCCTCGTCGCGGAAGAAGGGCACCTGGGGCGAGTAGATGACGTGGTCCGAGTACAGCGGTGAGGACCCGGCCCGGTTGGCTTCGTAGTACTCGCGCTGCGTGAGCAGGCACGGGTAGAGCGCCGAGCAGCGCGCCAGGTCCTCCTCCTGGGCCTTCGCTCCGCCCAGGAAGCCGCCGCCCGGATTCTTCGCGGACGCGAAGTTCAGCGCGACGACGTCCGCCACGCCCTCCGCCTCCGCGCAGCGGCGCGACGCGGCGCCGGTCCTCTCTGGCGTGACCTCGATGCGGAGCGCAGCGCCCCCCGCGTGAGGCTCGGGCGGGGGCAGCCTCGCGAAGTCACCGGGCCGGTAGAGCACCGTCCCTCGCAAGGCGCGCTCCACCTGCTCCCGGAACAGCACGGGCCGCCCGGACGGCGCCACGTACCCGCCCCGCTCCACGATTCCCACCGTCTCCTGCGCAACCCCCTTCAGCGACATGTCCCGCTCCCTGGCTGGCGAATCCACCAAAGCCTTCGTGTAAAAAACACACGAACACTCGTGCCTGGCCCTGACATGGTGGGGGGCTTCAGCATCGGGAAGCGCCGGGCCTGTCGTTGAAAGAGCCTCCATTCCAGACAGGAGATGGGCCCACGGTGCCGTCTCCGCCGGGCGGAGACGCTCAGTGGCAGAAGACGAGCTCGGGGTACAGCGGCGAGGCCGTGTCCAGCAGTGGCCGCGGCTTGCCGAGCAGGTGCTGGTCGAAGAACGCGTTGATGTAGGCCCGGGTGATGGCCTGGGTGCGCTCCCCGGTGGTGCTCGCGCCGATGTCGATGCCCAGATGGTCCGCGACCAGCCCGACGTCGGTGAATGACGCGTGCACCGTACCTGCCACCTCAAGCCAGCGCTTCCACCCGGTCAGCTGCTGCCAGTCCTGCTCCCAGGGCGTGTTCACGCCGGGCTGGCACAGGGTGGGCGTGAGCTGGTGGCTCAGGAACATGAATGGCCGGGACAGCCCGGGGGCGAGGAGCGGGGTGTCCGAGGTGCCGTCAATGTCGATTCCGGCCCGGATGCGGGACTCGTTGACCATGGTGGGAAGGGTGCTCGCGCCACCCGCGGAGTGGCCGGCCATCCCGACGCGGGACGGATCGAGCAGGTATGCGCCACGCCACTTCGCGTGCGGACCGGTCAGCTCGTCCAGCACGAAGGACACGTCGGCCGCCCGGCCCTGCTCCAGCTTCTGCCAGAAACCCGGGTCGTGCGGGATGTCGCACGAGGCACACCCGGCGACGCGTCCGTCGGGGAAGCTGGTGGCAAGGGTCTCATAGGTGTGGTCCACCACCGCCACGACGTAGCCGTGGCTCGCCAGGTCCTCGGCGAGCGCGCTGAGCGTGGCACGGGGCTTTTTGTAGCCCGGCGACAGCACGACCAGCGGCAGGCTGTGCGCGCAACCGGCCGGCCACGCATCGCGGACGGAGTGGGTCCGCACCCTGCTCAGCAGGTCGGGCGGCACGTCGGGGATACCGCTGTCCGCGAGCAGCGCCGCCGACTCCGCCGGGGTCATGTACCGCGCCTTCGGACCGTGCGCCCAGAGCGCCGGGTAGAAGAGGGAGACCATCAACTCCCGGTAGCTCACCGAAGGCACCCACGGGTCGGGGCGCGAGGTGTCCTTCAGGTACAGGGAAGTGCTGCCAACCGGCTGTCGGCCGGTGGGTTCGGGCAGGGAGGGCGCCGTGTCCGCCGCAGCGGGCGATGCGAGCAGGACAAGGGTCAGTACGGTGGCGAGCAAGAGACCACGCATGGGTGTCATTTCCTCACAGGAAGGATGGCACGGGTGCCGCACCTGCCGGACGCGCTGCTGGAGCGGCGAAAGACTGGCATCCGCTCGTGGAACACCGGCTCCGTTTCAAGCAGTCACTCGTGACGTGCAAACGGGAAGGACCGGCTGGGGCGCTGCTGCTCCCTCACCCGGGTGGTGTAGGCTCACGCCTCGCCGCACTCCTTCTGGACGGTTCTTCTTGGAAATGATTCTTGCTCCCGCCCGGCGCATCGACCTGGGCAAGCGCGCCGGTGTCACGGGCGGGCTTCTGGGCGTGCTCTGCGTCATCGCGGAGTTCTGCTTCCTGTTCCCCCACGTGCTCGTGTCCAACGACGGCCGGGCTTTCTATGCGGAGCACCTGGAGGTCTTCCGCGGCATCCTCCAGGTGTCCATCGTCGTCACCTTCCTGCTGGGCACCTTCAGCGTGATGACCCTGCGCTCCAAGGCGCACGGCGGCATCGCCATGGTGCTGGCGATGGTGGCGCTGCTCCTGGGCGGCGCCGAGGCGGAGCCCCTGACCCACACGCCGCGCGCGATGAGCGCGGGCCTGGACTTCTTCGCGTTGGACCTGCTGGTGCTCGGACTGGTGTTCATCCCCATGGAGCGGCTGTGGAGCCTGAACGAGCAGAAGATCTTCCGCACCGGCTGGCAGACGGACCTCAAGCACTTCTTCGTCAGCCACGTGGGCGTGCAGATCATCTCCTTCGCGGTGCTCATCCCGGTGCAGGTATCCCTGTCCTGGGCCGTGAAGCTGGACTTCCAGGCGCACGTGGCCGCGCAGCCCATCTGGTTGCAGTTCTTTGAAATCCTGCTGGTCATCGACCTGGTGAGCTACTGGGTGCACCGGGCCTTCCACTCCGTCGGGTGGATGTGGAACTTCCACGCCATCCATCACTCACCGCTGCAGATGGACTGGCTGGCCAGCTCGCGCAGCCACCTGGTGGACACCCTGGTCAACCGCTTCGCGGGCTTCGTGCCGGTGTTCCTGCTGGGCTTCCACCCGTCCGCCATCTACGGCTACCTCGTCTTCGTGTCCTTCCACGCGGTGTACATCCACGCCAACGTCAACCACCGCTGGCCGTACCTGCGCTGGATCTTCGCGACGCCGGAGTTCCACCACTGGCACCACACGTCGGACGACGAAGGCATCGACAAGAACTTCGCCGTCTTCCTGTCGTTCATCGACGTCATCTTCGGCACCGCGCACATGCCGGCCCACTGGCCCTCGAAGTACGGGACCACGCAGTTCCAGCCGCCGGAGACCTACCTGGGGCAGTTGGCGTACCCGTTCCAGCGCCACAAGCAGACGCCCTACGGGTAGTCGCGGAGGCCTGATGACTCCAGACATCAGGCCCCCGACTCCAGTCACCAGGGCCGCGGCCCCCGCTTCGACGTAAGGCCCTGGAATCAGGGGAGGACACGCGGTCCCTGGGCCCTGAAACGGTGGGCACGCGGGGTGCAGTAGGGGTGGTCCGTCGCTGCACTCCACTCCCGAGGCCCCCCATGAAGCTGCGCTCCTCTTCGTTCTCCAAGCCCTCTTCGTCGTTCGGCTCCTCTTCCTCCACCTCCCGCCCCCGCAGCGACAGCCTGCCCGCGAAGCCGGAGACGGCGAAGCCGAAGCCCCTGGCGTCGCCCGCGGAGCTGCAGGCGGGCAAGGACAACCTCAAGCCCACCGACTACGGCGTGGTGGACCCCAAGCTCCAGGGCATCCGGACCCGCCGTGACAACGGCCAGTCCGGCGCGCAGTTCGCGGACTTCACGCAGGACGTGCGCAACTCCACGAACAAGCTGACCAGCAGGCCCGTGGGCAACCAGATGTTGAACGACATCAACGGCCGTACCCAGGCCGTGAACCCCGGCGCCACGGGCACGCAGAGCAAGCCGCTGACGGCGATGGACATCTACTCGGGCCGCAACTCGGCGCTGCCCAACTCGCACGTGCCCCGCAACGACGGCACCCTGTCGTCCACCCGCCCGGCGTACCGCTACGACGGCCAGCCCGGCGCCGGCACGGCCAGCGACGTCAAGTACAACGAGAACGGCTCCGGCCCCCGCTTCAACAGCCTGGGCCACGAGTCGGTCCACGCGTGGCGCGCGTCCAACGGCCTCCAGGTGAGCCCCCTGGCCGCCAGCAAGCACAGCGACGCGGACGTCTTCAAGCAGCACCCGTCGCACTCGGCCAACATGAAGGACACCGTCGACAACCGCCTCCGCCTCACGGAGGAGTTCGAGACCGTCGGCCTGCGCCCCACGCCGCACACGAAGAACAACTGGGCCCCGTCCGAGAACGCCATCCGCGCCGAGCACGGCCTGCCGGCCCGCCAGGACTACTCGGGCCTGAAGCCCGACGGGAAGAACAGCAACGACGTGGCCTTCCAGAACTACGACCAGGGCACCGACGCCCGGAACTTCTTCCAGAAGCTGTCCGGCCAGCCGTCGCCCTTCCAGAAGATCGTCGGCGACCTGGAGAAGTGATTCGGGAGGGCGCTCATGGGCATAGAGTCACCGCCCATGATCAAGCTCCACCAGTTCAACCCCTCTGGGAACTGCTACAAGGTCCGCCTGCTGCTGCACCAGCTCGCGATTCCGTTCGAGACCCGGGAGGTGGACCTCTCCGCCGGAGAGACGCGCACGCCGGAGTTCAAGGCGATGAACCCCATTGCCCGGACCCCCACCGTGGAGCTGGAGCCAGGGGTCTTCCTCGCCGAGTCCAACGCCATCCTCTGGTACTTCGCCGAGGGTACGCCCTTCATCCCCACCGGCCGGCTGGAGCGGGCGCGGATGCTCCAGTGGATGTTCTTCGAGCAGTACAGCCACGAGCCCTACGTCGCCGTGGCCCGGGCGTGGCTGTCCTTCTTCGGTGTCCCTTCCGGCAAGGAGAAGGAGCTGGAGGAGCGCATCCAGAAAGGCTATGCCGCGCTCGACGTCATGGAGGGCGAGCTGCGCAAGCGGCCCTTCTTCGCGGGCGAGCACTACAGCCTCGCGGACATCTCGCTGTATGCGTACACGCACGTGGCGGAGGAAGGCCGGTTCGACCTGGGCCGCTATCCCGCCATCCGCGCCTGGTTCGAGCGGGTGCAGGCCCAGCCCCGCCACCTGCGCATCACCGACGTCATCCGCGCGCCCTAGGCTTCGCGGTGCTCCCAGATACAATCGCGGGGGCACGCTCCAGGGGGAAACAGCATGAAGCTGTGGATGTTCGTCGTGCTCAGCATGGTGATGGGGGGCTGCTCCACTCGCGACACCGACAGTGACGCGGACAGCGGAGTGAACACCGTTGTCGATGCGGGCACTGACGGAGGCCTCGACGCGGGCGCTGACGAAGGCCTCGATGCGGGCATCGACGGAGGCTTCGATGCGGGCACTGACGGAGGCCTTGATGCAGGCATCGACGGAGGCCTGGGCACGTGTACGCAGGATGAGGACTGTCTTGCTTCGGAGCTCTGTCATCCCAGCGCGAAGCGGTGTGTCCAGACCTGCATCACTGGCGCGGACTGTCCTGACACGGCGAAGGCCTGCGACCTGCTGAGTCCCACCGGTTCGCAGCGCATCTGCAAGTGCTCCACGGACGCGTTGTGCAACGAGGGGCGGAGCACCTCTGAACTGGTGTGCTCGATCCCGGATGCCATCTGCACGCCGAAGTGCACGGCGGATGCGGAGTGCGCCGAGGGACAGCGCTGCGATACCTCGAACGGGCATTGCAAGGTGCGAGGGGACACCGGTGCGGCCTGCACGGAAGAGGGGCAGTCGAACTGCGACTACGGCACGCACTTCTGCGCTTCGCACGTGTGCACGGCGCTCGGGGAGCCCACTTGCCCCAGCTACATCAACTTCCCGAACAAGGACCGGCTGGGCACCACCGGCCCCATCCTCTACGGCGCCCGCCTGGTGCGCGTCAGCACGGACGCGGCGGCCTGCGGGAGCGCGACAGCCACCAAGCGCGTGGACGTCGCCCTCTCCGCGTACTCCAACACGCCCTTCCCGACGCGCGCGGCGGAGCTGGGCGGCTTCTTCCGGGTGAGGGTGGATGGTTCGCCCCAGACCGGCCTTTCGTTCGTGTTCCCGGGGAACGCCTACACCGTGTCGGGCGAGAACCGGGAGCGCGCGGAGATCGTCGTGAGTCTCTGCGTCGAGCCGACAAGCACCACCCATTCAGGTGGCTTCCACTTCACGAACGGCAACTTCTTCTGCTTCCAGGTCGACTACCAGGCGGCGGGGTTGGGGCCCTGTTTCCAGGGCCCTTGAAGCCGCGTCAGCCCGCGTCGTTGTCGCGCAGGTAGGCCAGGTGCTCCGCGAACTGCTGGAGCGTCTTCACCTTGGGCGAGTCCAGGTAGTACCGCCGCTCGTAGTCCTCGATGAGGTCGGGCGTGAGCGGCGCATCATGGATGTCCCACGTGAGGTTGTAGAGGGCGTGGAGCTTCTGGATGTCGAAGGGCTCCTTGCCAGACGTGGCCCGGGCCTTGGCCACCTGCGCCCGCTCGGTCTCCTTGCGCTGCTGGGCCGCGGCACGGAGTTCTTTCATCGCGTCTTCGGCGGATTTCGACATGGGCATTCCTCGAGAGTGCGACACCTTCTCAGGCTAGGGCCGAAAACGGCCCGCTTCAACCCAGGGATGAAGCGGGCCGCTCACGCTCACTGTGTC
Source organism: Corallococcus aberystwythensis (assembly GCF_003612165.1). Classification (GTDB taxonomy): domain Bacteria; phylum Myxococcota; class Myxococcia; order Myxococcales; family Myxococcaceae; genus Corallococcus; species Corallococcus aberystwythensis. The sequence goes on along the minus strand of NZ_RAWK01000075.1, from coordinate 10,712 downwards.
CGCTTCGAGTGCTCTTCCAATGCGTCACCGAGCGTCTTGCCCTTGTACTCGGTGAGGCGGGCCCGCATCTTCTGCGCGAACCCAGGGTCGGTGATGGCGCCCACCTGGCGGTTGATGAAGGCGTCGTCGATGACGGTGTTCTTCACGCGCTCGGCCTCGGCGGCGGGGCTCTCCTTGACGGCCCTGTCGTAGAGGGCCTGCTTCTCCGCCGTGTCCGGCGGCATCCACGTGCCGTTGCGCTTCTCCGCCACCAGCACCTGCTTGCCGGAGCTGTCCGTCACCATGAGCTTGTAGTCGGTGATCTTCGGGTTCTCGATGACGCCCTGGAACGAGCCCTCCCGGCCCATGAGCAGTTCGAGGCGGTTCTCACGCACGCCCTTGAACCCGCCCTCCACGGCCCCGAACGGGACGAGCGGATCCGCGGTGCCCGGGTTGCGCATGAGCACCCGGACGCTGGACGTCTCCAGCGGGACCTCCAGGTCGACGATCTTCACGTTGCGGTCGCCGATGGCCTCCAGCATGCGCGGGATGTCGGTCTTGCCCGCGAAGCGCTTGTCGTAGACGACCGAGCTGTTCGGCCGCGAGAGCATCTCCGCCTCCACCTTCTGCGAGATGACGGAGCCCTCCACGTGCGCCTGGGACGTGGAGATCTTCCCGCCCTGCGCCTTGGCGAGCTGCTCCTTGATGGGGTCCGGGTTGAGGGCGCCACTGAGCTCGCCGTGCGAGTCCAGCACCTTGCTCTTGAGGTGCGGGTCGCTCTTCACGGCCGTCGTCTTGCCGGCCGCGGTGTTGCCGCGCAGGGCGTAAACGGTGTTGGGCTCCAGGCGGTCGGACAGCGTCTGCGCCTTCGCCACCTCGCTCTGGAGCAGCTGCTGCTGGAACTCGCGCCGCTCCGGCATCCAGTTCTTGGGTTCCTCCACCCACTTCCACATCGCTTCGCCCTTGGGAGGCTCTCCGATGGTGAAGGCTTCGTAGGTGGCCACCTTGCCGCCCGAGCGCTCCAGGATGGCCTGGCGCACCTCGTAGCTGCCGGCCGTCTTGCCCGTGCGCAGGTCCGCGGCCTTGACGATCTTGAGGACGTCCTGGGCGTTCTCCGGCGTCACCGCGCCTTCGAAGACGCGGCCCTCGGAGGTCGTGAAGCGGATGTTGGGACCGTCGACCTCCAGGGCGCCGCCCTTGCCGCGCACCTCGCGGAAGAGCTGCCCGGCCTTGGCCGTGCCCGCGCCCACCACGCCGCCGGTCGCCGCGCCCACGGTGCCGTCGATGACGGCGCGCTTGCCCACCTTGCCCAGGCCGTCGACGACGCCGTTGTCCCACGTCTCGCTCTGCGTGGCCGCGTCGAACGCGCCACCCGCGGCGCCGCCCACCGCGCCTTCCTTCGCGCCCTGGATGGCGGCGGCCTTGACGGACGTCTCCACCGTCTCACGCACCGCGGTGCCCGCGACCTCCTTCGCCGCCGTGGTGGCGGTCGTGCGGGCACCGGCCGTCACGGCCCCGGCGCCCTTGCCCGCGGGCAGCACGGCCGTGCCGCCCTCCACCGCGCCAATGCCCGCCTGGCGCAGGAGCTCCTGGCCTCCGGCCGCATCCCCCTGGAGGGCCGCGTAGGTTCCCACGCGCGTCCCCGCGCCCAGGGCCGCGTAGCCCGCGATGGCCAGCGGCGTGGCCGCGCCACCCGTGCCGATGACGGCCGCGGTGGTGACCACGACGACGGCGGCGCTGGCGGCGCCGTCCGCCAGCGAGTCCTTGCTCGTCTGGAGCGACTTCACGTCGTCCGTGGCATAGCCGGTGAGCGTGTTGGCCCGCTGCGTGTCGCCGGCCTGGATGGCGGTCTCCGCCCGCGTCAGGTTGTTGTTGATGCGGTCGTTGTCGGACTCGCCCTTGAGCGTCCGCTGGACGCCACCGAGCACCCAGGTGCCGAAGCCCGACTCGTTCTGCTGCACTTCACGCAGGCGGCGCGTGCGCTCCTGCGCGGCGTTGGGATCATTGGGATCCACCGCGCCCAGGTCGTAGTTCTGCTTGAGAAGCTCGAACTCGTCGCGGCCATCCAGCTCCGAGTCCAGCTCCGCGCGCAGGTCCTTGCCGTACTTCTGCTGGTAGGCCGCGGCGATGTCGTCGAGCTCGGGCTTGGACTTGCCCTCCAGCGTCTGGCGGATGGCATCCTCGTCGGTGCCCACGCCGTCCATGGCCAGGTGGAGCTTCTCCGCCGCCGCCTCGGCCTGGGCCTTCTTGTCGCCCGCCGCGGGAGGGTTGAGCAGCCGCAGCGTCACGTCCGCGTCCGCGCCGCCCCAGTTGCGGATCTCCGTCTCCAGCGACTTGCCGGTCTGCCGCTGGTACTCGCTCTTGATGGCGTCCAGCTGGGCGGGCGTCTTGCCCTCCAGCACCTTGCGCACGCCCTTTTCGTCCGCGCCCGTCCAGCCGCTCATGGCGTCGCGGATGCGCGCCGCGTCCGCCTGCCCGGGGGTGCCCTGGAGCAGGCCCATGGCGCGGTCGTAGTCCTCGCTGCCCAGTTCGTCCTTGAGGCGGGCGGCGACGGCGGGATCCTTGGCCAGCAGGGCGCGCTGTTCGGGCGTCGCCTTCTCCAGGCGCTCGAAGATGCGGTCCTCGTCGGTGCCCAGGCCGTCCATGTCCCGCTTCAGGCCGTCCTTGAGGGCCTGGGTCTCCAGCTCCAGCTTCTGCTGGGGCGTCTGGGCCTGGGCCGCGCCGAGCAGGCTCCGGGCGCGCGACATCTCGTCCGAGTCCAGCTCCTTGCCCAGCTTGGAGAGCATGACGTCCTCGGCGGTCTGGCCCGCCGGAACGCCGCCGTTCTGCTCCGCGAACTTCTGGGCAATGGCCTTGCGCTCGTCGGGTGAGCGCTTCTCCAGCGTCTTGAGGACCTCTTCCGAGGAGCCGAACACGCCGTCCAGCTCGGACTGGATGACGACCGCGTCGTTCTTCGCGGTGTCGCCCTTCAGCATCGCCTCGGCGCGCTTCCAGTCGTCTCCGCCCAGCTCGTCCTGGAGCTTCGCGTCCAGGTCCTTGTTGTAGTGGTCCTTGTAGGCCTGGCGGATGAGGTTGACCTGCTCGGGCGTCTTGCCCTCGAGCGTCTGGAAGATCTTGTCCTCGTCGGTGCCCCACCCGGTGACGCCACCGTCCGTGGCCTCGTAGAGCGCGGTGGCGTCCTTGCTGGCCTGCTCGGCGGTGTACGCGGGAGCCGCGGGCGCCTTCGCGGGGATGGCGGTCGTCGTGCCCGGAGCCGAATCCGCGACCATCATCCGCTGGAGCTCGGGCGCGACCTTCGCGTCCGTGATGGCCTTCTGCCGCTCCGGTGAGCCGGGGGCCGCGGAGAAGATTTTATGGGCCGAGGTTCCGGACAGCGTCCCCGACTGCTTGTACTGCGGCGCCGCCTTCAGGAAGGCCTGGAGGTTGTCGTAGCTCTTGCCGCTGGAGGGGTCGACGACGCGCTCTCCCTGCCGCACGACGACGTGGCCCGTCTGCCCTTCCTGGCCGGGACGCGTGTCCTTGAGGAACACCAGCTCCGAGCGGGCCCGCAGCGCGGGGGTCGCCGTGTCCACCCACTCCGCCGCCTTGTCCAGGCAGTTGGCCTGCGCGTCCTGGGTGTTCTCCGTCAGCAGCGAGCTGGCCTGCGGGGCCAGCTGCGGGCCCTCGCGGGACACGCCCTGCTCGAAGGTGGACTGCGCGTTGTTCGGGACCGCGTTCGCCGCGGGCTTGGGCTCGGGAGGCGGTGGTGGCGGCGGCGGTGGCGCCACCACGGGACGTTGTGCCGCGACCGGCTGCCAGGGACGATTGTTGCCAGTTCCGTCGATACCCATTGCGCTTCCCCCAATCGGGCGCAGCAAAAAATGAAGAGGGCCGCTCACATCGGGCCCACTCAACCCCTCCGCCCATTATCCACCAAAGGGACCTCGCGGTTGCGCCCCTGCCGCGGATGAATATGGATCCTTGAATTCCAAGGGGTTGGGGCTCCCCACATCCTCCTTCAGCGACGCGTGGCGCGGCTGGATGCCTGGGCCTGGGGCGGGCTGAACGACAGCTCACGCAGGCGCATCTGGAGGGTCGCGAAGCTGTCCATGCGACGGGGTGCGGCCTTGTCCTCCGCGCGCAAGGCCAGCCGGGTCTCCACCTCCAGCTCGAAGCGCGTGGGCCACAAACGGTCCAGGCTGAACGTGCAGCCGCCCTGCCCTCGCACATAGGTGGTGAGGGACTCGCCGCCCTTCTTCGTGCGGAGGTTCTCCGGCGCGGGCTGGGGCTTCGAGGTGGAGTCCAGCTCCAACCGCAGGCCGAAGCCCGTGGCCTCCCGCTTCTTGAGCTCGAGGGTCGTCCGCGCGCCGGAGAGAGGTCCCTTGCCAGGCAGCGGCGGGGACCAGCGGGCCCCCAGGCCCACGGCTTCGGTGGGGAGGATGCGCCCCAGGCCGCTGAGCGTGGCCGTCACCTGCTGGAGCTGCTGGCGCAGCGTGGCGTCCATGCCCGTGGGCGGCTTCAGCGTGAAGCCCTGGGCGCGCCCGTCCGCGCTCACGCGTCCCTCGCCCTTCAGTCCGGGCAGGGGCTCCAGCTGCGCGTGGAGCTTCTCCACGGCCTGGGGCGGAGTGCCGGGCTGGATGAGGAGCGCCGCGCTTTCGAGCGTGAAGAGGAAGCGCACCTCCCCTGAAGCGGACGCGCTGAGGACCTCCGCGGCGAGCACCAGCTGGACGCCCGGGACGGGAGGCAGCGGCGACTTCTGGCCCGCGTCCTTGATGGCGCCCTGGCTCTCGGAGCGGACGCGGATGCGTTGCACGCTCCCCACGAGGGGACTGAGCCGCAGCGGCGCATGGGGAGCACTGCCTCGTTCAAGGACTTTCATGTGCGCGGGATGTTAGCCCGTCCAGAGCCTCGCCTTGACAACTTAGGAGTCCGAAGTTACTTCAAGGGCCATGATGGACACGGAACCGCCGTACTTCGACGCGAACAGCGAGCCGCTCGCCGCGCGCATCGCGACGGGGCTGCACAAGATCGGGCTCGCGATGAAGCAGCAGGCCTGGCAGCAGGCGAACACGGCGGGTCTGTCAGCCACGCAGGGACAGATCCTCGCCACGCTGGTCGCGGGCGGTCCCCTCTCCGGTTCGGAGTTGAGTGAGCGCCTTGGCGTGACGCTTCCCACCATCAGCGATTCGGTCCGCGTCCTCGTCGAGAAGACGCTCGTGACCAAGTCCCCGGATCCGAGGCACCCGCGCGCCAGCCTCCTGACGCCCACACCGAAGGGCGCGGAGCTCGGTGCTCGCGCGCGCTCGTGGCCGGAGTTCATGGCGGACGCGGTCCAGGACCTCACGCCGGAAGAACAGCGCGCGTTCTTCGCGGGCATCGTCAAGATGATCCGGATGCTTCAGGAGCAGGGGCTCATTCCGCTCACCGGCATGTGCGTGACCTGCAAGCACTTCCGTCCCAACGTGCGCACGGGCCCGGCGCCGCATCACTGTGCCCTCGTGGACGCGCCGCTCTCGAGTGATCAGCTGCGCCTCGATTGCCAGGAGCATGAGCGCGCGTCCGAGACGGCGCGACGCGAGGTCTGGGAGCAGTTCCTGCGGCGTCGCTGACGCCCCTCCAGCTCAAACACAAGCAGACACGACTTCCGCGGCCACTCCGGCCGACGGCGACAGCGGAGCTTTGCTCCACGAAGGAGAAGAGGCAATGAGCAACATCCCCGGCTACACCCATGGCACCCCGGTCATTTCGCGTTCGCCTGTATCCCTTGCCGACTTCGAACAGATGAAGGCCAGCGTCCTCTTCGGCGAGGAAGACGTGAAGTACCTCCGCATGTCGCACGACATCGTGAAGGGGCGCGTCGAGGCAATCCTTGACGTCTGGTACGGGTTCGTCGGGAGCCAGCCGCATCTGCTCGCTTCGTTCAGCGCGAAGACGGACGGCAAGCCGCTGGGTGACTACCTCGGCTCCGTCCGCAGGCGCTTCGCCCAGTGGATCCTCGATACGTCGAGTGCCCGGTACGACCAGGCCTGGCTCGACTACCAGCATGAGATTGGCCTGCGCCACCATCGGGTGAAGAAGAACAAGATCGACGGCGCGCCCTCGACGGACCTCGTGCCCTTCCGGAACCTGTTCGCGCTCATCTTCCCGGTCACCTTCACCCTGCGCCCCTTCCTGGCCGAGCAGGGCCACTCCGCGGAGGACGTCGAGAAGATGTATGCCGCGTGGGTGAAGTCGTGCCTGTTGCAGGTGACGCTCTGGTCCCACCCCTACATCAAGGACGGGGACTTCTGATGACGTTGCGCCCCGCACCGGAATGGCGGACGACCGGCTGGCTCAACACCCCGGAGCCGCTCTCCCTCGAGCGGCTGCGTGGGAAGGTCATCCTCCTCCACGCCTTCCAGATGCTCTGCCCGGGATGTGTCGCCCGAAGCATCCCGCAGGCACAGCGCGTCGCCGAGCTCTTCGCGGGTGCACCGCTCGCCGTGGTCGGACTGCACACGGTCTTCGAGCATCACGAGGCCATGAAGCTCGAGTCTCTTCGGGCGTTCCTCCACGAGTACCGGGTGAAGTTCCCGGTGGGCGTGGACGCGCCGGGCGAAGGCGGCGATCCCATCCCGCGGACCATGCGGGCGTACGCCATGCAGGGGACGCCGACGACGGTGCTGATCGACGCGCAGGGACGGCTTCGCCGGCAGGTCTTCGGGCTTCACGACGACCTGCTGCTGGGCGCCGAGCTGCAGACCCTGCTGCTGGAGGCCCGTACGGGGCCGGTGTCCGGGGTGCAGCCGTCCACGCCCGGGGTGCACTCCGCCGGGGGCTGCGACGACGGAGGCTGCGCTGTCCCCACCCCGTGACGCTCCGGGGCCCTCCTCGCCGCGAGCAGGATGCCCGCGGCGAGGACGGTGCTCAGACCGCCGGGAGGATGGCCAGGTCGACGAGAGTCCGACGGAGCTTGCGTCCCTCCGCGATGACGGGTCCAGGGCTCGACGCCGGCGTCACCGGGGAAGCGACTCCAGGGTGTGAATGGCCTCCCAGAGGACCGCGAGGAACTCAGGGTCCTCGTCCTCTTCGTCGAAGGCCTCCCGGTGCGCCAGGAGCAGGGGCAGCAGCGAGACGTCCTCCAGTGCCTGGGCCGCCTCCACGTCCAGCGTGGTGACCTCGGGGCCGCCCTCCAGCACGCGCCGCAACGGCTCGAGGACGCGGGCGTCCTTGCGCAAGGCCAGCCCCAGGAGCGCCTCCCCGCGAATCTTCGGGTGGGGCTCGGAGAGCCGGTCCACCAGGGCCTCGCGCAGCTCCGGCGTGTCCACCTCCCGCGCCTGCGAGCCGAGCGTGAACGTGGCCCATTCGCGCACGACGTGATCGGCGTCGCGGGAGAGCTGGATCAACGCTTGAAGTGCATGGGGGTCCCGGTGGCTCGCGAGTCCCATGACGACGCCGAAGCGCACGTGGGCGTCCGGGTGGTCCTTCAGCGGAAGGAGCGCGGGCACCGAGCGGGGATCGCCCAGGTGGCCCAGGGCGGCGGCCATCGCCTCCAGCACGGCGGCGTCCTGCTCCTTCGCGAGCGCCGGCAGCAGGGCGTCCGTGAAGCGGGCGACAAGCTCCGGGGACCGGTGCCGGAAGTCCAGCTGTGACAGGACGTTCGCGCCACGTCCCCGTTCCTTCGGAGAGATGGACTGGAGCCAGGCGGCGGCCCGCTGGAAGACGTCCTCTCCGCCACGGTGATGCAGTTGCCAGATGGCGCGCCACGCGCCCTGGTCTTCCTCGTCGCCCTGGAGCGTGCGCGCGAACAGCTCATCGGTGGAGAGGTCTGCCTCGGGCGGGGAATCCATGGCGGACAGCGTAGCGCCGGACGCCCCTGCCCTGCTGGCTCACAGCGCCATCAACGGTGAGCGCATGTTCCTGGCTCGACAAGGCTGTTCAACGAAGCTTGAGTGCGTGAATGCCTCACAACGCACGTGAATACGGTCTCCATCATGCGGACCGCGTCGCTGAAATCGAGCGGAAGTTCGGGCCTGACCAGCGCGAGCCGGTGCTCGCACGATTGAGCCGGGTCACGCACCCCACCGAGCCGTTGCTGGGCGCCATCGTCTTCCTCGCCAGGCAGGGCCATGTCGAGGACATCGACCTCATGGTGTCACTCGCCAACCAGGACGCCTCCAAGGTCCTGGACGCCGCGACAGTCAAGGCCGAGCGCGGCTGACAGCAGCGACAAGCCCCCAGGCTCAAGGCGGCGAAGGGCTGGCGCCAAACACCTTCACGTCCACGGTGGGTGGCAACGGGCCGGTGCTCACGCTGGCGCGTGCGAGCGCCTCGATGGCCTGCCAACGCAGCGGAGGAGAGGCCTCGATGGCCCCCTCCGCGCCCAGCGCGGGCATGGCGCTGGTGACCCCGAGCTGATCCGGCCCGTCCGCCGGATCACCCGTGTAGCGCCCACCAATGATCTCTCCGGAGCCATCCAGTGCCAGCGTCATCGGGTAGTGCTGCACGAGGGTCCTGGCGCCGACCTTCGCGTACCCGCTGCCCTCGGCCCACTTCGGATCCACGACGTCCGTGGCGCTCACGGGAAGCAGCGTGGTGCTGAAGCGCAGCTCGATGTCGACGTCCGCGAGCTTCGCCACACGGGGCGCGAGGCCGGGCTCCAGCGGATCCCCGGACGGTGCGTACGGCTCGCGCGTCAACTTCACCGTGGCGCCGGCGACCGAATGGTACTGCGACTGCGCCGTGGGATGGACCTCGACGAGGAAGGACTGGCCATTGACCCCGAGGCGATTCAACACGGCCAACGCGAAAGCCGCGGGATGGATGCTGCAACGCGCGCCCAGGTCGAAGCCCGACCCGGAGCAGAGCTCGCCGAGCGTGTGGATTTCCGCCGGCTGGTAGTACGCGGCCGCGAGCAGCGCCTTCACGTCATTGGGATGAAAGCGGACCCGGCGCCCATCGCGGGCCACGACATCGACCGTGCGGAAGGGCTCCTCCACCGCAAGGGCCGCCGCCGCCGCGCCGTTGCAGAGCCCGAACCAGAACCTCGGCCGGGGCCGGCGGTTGTGCGTCTCCGCGAGCGCCGCCTTCGTCGCGGGGAAGCCCGCCTCTCCCGAGGCGAGGTCGTACTTCTCCGTGGGAGACAGCCAGAAGAGCCCGTCCGCCGGGACCGGGGCGGACGGCGCCTCCGTGCCGAACAGCGTCCTCGCGACCAGGGTCGGCACGGGGTCCCGCCAGCGTCCGGCCTGCCCCCCGAACCAGAACGGAAAGAACTCGGAGGACCACGGCACCCGCTCCGGCACGAGCGCCCGGTTGAACACCCCGCGCGCCTGGAGCTCTCCGAACCGGGTGATGAGCGCGGGGCCCGGAAGCGCCTCGGGCCGCTCCGCCGGATCCGACGGCAGGGCGGAGATGACGCGCTCCGGGGGAAGCGAGAAGCCGGTGGGCCCGAACACGCGCAAGGCCGCCGCCAGCAGGGCCCACGCCCCGAAGAGGGCGCCCCACCCGCGACGCGCGGAGGGAGTCGGAGGCAGCGCGGCGCCGCGCAACAGGAGCAGCGTCGGCAGGAGGATGAAGAGCGCCTCGATCGCGAGCACCTGCACGCCAAGCCGCCCCAGCCACTCGTCCATCCCCACCGGGACGACCGGGACGAGCCGCAACGGCCGCGGCAGCTGGAACCGCGCCTCGGAGAAGGGGGCGAGGAGCGCCGTGCCGGGCCCGCCCCAGGTGAGGAGATCCAGCAGCACGTGCCCACAGCCCGCTAGCCACAGCACCAGCGCGTTCCGCGGAAGGCTCCGGCGCCACTCCCTGGATGGCGTCACCAGCGCCGCGCCCACGACGGCGAGCATGATCAGGAACGGCAGCGAATGGAGCAGTCCCCGGTGCGCCCAGAGGTCGTCCGGGTGCTGGCTGAACGGCGCCAGCGCGAAGTCCAGGTCCGGCACCCAGGCGCAGAGGCCCACCGCGACCAGGATGCGTCGCGAAAGGACCGCGCCGGGCCGCGCGCGAACGACGAGTGCCGTCCACGCGGCATGGGTGAACAGCGAGGCCACGTCCTACCGGGTGCTTTCGACCAGGCGCTTCTTCCTGGGGAACGTCGCGTAGAGGAAGAACGGCGCGAAGAGGAGCAGCTCCACCATCACCACATAGAGCCCGCGTCCCGAGAACATATACAGCCCGATGGGCGCCACCGGGATGGGCGTGACGGGCGCGAAGATGCGCTCATACGAGAACGGCCAGAACAGCGCGCAGCCCAGCCCGCCGTCCGTCAGGATGTCCAGCAACCCGTGGCTCAACGCGACGAACCCGACGCAGATGAAGGTGCGCAGAGGCGGTGCACCCGCGCGCCGGGCAATGGCCACGATGACCGCGGTGATCCACAGCGCGAAGACGAACGAGTGCGACGCCCCCCGGTGCCCCCAGGGCGCTTCGTACGGAATGCCGAAGGCGAAGGCGATGACGTCCGCATCCGGCAGCATCGACAGCGCCGAGAAAGCGACCATCGCGCGCACCAGCCTCGCGCGCGTCGCGTCGTTCCCTACCCAGGCCCTTGCCGCGGCCATGCCGATTGCCACGTGTCCAATGCTCGCCATCGGCGGCGGAGTATAGCCCCTGCGACGGGGCTCACCACGTCCGCCTTGAGCCGCATGGAGCACAGCAATGCCAGACACCCTTCTCACGTCGCCGCGGGACCGTGACGTCCTGTCGGGCTGCCTGCTCGGGGGCCGGCCAGGGGGATGGAGCCGCCCACCGCCCTCCCCGTCGCCGGTGTGCCC
>NZ_RAWK01000074.1 GCF_003612165.1 Corallococcus aberystwythensis | reverse complement strand
CACCACCACCACCGGATCCGCTTGAAGGCGTTCCCCAGCTCCAGTCAGGCGTCCTCGGCTCCGAGAAGCTGGCCAGGTCGACCGTATCGTCTGGAAAGCCTACGTCCGCGCAACTGTCGCCCTCGAAGTAGGCGCAGTACTCCCAGCCGTCGCACCAGAAGTCGCGGCACTCGTCCGCGCTGTCATCCGCGCAGAAGTACAGGGTCGATCCGTGGACGCAGGCGCTCTGCTCGGCGAAGCAGCCTGGCAGCACGAGGCCAACGGCGAGGGACAGGAGGATTGCGGATGCAACGCCCGGGAGGCGGGGAGAGGATTGGCTCATGTCGCGCGATGGTAACCGCACGCGGGCGCCGAAGGCAGCGGACTTGGGGCCTAGAGACCGCGCAGACGCGCGGCCCAGGCCAGGTAGGAGGCCCGCGGATCCATGAGCGGATCCCGGAAGAGGGCGCGGATGTCCGCGGTGTCCACCTGACCGGCGTCGAACGCACGGTAGAGGCTGTCCCCCAACAGGTAGCCGAGCGCGTGGCTGACGCCGTGGAACAGGCGGTCGCGGCGCAGGGGGAGGAGCTTCACGGCCTCGTCGGGGGCCTCGGACTCCGTCGCCTTGTGCGCGAGGACGAAGGCGGCGATCTGCCGCTCCAGGCCCCGGGCCTCACCGAAGCGCCGGGCCCACTCCGTGACGCTGGGGCAGGTGCGGCGCGGGTTGATCAGCTTGGAGCCGAAGAAGCCCAGGGCCTCTTCCAGGCAGCGCGCATAGAAGGCCTCGGACGCGCCGCGAGGGGCGTCCATGGCGTCGCCCACGGCGCAGTGGCGCACGAAGTGGGCGGCCTCCTCCGCGGCGTGGTTGAGGGACAGCGACGCGAGGTAGGCCGTGCGCGCGCGGGGGATGTAGCCGCTCTCACGCGACAGGATGTGCTTGCGCAGCTGGGACAGCTCCGCCTGGGTGAAGCGGCCGCGCCGGCGGATGCGGGCGAGCACGTCGCCGTCCGCCGCCGTCGTCACCTCCACGGAATCCAGCTCGCGGCCCACGGCCACGCCCGCGAGCCCGCCGATGAGCTCCGCCATGTCCCGGAAGCGCTCCGCGGCGCTGCGGTCCAGGAGGGGCGCGTCGTCGCCTTCGGCCTCCAGGTAGTCCAGGAAGCTCTGCTGGCAGAGGACGGGCGAGGCGTTCATCAGGCACAGCGCGCCGTCCGCCAGCTCCACGGCCTCCGCGCTGCCCAGCCGGCCTTCCCGTGCGAGGCGCCACCAGAGGCCTTCCGCGTTCTGGTACACGACGAGGCCCCGGCGCGGGTGGGCGTCTCCCAGCGCGCGCTCCACCTGCGCGGGCAGGTGGCAGGGCGCGGCGTGGAACTGGCCCACCAGCACCATCACCAGCGGGACGTCCTCCGCGCGGGCCACGCGGGCAATGCGCTCCGCGGCGAAGGCGTCGCGCAGCGCGAGCGAGCGCTCTCCCTGGGCGCGCCGGTCGATGGCGGCCACCTGCAGCTTGAGGCGCTTCGCGAAGCCCAGCACGGCGCGGATGCCCGCGCCCGGACCGAAGCCCGGGGTGGGGCCGTGACCCAGCCGGGCCATCAGGGTGCGCTCGGGCAGGCGTCCGGCGAGGTACGCGTCGAGGGCTGCCTGGTGACGGCCTTCCACGCACTCGAGCGCCAGCACGACGCGGCGGCCGGAGGCGAGCGCGCGTTCGGCGAGGTCCAGGTAGGTCTGCTGGGCGAGCGGCAGCGTGTGGTAGTCGCCCACGTAGACGAGGTCCGACGCCGCGATGCGCTGGTGCACGTGGGTCAGGGGGACCACGCGCTGGTAGGTGCTCGTGCGCCGGCGGTAACGGGCCTCGTAGGCGCGGAACGCTTCGGTGCGGCCTTCGACCACCCGGGCGATCTGGGCGCGTTGGCGGCGGAAGAGGGCGAGGTGAAGGGCAAGCGACGCGCGCATGGAGCGACAGGCACCGTCGCATGCGCTCGCGGGGGCGGCAAAAAATCAGCGGGACGTGGGCAGGTGGCTTGCTTGACTCGCATCGCCCTGCAACGGACCATCGCCCTCAATCTTGCAGACCGTTCTTCCTCGCACGCTCATCCTCTGTGCCGTGGTGTTCGTCGCGGCCCCCGTCCACGCGCAGGAGCCCGCGCTGTTGCATGCGCCACCGCAGCGCGCGGAGGCCCGGCAGCCCCTCCAGCTGGATGCGACGCTGGTGGATGGCGGCAAGGTGCTGGAGCTCTTCGTCCGCTATCGCGGGCCCGGCGAGCCGTACGTCCAGGTCCCCATGGAGCTGCAGTACGGAGACCTGTACCGCGCGATGATCCCCGCCGAGCACATGGTGCCGCCCGGCGTGGAGTACTTCGTCGAAGCGGCGATGGCGGGGGGAGAGCGCACGCCCCTCTTCATGTCCGCGCTCCGGCCCGCCAGGGTGATGGTGGGAGCGCAGCCCCCTGCGCCCCCGCCGGTCCGCAAGGGACCCCGTGAGGAGCCGAAGTCCGCGCCCGACATCGATGCCTTCGCGCCGCCCTCGGGGGGAGGGAAGGACGATGACGCAGTGGAGGCTCCGGCTCCGCCGAAGACCGGGACCGCCACCCCCTCCCGCGATGCACAGCCCCCATCCTCTACGGGAACGCGCACCCAGGGCGCGGACCCGCGTGCTCCAAGCCGCACCGACAGCACGGCCTCGCGCGCTTCGGATCGCCCGAGCGGGACAGACGCTCGCGCATCGACCCAGGCGGGGGCCTCGGATTCGCGGACCTCGAATCCGGTAAGCGGCACGGACGCTCGCCCGTCGAGCCGCGCGGGCAGCTCCGGCACTCCGCCCCGTGCGAACGGTCCGGACCCGCGCCGGGACTCCAGCTCCGACGACGCGATGGCCGCGCTCAACGCGGACCTCCCGCCGGACACGCGCACCGAGTCCTCCCGCGCGTCCCCTGCCTCCCGCGCCGCACTGGACGACGACCTGGCGCTCTACAGCGCCGAGGACGTGCTCGCGGTGACGAGCCTCCAGGAAGAGGCCGTCCGCACCGTGCCGGCCATTGGCGCTTCCTTCAACCGCGCGCAGATGATCGCGCTGGGCGCCCGCACGGTGGCGGACGTGCTGGACGTGGTGCCCGGCGTGTCCGTCAGCCGCGACGTGCAGGGCTTCCATCGCACCGCCATCCGGGGCCTGCGCAACGACGCGGAGGTCCTCTTCCTCCTGGACGGCCACCGCCTCAACAACTTCTTCGACGGCAAGGCCCTCATGAACCTGCCGGTGGAGAACCTGGAGCGCATCGAGGTCATCCGCGGCCCCGGCTCCGCCATCTACGGCGCGGGCGCCTTCCAGGGCGTCGTCAACCTCATCACGAACCACGCGGACGGCGTGCGCGGCGCCGTCACCACCGGGGGCGTTCCTCGCGACGACGGCCGGCTCGCGCTCGCCACCGACGGCCACCTGTCCGCCGCGCACACCACCGGCGACCTGCGCCTGTTCGCGGACCTGGACCTGTGGTCGCAGGAAGGGGACTCGCTCGTCATCGACCACGATGCATTCGACGACGAGACCCTGGACCAGGGCCTGCGCGACGTGGACCAGCCCGCGGGCCGCACCCGCGACGGCCGTTTCTTCGTCAACGCGGGCGGAGGCGTGTCCTACGGACTGGACAGCGCCGGCCGCGTGGGCGTCAGCGCGCGCTATCTCTCGGAGAAGCGCGACGCGCTCGTCGGCCTGTTCGACACCGTGGGCAACGACTCCCAGCTGTCCTGGGACGTGCTCCTCGCCGACCTGACCTGGGAGCGGCCCCTGTCCGACAGCGGCCAGGTGCGCGCCCGGCTGGGCTTCGATCAGCAGTCCACCGACCGCCTGTTCCAGCTCACGCCCCACGACTTCCGCACCGGCGACGGCCTGGAGCGCCTCTTCCCGGACGGCCTCCAGGAGCAGACGCAGGTCACCGTGCGCACCGTGACGGCCTCCGTGGACGCGGACCTCGCGCTGGCCAGGGAGAACCACCTCACCCTGGGCTTCGTCGCCGAACAGCAGTCGCTGTCCAACTACGACTACACCACGAACTACACGCTCGACGGCCGCCTGCGCCCCAGCCCCTCCGCCCCTGAAGGGCTCGTGGACCTCACCGAAGGCGCGGCCTCCCGCCGCCTCAACCTGGGCCTCTCCGCGCAGGACCAGTGGACCGTCCTCTCCGCGCTCACGCTCACCTTCGGCCTGCGCCTGGACGCCACCCAGCTGCCTGACGCGGACGCGGGCACGCTCGACGCCACCCGGATGGTGGTGCGCGTGAACCCGCGCGTGGGGCTGGTCATCGCGGCGTCGGACGCGCTCGTGCTCAAGGCGCTGTACGGCCGCGCCTTCCGCGCCCCCACGCCCCAGGAGCTGGTCGAGCGCATCCCCGACACCGACTACAACCAGGGCCGCTTCGAGGGAAACCCGCTCCTGCAGCCCACCACCGTGGACACCTTCGAGCTGGGCATGGACCTGGTCCAGGCCGCCGGCGACAGCCGCGTGCGCGTGCGCGCCAACGCCTTCCTCCAGAACTTCGCCTCGCCCATCACCCCGGTGGACACCAGCGGCAACATCGTCCCCCTGCGCAACCGCGAGCTGGGCGTGCGCGTGTACGGCGTGGAGGCGGAGGCCCGGCTGGAGGCGTCCAAGCGCGCCGTCGCGTGGGTCAACGCCAGCCTGTCGCGCGCGCAGGACCTGGAGCTGCCGGACCAGTCCCGGCTGCTCACGGACGTGCCCCAGGCGCGCTTCAACGCGGGCGTGTCCATGCCCCTGGGGGACTGGGTGAACCTGGACGTGGTGGTGCGCTCCGGCGCCGAGCGCCGCAACAACAACCGCTCCACGCTGGAGCTCATCCGCCGCTACGAGATTCCCGCCTACAGCCTCATCACCGCGCAGCTGCGCACCGAGCCCATCTGGGAGCACTTCGAGGTGACGCTCTTCGCGCAGAACCTCTTCGACCACGACCTGCGCGACGACGTGCCCCGCCCGGACCGCGTCAGCGGCCTGCTTCCGCGCGAGGGCGTGTCCGGATACCTCACCCTGAGGGCCTTCTACTGATGGACCGCCGCCACCTCACCGCCGCGCTCGCGGCACTCGCGCTCCTGCCCGGGTGCCTTGCGTACAACGACTCCTGCACCCCGCTGGTGGACGACCCCGACGCCGTCGTGGGCTACCTGGGCGAGGAGGTCCAGCTGGCCACCGCCTTCACCCGGCACGACAACAACGCGCTGGGGCAGCTGGCCGCGGACGCGTTCCTCCACGCGGAGGACGGCGCCGCGAAGCCCACCGACCTGGGCATCATCAACGGCGGCTCGCTGCGCGACGAAGGCCTGTGCGTCACCCGCACGTCCCTGCGCACGGGGCCGCTCACCGACGGCGTCCTGCACGAGGTCATCCTCTTCGAGAACCTCGTCGTGACGGTGGACCTCACGGAGAAGCAGCTCGTGGACCTCTTCGAGCACTCCGTGGAGACGCTGGCGCTGGAAGGGCAGGCCATCGTGTCGCCGTCCGGCGCGTTCCTGCATGTGTCCGAGGGCACCACCCTGCGCGTGGACTGCGCGCGCCCGGCGGGTGAGCGCGTGACGGAGCTGCGCGTGCGCGGCCGCACCGTGTCCATCCCCGCGCGTGATGACGCGTCCATCCGCTACCGCGTGGCGATGTCCACGTTCTTGCTGGACGGAGGGGACGGCTACGGCAGCATCCTGGGCAACGCGGGACAGGACCCGGACCGCAACCCGGTGACAGCGCGCAAGCTGGGCGGCACGGACGCCAACATCGCGGCGGCGTACATGAAGAGCACCTACCCCAGCCCGGTCCAGGCGCTGAAGGAAGCCCCGCGCATCGTCTTCGACAACTGTGCCCGGCCCGCCCGGCCTGCTCCGCGCTGACGTCGCGCGGATGAAGGCTTGCGGGGGCCGGGGTGGACGGCCCCTTACGGCTTGGAGGGCTCGTCCGAGGAGGCCGGGGCGCTGGACGTCACCACCGCCGGAGCGGAGGTGGCCGTCTGGGCCGCGGCGGCCACCGGCCGTGGCGGCAGGGGGCCCAGCACGTCGTTGACCGAAGGCATCCGACGGATGTCGGCGCGAGCGACCTTCCACGCCTGCTGGACGATCCACGACAGGGAACGGTCCTGCCGCGTCGCCTCACGCTGGATTTCTTCCAGCATGTCCTCGGGGAAATAGAGGGACTGTTTGCGATGATCCGTGGTGGCCATGCCCCTGCCTAAGGCCTTTCTTCGCGCGGGTCCGTGCGCTCGTCGCCCGTGACGTCGTTCACGGCAGGGAATGACTTGATGCGGTCGCGGGCGATCTTCCAGGCCTGCTGCACCACCCATGAGAGGGAACGGTCCTGCCGGTTCGCCTCCTCCTGGATCTCCTTCAGCATCTCCTCGGGGAAGTACAGCGACTGCTTGCGCTTGTCGGTGCCTGCCATGCCTGGGTCTCCGGGGCGGATTCGAGGTGACGACCTGAACACACCGGAGCGGTTATCCGACAGACGCCCTGAAGGGTCAACGGTTTCGGAGCACTCAAGCGTGCGCCCGTGGGCCGAACGCTCCGCTTCCGACAATGCATTGACAGGCGAAAAGAGAAACGCCCCGGCCTCCACGAGGGAGACCGGGGCGTTTCCAGAAAGAGGGACCGCAGGGAGCGAATCTCCGAGCGGCCCCGTGGACCCAGAGGGGGAGGGGGGGGACCCCTAGGTCCAACGTCACGAAGTCCAGAACGTCCGACCAACAACCGTGAGGCGCCGTTCTATTTCCGCCCCGCGTCCTGCCGTTGTGGGAATCATGGACCGCATCCCCACGCCTTCCGTCCACCGCGACTCTGTAACCCGGCCATCTGACACTGCATTCCGAATGCTGGCGCCATGCCTCGCGCGACTCCTGAACGTCCCTCGCTGCCCGCCGCGCTCGCCCGCTCCTATGCCGGGCTCGGGGTCGCCTCGCGCTCGGTGCTGCTCGCGGTCTCCGGAGGCGCGGACTCCACAGCGCTCCTGGTGGGAACAGCGCGCGTGCGCGAGGCGCTGGCCCTGCGCGTGGAGGTGGCGACGGTGGACCACGGCCTCAGGGCGGAGGCTTCGGAGGAAGTGACCTCCGTCGTGGGCCTGGCCGCACGCCTGGGCCTGACCTGCCACGTCCGGCGGCTCGCGCTTTCGCCCGGCGCGGGCATGGAGGCCCGGGCGCGAGCGGCGCGCTACGCGACCCTGGAGGTTCTACGGGAAGAGCGGGGGCTGGACTTCGTGGCCACCGGCCACACGCTCGACGACCAGGCGGAGACGCTGCTGATGCGCCTGTCCCGCGGCGCCGCGCTCCGGGGCGCGAGGGCCATCCACGCCCGGGCCTCCTCGCTCATCCGCCCGCTGCTCGCGTGCTCGCGTGAGGACGTGCTCGCCTTCCTGGCCACCGAGGAGGTGGGGTTCGTGCGCGATCCGATGAACGCGGACCCGTCCTTCTTCCGCACGCGCATGCGCCTGGACGTGCTGCCCGCGCTGAACCGCGCCGCGGGCTTCAGCACCGTGGAGCACCTGGCCACCTTCGCCCGGCTCGCCTCGGAGGACGAAGCCCTGCTCGCCGGGCTGGCGGACGCGGCCTGGGAGCGGCTGGTGCTGCCTGGAGGAGGGCTGGATCCCGTGGGACTGCGCGCGCTGGAGCCGCCGTTGTCACGCCGCGTGCTCGCACGGCTGCTGGACACGGCGGGCGCGCGGGTGGACCACGCCACGCTGGAGCGGGGACGGGACGTGGTGGCGCACGGGGGCACCCTGGCGCTGAGCGGCGGCCTCCTCTTGAAGGTCACCGGCGGGCGGGTGCGCTGCGTGGGGACCGAGCGGAAATTGCCGCCCACGCCGCTGGTGCTCGCGGGGCCGGGGGCGCGGGGGGACTTTGGCGCATGGCGCTTCCAGGTGGCGGAAGGATTGCCGCCCCCAGGCGTGTTGGCCCTGGTGTTGGAGGAGGGGACGGCGTGGCCACTCACGGTGCGGTCCAGGAAGCAGGGCGATCGCATCCGGACGCGCGCGGGCCACCGCAAGGTGCAGGACGCGCTGGTGGATGCCCGCGTTCCCGCAGAGGCCAGGGCCGCGCAACCCGTGGTGGTGGACGCGCGCGATGCCGCGCTGTGGCTTCCCGGAGTCCTGCCGCGCTCCGCCATGTCCGGGGCGCCTTCGAGCGCGGTGGCTTGCCGACACTCGCTGTGGGCATTCCCGCCGGCTTCAAGCGAACGGCGGACCCCTCCGTTATAGAGTCGATGCTTCGAAATGGGGGATGGTCACGGTCCCCTAAATAGTTGAGGGCTTTTTGCTGTTGCTGATACGGTCCGTCGCTGGCCTGCACACGGGCGGGCGCCGGGCAACATGACGAAACCCGCCGGGTTCTTCCTGGCACGGCCCTCATCCCGCCGAGTACCGAAAGGGCAGCTGAAACGTGCGTTCGACCTACAAGACCATCGGGCTCTGGGTCATCCTGATCGTCCTCTTCGTCGCCTTCTACAATTTCTTCTCGCAAGGCAACGAGCAGGTGCAGGAACCGACCTTCACCCAGCTTCTGACCAAGGTGGAGGAGAAGAAGGTCCGGGCCGTCTCCGTCAAGGGCAACACCTACTCCGGCACGTTCAGCGACTCGAACGACAAGTTCCGGACCACGGGTCCCGCGCCGGACGTGGCCGTGCTCAACCAGCTCCGCGCCTCGGGCGTGGACGTGAAGTACGAGCGCGAGGAGCAGAACAGCCTCTGGCTGACCATCCTCGGGCAGTGGATGCCCGTCGTCTTCCTGTTCCTGTTCTTCATCTTCTTCATGCGCCAGCTCCAGGGCGGCAGCGGCAAGGCGATGACGTTCGGGAAGTCCAAGGCGAAGCTCCTGAGCGAGAGCCACAACAAGGTCACGTTCGCGGACGTGGCCGGCGTGGACGAGTGCAAGGAGGAGCTGGAGGAGATCGTCGCCTTCCTCAAGGACCCCAAGAAGTTCACCAAGCTGGGCGGCCGCATCCCCAAGGGCGTCCTGATGATGGGCCCCCCGGGCACGGGCAAGACGCTGCTCGCCCGCGCGGTGGCCGGTGAAGCGGGCGTCCCGTTCTTCTCCATCTCCGGCTCGGACTTCGTGGAGATGTTCGTGGGCGTCGGCGCCAGCCGCGTGCGCGACCTCTTCGAGCAGGGCAAGAAGAACGCCCCCTGCATCATCTTCATCGACGAAATCGACGCCGTGGGCCGCCACCGTGGCGCGGGCCTGGGCGGCGGTCACGACGAGCGCGAGCAGACGCTCAACCAGCTGCTGGTGGAGATGGACGGCTTCGAGTCCAACGACGGCGTCATCCTCATCGCCGCCACCAACCGTCCGGACGTGCTGGACCCGGCGCTCCAGCGCCCGGGCCGCTTCGACCGCCGCATCATCGTTCCCCGTCCGGACCTCAAGGGCCGCCTGGGCGTGCTGAAGGTGCACACCCGCCGCGTGCCGCTCGCCCCGGAGGTGGAGCTGGAGGTCATCGCCCGCGGTACGCCCGGCATGACCGGCGCGGACCTGGAGAACCTGGTCAACGAGTCGGCCCTGATGGCCGCGCGCCAGAACAAGGAGCGCGTGGACCTGGCGGACTTCGAGCAGGCGAAGGACAAGGTCTTCATGGGCCCGGAGCGCCGGTCCATGATCATGACCGACAAGGAGAAGCGGAACACGGCCGTCCACGAGGCCGGCCACGCGCTCCTCGCCAAGCTGCTGCCCGGCTGCGACCCCTTGCACAAGGTCACCATCATCCCGCGCGGTCAGGCCCTGGGCGTCACCTGGAGCCTGCCCACCGAGGACAAGGTGAACGGCTACCGCAAGCAGATCCTCGACCAGATCACCATGGCCATGGGTGGCCGCATCGCCGAAGAGCTCATGTTCAACGAGATGAGCAGCGGCGCGGCGAACGACATCGAGCGTGCGACGGAGACGGCGCGCGCCATGGTGTGCCGCTGGGGCATGAGCGAGAAGATGGGCCCGCTGGCGTTCGGCAAGAGCGACGGTGAGGTGTTCCTGGGCCGCGACTTCAACTCGTCCAAGGACTACTCCGAGGACACCGCCCGGCAGATCGACATGGAGGTCCGCAGCATCGTCGTGGGCTGCTACACGACGGGCAAGCAGCTGCTGACCGACAAGCTGGACGTGCTCCAGCGCGTGTCCGACGCCCTGGTGGAGTACGAGACGCTCGACGCCGAGGACGTGAACATCATCCTCCAGGGCGGCCAGCTCACCCGCGAGCGCCCGGCGCCGCGCGTGTCCTCCACGCCGAAGCCCACGGAGAAGAAGGACAAGCGGAAGATCCTCGACGCGCTCGAGGGCCTGCCCAACATGGAGCCGAAGAAGGCGTAACGCCTCTCCCGCTTCCCTCGTGAAGTGACGAAGGCCCTTCCCTTGGTACCGGGGAGGGCCTTTTCGTTTGTCCTTGCGCTGCCTGCCTGGTGCCCGGACGGGCTTTGCTCGGAGTGAAACCCAGGCGCCACTCCGGGCCCTCCGCGTTCCCTTGCATCGCGCGGGGTTTTTCCCTTCAGGGCACCGCCTTGCGTCCCCTGGGTCCAGTCCTGGTGTCCTCGAGCGGATTCGCACTGGCACCGGGG
This sequence comes from Corallococcus aberystwythensis, assembly GCF_003612165.1. GTDB lineage: Bacteria > Myxococcota > Myxococcia > Myxococcales > Myxococcaceae > Corallococcus > Corallococcus aberystwythensis. Next base: position 25,269 of record NZ_RAWK01000074.1, on the reverse strand, counting down.
ATGCAATTCAAAGGACCCCGGGGCTGGGAAGGCCTCGTGGGGGAACGCAAGACAATGCAGACCGGGTGGAAGTGGAGAGTCAGGGGACTGGCGGCCGTCGCGATGGTGTCGGTGTCGCCGGGGTGTGGTGGTGTGACGGAAGGGCCGCCGCCGGGGGAGGACGGGGCGTTGAAGGCGGTGGAGCAGGCGGCGCTGCCCACCGTGTGCCAGCCACGGACGTACCTGGACCAGCGGACGTTGGTGGCGGTGGGCGACGCGTCGGTGCGGAATGACCAGCCGGATGCGAACATGAGCACCCAGTCCACGCTGTACGTGGACGCGGCCCCCACGCGCTACCAGTCCTATCTGCGGTTCCAACAGGAAGGGGAGGGTGGCGAGCTCGTCCAGGCGCGGCTGCGGCTGTACGCGAAGCAGGGCACGAGCACGGGGGTGTCGTTCCATCCAGTGACGGGAGGCGCCTATCCGCCCGCCCTCACCTGGAACACCCGGCCGACGGAGGGCGCCGCGGTAGCCACCGTGGCTTCCGTCGCCAACGACGCCTGGCTGACGGCGGAGGTGAAGGGCGCGGTGACTGACCGCCATACCTTCGACCTGGGCGTCCTTCCGCAGGGAGATGACGGGGCGGAGTTCTCCTCGATCGAGGCATCCAACGTTTCGCGCAGGCCGCGGCTGGACACGGTCTACCGCTACGACTGGTGCACGTACCGGGGGAGCGGCACGCCCTCGCAGGCCTGGGCGAAGACGCTGGGGGGCGCGGCGCGGGAGAGCGCGCGGGCGCTGGTGAACCTGCCGGATGGTTCCGGCTTCGTGCTGGGTGGGTCGTACAGCGACGGCCCGGCGCAGGCGGGCGGCGCGGCATTGCCGGGGCCCTCGGGCTTCCTGGTGGCCCGCTTCACCACGGCGGCCCAGCACCAGTGGTCGCGCGCCTACGGGGTGGGGCAGCAGGTGTCCCTGGGCGCGATGACGGTGACGCCGCTGGGCAACGTGCTGGTGGTGGGCACGTACCAGGGCAGTCCGGACTTCGGCACCGGCCCGCTGCCGTCCATCCAGTCCGGCCGGGGGATGTTCGTGCTGAAGCTGTCCCCCACCGGCAACCCGGTCTGGTCGCACGGCTTCCGCGCGGAGAAGCGGCCCAAGTGGGATGAGGGGTATGTCCATCCCTCCTTCGTCGTGCCCACCGGCGTCGCCACCGACGCCAACGGGAGCGTCATCGTCGCGGGCCACTTCGGGGGCTACGCGGACCTGGGCGGTGGAGAGCTCTACGCGGGCCCGCTGAGCGAGGCTCCGGATGATCAGACCCAGTCCCTCTTCCTGGTGAAGTACGACTACAACGGCGGCCATCAGTGGTCGCAGGACTTCGTCACCCAGGACGAGTTCACCGAGGCGAACGCGCTCGCCGCGGACGCGGCGGGCAACATCCTGATGGGAGGCCGCGGCAACAACCCCGTGCTCGCGACGCCGGGCATGCGCGTGGGGACGGCCTTCGTGGCGCGCTTCACTCCGAGCGGCGCGCCGGTGTGGGGCTACGGACTGAAGGGGAGTGTCGGCCGCATCCGCGGGCTGGCGTTCCTGCCCGACGGGGGCGTGGCGTTCGCGGGGGGCTTCAACGGGACGTTCACCTTCCAGGGCCAGACGTATTCAAGCCGGGACCCCATGCACGACGTGCGGCCGGATGACGGCGTGTTCGGCACGCTCACCGCGTCCGGCGGCGAGGGCTGGGTGCGCGTGCTGACGACCGAGCCCAGCGGGGACGTGGCCGAGCAGGTGGCGGTGGATGCCGCGGGCAACATCGTGGTGAACGGCATCGTGTCGGCGGACACGCTGGACCTGGGCGGCGGCGTGCTGGGCACGCCCGGACTGCCCGGCGGCAGCTCGCTCCGGTTCGTGGCCAGCTTCAGCCCCACGGGAACCCACCGCTGGTCGCGCCTGCTGGGCCCCCAGGTGTCCAACGCGTTCATGGCGGTGTCCCCGGACGGCTCCACCCGGCTGGGCTTCACGTTCGAGGGCTCCACGCCGGTGGGCGCCTCGACGTTCGTCTCGTCGGGGCAGACGGACATGGGGCTCATCCAGTTCACGCCGTAGGCGCGTGACGCGGGGCCTCGGGCCCGGTCCTCCCACGCGGAGGGCCGGGCCCCGTGCGCGTTCCTGTCCGTCCTCCCTTCCCTGGGCCCGGCGAAGCGGCGACACTGACCCCTCGCCGCCCTCACGCTCTGAAGGGGAACCGACCGTGCTGCGCGCCCGCCTCGTCTCCCGTGACCGTCCCGACGACCTGTCGCTGGTCCTCCGCCGCCTGAACCTGTCCCCACGCAACCGCGAACACCTGACGCGCGAGCTGGGCTACGCGCACGTGCTCGTCACCGGGGGCCGTCCCTCCTACGAGGAGGAGCTGGTGCCGCCGTACGGCTCCAGGGAACGGGAGAAGCTGCCCACCTGGACGCCGGGCGCGCACGTGGACCATCCCGGCGAGGTGCTCCTGTCCGGCAGCCGCCAGCAGTTCGACCGGCTGATCTCGCTTGCCCGCAAGTCCCCCCGCACGGACGGCCTAGCGCGCGTGCTGGAGGAGGTGCTGTCCCCCGCGCCCATGCCGGCGTTGATCCTGAGCGGGCGAAGGTTCGAGTGGGGCACGCGCACATACCTCATGGGCGTGGTGAACGTGACGCCGGACAGCTTCTCCGACGGCGGCAACTTCGTGGACGCGGCCAGCGCGGTGGAGCACGCGCTGAAGCTGGTGGACGCGGGCGCGGACATCCTGGACGTGGGCGGTGAGTCCACCCGGCCGGGCTCCCTGCCGGTGTCCGCGGACGAGGAGCTGTCGCGCATCCTCTCCGTGGTGGAGGGCATCAAGCGCCGCTCCACCGTGCCCATCTCCGTGGACACCATGAAGGCGGCGGTGGCGAAGGAGGCGCTCAAGGCCGGCGCGCACCTCGTCAACGACGTCACCGGCTTCCATTCCGACCCGGCGCTGCCCGGCGTGGTGGCCGCCGCGGGCGCCGCGTGTTGCCTGATGCACACCCAGGGCATGCCCAGGACGATGCAGCAGGCGCCCCACTACGAGGACGTGGTGGGCGAGGTGATGGACTACCTGGAGGAGGGGATGTTCCAGGCCACCGAGGCGGGCATCCCGCGCGAGCGCATCCTCCTGGACCCGGGCATCGGGTTCGGCAAGACGCTGGAGCACAACCTCTTCCTCCTGCGACGTCTGGGAGAGCTGCGCGGGCTGGGGCAGCCCCTGCTGGTGGGCACCAGCCGCAAGTCCTTCCTCGGGAAGCTGGCGGGCGGCAAGGGCCCCCAGGAGCGGCTGGCGGCCACCCTGGGCTCCGTGGCGGCCATGGCCGTCCTGGGCGGCGCGGACGTGGTGCGGGTGCACGACGTGGGGGAGGCCCGGGACGCGCTGGTGGTGGCGGACGCCATCCGGGGGGCCCGGGGTGGCGGCGACCTGTACGGCGGCTGACGCGGACAAGCCCTGGCGCCGGGGGTGTTCAGGTCCGTACGCCCGGGCGCTTGCCTGGGTGGCACCGCATCCCTAGCTTCGGGCCCACGTGCCGGACGGGGTATAAGCCCCGGACGCGAGTGGCCGGAGCCCTTCCGGCAATGGGAAAGGTGGAGCGGCACACATGGCGTACAGGATGGACATGCCCCCCAAGGAAGTTCAGAAGACGGAGCGGCTGTTCGGCACGGACGGCGTTCGTGGCGTGGCCAACGTCTATCCGATGACGGCCGAGGTCGCGATGAAGCTCGGCCGCGCCCTGGCGTACCTCATCCGCAGCGGTCCGCACCGCCACCGCGTCATCGTGGGCAAGGACACGCGCCTCTCCGGCTACATGCTGGAGCAGGCCCTGTCCGCCGGCCTCATCTCCATGGGCGTCGACGTGGAGCAGGTGGGCCCGCTGCCCACGCCCGGCATCTCCAACCTCACCACGTCCATGCGCGCGGACGCGGGCGCCGTCATCTCGGCGTCCCACAACCCGTACCAGGACAACGGCATCAAGTTCTTCTGGCGTGACGGCTTCAAGCTGCCGGACGAGACGGAAGCGAAGATTGAAGAGCTGGTCTCCAGCGGTGAAATCGACAATATCCGCCCCACGGCGACGAAGATTGGCCGGGCCATCCGCCTGGACGACGCGCGCGGCCGTTACATCGTCTACCTGAAGGCCACGTTCCCCCGCGAGCTGACGCTGGAGGGGATGACCATCGTGGTGGACTGCGCCAACGGCGCGGCGTACCGCACGGCGCCGGCGGTGCTGGAGGAGCTGGGCGCGAAGGTCATCGCGCTGGGCGTGTCCCCGGACGGCAAGAACATCAACCACAAGTGCGGCGCGCTCCACCCGGAGGGCCTGGCCAAGGCGGTGGTGAAGCACGGCGCCAACCTGGGCGTCGCGCTGGACGGCGACGCGGACCGCCTCATCGTCGTGGACGAGAAGGGCAACGTCGTGGACGGCGATGCCATCATGGCCATCTGCACGGGTGAGCTCGTCGCGCGCAAGGAGCTGAAGAAGAAGACGCTCGTCTCCACGGTGATGAGCAACATCGGCCTGGAGCGCGCGGTGGCGCAGTGGGGCGTGAAGGTGGTCCGCACGCGCGTCGGTGACCGGCACGTCGTGGACGAGATGCGCCGCAATGGCTACAGCCTGGGCGGCGAGCAGAGCGGCCACCTCATCTTCCTGAACCACACCACCACGGGCGACGGCACGCTCGCGGCGCTGCAGCTGCTGGCCGTCATGTGCCGTCAGCAGAAGCCGCTGTCGGAGCTGGCCTCCATCTTCCAGCCGGTGCCGCAGACGCTGCTCAACGTCGTGGTGAAGCAGAAGCGCGAGCTGGGTGAGCTGCCCACGGTGATGAAGGCCATCAAGAACGTGGAGCAGAAGCTGGGCAGCAACGGCCGCGTGCTGGTGCGCTTCTCCGGCACGGAGCCCAAGGCCCGCGTGCTGATTGAAGGCGAGGACGCGGCGCGCAACGAGGCGTACGCCCGCGAAATCGTCGAGGCGCTCTCCAAGGCGCTCAACGGCTAGCGACAGCGGTTGACTTCCGGACGCCGGCCACGAATAGAGGGGCCGGCGCGGGCCCGGTCCCTTGGACCCTCCCGCACCGCGCCAGCGCAAGGAGCGGGACGATGGGACAGCGACTGGGTGTCAACGTGGATCACGTGGCGACGCTGCGTCAGGCGCGGCGCACCGTGTATCCGGATCCGGTGACGGCCGCGGCGATGGCGGAGCTGGCCGGCGCCCGGCAGATCACCATCCACCTGCGCGAGGACCGGCGCCACATCCAGGACCGGGACCTGCGCATCCTCCGCGATACGGTGCAGACGCTCCTGAATCTGGAGATGGCCGCCACCGCGGAGATGGTGAAGATCGCCTACGAGTACAAGCCAGACGTGGTGACGCTCGTCCCCGAGCGGCGCGAGGAGCTCACCACCGAGGGCGGCCTGGAGGTGTCGGGCCAGCGCGAGTCCATCGCGAAGATCATCAAGAACCTCAAGGACGGGGAGATCGCCGTCTCGCTGTTCATCGATCCGGACCTGGACCAGGTGCGCGCGTCGCACAAGGTGAACGCGGACCGGATTGAACTGCACACGGGCCGCTACTGCGAGGCGCGCAATGAGAAGGAGCGCGCGCGGGAGCTGGCGCGCATCGTGGATGCCGCCAAGGCGAGCGCCAAGCTAGGCATGGGCGTGGCCGCGGGCCACGGGCTCAACTACGACAACGTGCAGGCCATCGCGCGCATCCAGGAGATCGACGAGCTGAACATCGGGCACGCCATCGTGGCGCGGGCGGTGCTGGTGGGCTTCGAGCGCGCGGTGCGCGAGATGCTCGAGCTGATGCGCGACCCGGGGTAGGCGGCCATGCCCATCGTCGGCCTGGGGTTGGATCTCTGCTCCATCGAGCGCATCCAGCGCATCCTGAAGGGTCCGCGCGCGGAGGCGTTCCTCGCGCGCGTGTACACCGACGGCGAGCGGGCCTACTGCGCCCCGCGCCACGACGCGGCCAGTGCGTACGCGGCCCGGTTCGCGGCGAAGGAGGCGCTGGTGAAGGCGATGGGCGTGCCTCCTGGCGTGAAGTGGCGGGACATGGAGGTGGTGCGCGAGGGCGGTCCGCCGCGCTTCGTGCTCTCCGGCGTGGCCCGTGAGGTAATGGAAGCGCGGGGGTGGGAGGCGATGCTCGCGCTCACCCATGATGCCGGCGTGGCCGCGGCCACGGTGGTGCTCCAGACGAAGTAGGGAGGTTGGAAGCCATGCAGCGCGTGCTCACCGCGAACCAGATGCGAGAGGCCGAGAAGGCCGCCCAAGAGCAGCACGGGATGCCGTCCGGGTTGTTGATGGAGAACGCGGGCCGGGCGCTCGCGGAGGCCGCCCGGAGCGTCTCCGGGCCCAGCGGGCGCTTCACGGTGCTGTGCGGCCCCGGCAACAACGGCGGGGACGGACTGGTCGCCGCGCGCTTCCTGTTGGAGGGAGGCTGCCGCGTGGTGGTGTCGCTGGTGGGGGACACCGGGAAGCTCACCGCGGAGGCGAAGCGCAACCTCCAGGCGCTGGAGGGCTTCGGTGAGTCGCCGCGCGCCTTCGAGGCGCTGCCGGAGGCGGGCCCGGGCGACGTGGTGGTGGATGCGCTCTTCGGCACGGGCCTGAAGCGGGCTCCTGAAGGCGTCTTCGCGGACGCGATTGGCACCGTGGCGCGGTGGCGGCGCGCGGGGGCGAAGGTGGTGGCCGCGGACGTGCCGTCCGGGTTGCAGAGCGACACGGCGGAGCCCTTCTCGCCGTGCGTGGAGGCGGACGTCACGGTGGCCTTCGGCTTCGTGAAGCCCGCGCATGAGCTGGAGCCCGGCGCGTCGCTGTGCGGCGACGTGCGGCGCGTGGACATCGGGCTGGGCGGTGAGTCCACGCGCGCGGTGTCCGGCGCGGAGCTGTTCCGCGTGGAGGAGAAGGACGCGCGCGAGGCGATTCCGAAGCGCCGCGCGGATTCGCACAAGGGCACCTACGGCCACGTGCTGGTGGTGGCGGGCAGCCCGGGCAAGACGGGCGCCGCGGCGATGGTGGCCCTGGCCGCGCTGCGCAGCGGGGCGGGGCTCGTCACGGTGGCCACTCGCGCGGAGGCGCTGCCGTGGGTGATGGCGCATTCGCCGGAGATCATGGGCGTCGCGCTGCCCGGTGAAGGCCCGCTGGGGAAGGGCGACCTGGAGGCGCTGAAGGCCGCGCTGGAGGGCAAGGACGCGCTGGTGATGGGGCCGGGCATTCCGCGCGGGCCGGAGACGGGCGCGCTGATTGGCGACCTGCTGGCGTCCGTGGAGGTGCCCGCGGTGCTGGACGCGGACGCGCTCAATGCCGTGGCGGAGGACCTCAAGGTGCTGCGGGAGGCGAAGGGGCCCGTGGTGCTCACGCCGCACCCGGGAGAGATGGCGCGGCTGTGGGGCCGGACGACGAAGGACGTGCAGGCGCACCGCGTGGGTGTGGCGCTCAACCTGGCCACGTCGCTCAACTGCACGGTGGTGCTCAAGGGCTCGCGCACGCTCATCGCGGAGGCAGGCGGACGCGTGTTCATCAACCCCACGGGCAACGCGGGCATGGCCACGGGCGGCACGGGCGACGTGCTGTCGGGCGTGTGCGGCTCGCTGCTCGCGCAGGGCATCCCGCTGCCCAAGGCCGCGTGGACGGCCGTCTACGCGCACGGGCTGGCGGGCGACCTGATGGCGGAGCAGCGCGGGCTGATGGGCCTCATCGCCACGGACCTGCTCGTGGGCCTGGGCCACGTCTGGACGCGGTGGCAGCGATGAACGTGCGCATGCGGCGCTTCACGCTTCCGCGCCTTGTGGACGTGCTCGTGGGTCCCGGCCTTGTCGCAACGCGGTGGCCGCGATGAGCGGCACGGAGCAGCCCACCCGCTTGCGGCGGCTCGTGTCGCCTTCGCCGGAGGAGACGCACCGGCTGGGCGTGAAGCTGGGGCAGCTGCTCCAGCCCGGGGACTTCGTGGGGCTGATTGGCGACCTGGGCGCGGGCAAGACGCACCTGGTGCGCGGCGTGGCGGAAGGCGCGGGGGTGGCGCAGTCCGAGGTGGCCAGCCCCACCTTCGCCATCGTGTACCCATACGACGGCCGCATCCCGCTGTACCACGCGGACCTGTACCGCCTGACGGACTACGACGAGCTGTACGCCACCGGGTTCCTGGACCTGGTGGGCGGTGACCACGCGATGCTGGTGGAGTGGTTGGACCGCATCCCCCAGGCCGCGCCGCGCGACTTCCTGCGCGTCACGCTCCGCCATGAGAGCGAGGACGCGCGGAGCCTCGACGTGGAGGCCTTCGGCGCGCGTCCCGCGGCACTGCTCGACGCGTGGCTGGGTTGATCAGACCACGGAGTGCTGCACTTGCGGCCGCGGGTTCAGCACGCCGTCCGCCAGCGTCTGCACCTTCCAGCGGTGGAACACGAGCCGCGAATCCACGCCCACCACGTCCTCTTCATCCACCTGCACCCAGTGCGGCCCGCCGCACAGCGACTCGCTGGAGACGAGGAACTGCTGGAGCGGCACGCCCGAGTTCGGCGCTCGCAGGGACTCCGGGCAGCCGCTGATGCCGGAGGAGATGAAGAGGGTGCGGTTGCGGCGCGTGGCCACCATCGCCTCGCCGTCCGTGACGAGGAAGTTCATCGCGGAGCGTTCCTTCGGCTCGCGGCTTCCCGGCACGTCCGTCATCGTGGACACCAGCGTCATCGTCTCCGCGAGCGCCTGCGCCATCGCCTCCACGCTCACCGTGCCGTCGAGCGGCCCGCGCGCCGACAGCCGCGACAGGAACAGGTAGAAGCAGCGCTCGCTGTCCGTGGTGCCCTTGATGTTGACGCGCAGCTCCGGGTGGATGAGCGCTTCCACGGCGGCCTTGTGCTTCGCGAACTCGCGCAGCGTGCCGTTGTGCACGAAGGACCAGCGGCCGAAATAGAACGGGTGCGAGTTGCGCAGCTCCACCGCGCCCACGCTGGCCAGCCGGATGTGCGCCACGACGGTGCGCGCGGAGACCTGGCTGGACACCCGCTCGAAGTCGGGGTCGCTGTGCGCGGGGCCCACGCCGTGCGCGACGAGCGGCGAGCACTCCGGGCCGTAGGTGGCGATGCCCCATCCGTCCTTGTGCTCACGTGACTGGATGAGGAGGGAGTTCCTCTCCGTCACCAGGGCGGTATGGACAGCGGCGGGAACGGCGCTTCTGAATCCAAATAATCGGCACATGGTGGCAGCTGATCTCTACAACGGCCGGCCCACGAGGGAAGTTCCACCTGCCCCCTCGGCTGATGCCAGTTGTTCAGCGGCATCCACTCAGGGGCAGTGATTCATTCGCGCGCGAAACACCACACGTCCACCCTTCACCACCACGCGCGCGTGACTGATACCCAGATGATAAGGCAGATGCCGGTAGCTGCGACAGGCGAACACCACCAGGTCGCCCGCATCTCCCACTGCCAGTCGCCCCTGCCGTTGCAACCCCAAGCATTGCGCGGCCCCTCGGGTGGCGGCCCAGTAGGCCTCCGCCGCCGACAGGCCGTTCTCCAGGCAGGCGAGCCCCAACACCAGCGCCACGTTCTCCGTCATGGAAGAACCGGGGTTCACGTTGGAGCCCAAAGCAATGTTGACGCCCGCGTCCCGCAGCTTCCGGCCGGGCGCGTAGGGGCGCATGCGCAGGAAGAGGGTGGAGGTGGGCACGAGTACGGCGGTGACGTTCGCGGCGGCGAGCGCACGGATGCCCTCGTCCGTCACCTGCTCCAGGTGGTCCGCGCTGGCGGCGCTCACCTCCGCGGCCAGCGCCGAAGCGCCGCAGGCCGTGAGCTGATCCGCGTGCAGGCGCGGCGTGAGGCCCAGCGCCTTCGCCGCGTTGAGCAGCCGGCGCGATTCCTCCACGCTGAAGGCGCTCTCCTCCGTGAAGACGTCGCAGAAGCGGGCCAGTCCTTCGCGCGCCACGGCGGGCAGGATCTCGTTGATGCAGAGGTCCAGGTACTCGGCGCGGCGGTCCTTGTACTCCGCGGGCACGGCGTGCGCGCACAGCAGCGTGGGCACCAGCTCCAGCGGTGACAGCGCGCCCAGCCGGCGCACCGCGCGGAGCATCTTCAGCTCGTCGTTGAGCGACAGGCCGTAGCCGCTCTTCACCTCGGCGGTCGTCACGCCCTGCGCGAGCAGCCGCTCCAGCCGGGGCAGGGCGAGCGTGGCCAGCTCCTCCTCGCTCGCGGCGCGTGTGGCGCTCACCGTGTTGACGATGCCGCCGCCCGCCTTGGCGATTTCAAGATACGTGGCGCCCTGGTTGCGCAGGTCGAACTCAGCGGAGCGCTCGCCCGCGAACACCAGGTGCGTGTGTGGGTCCACGAAGCCCGGGCCCACGAAGCCGCCCTCGGCGTCGATGATCTCCGTCGCGTCCGTGAGCGCACCCTGGGGGAGGCCGGACTCCGGGCCCACGTAGGCCACGCGTCCGTTCTTCACGCCAATGCCGGCTCCGGCGCGTGGGGTGAGGGCTGCTTCCGCGGGTTCGCGGTGGGTGCCCTCCACGGTGAGCACCTCGGAGGTGTTGCGCACCCACAGGTCCAGGGCTTCCATGCTCAGCGTCCTCCGCGTACGCCCACGACGGGCGCGTTCCAGCTCGTGTCACCCGAGTGCGCCCGGCCGAAGCCGCCGGACAGCTCCACCTTCGTGCGGCTCTCACCGAACTTCACCTGCGCCGCCACGACAGCGCCATAGAAGTGCGTCGTCACCTGCGAGCCGGGGTTCACCAGCGACTGCTGCACGCTGAAGAACGGCACCAGGCCAATGGACATGCCGGGCTCCGGCTGCACGGTGAACGCGCAGGTGGCCTCCACGCCGAACAGGCTGCTGGTGCTGTCCGTCTCCCCCAGGCCGAAGTCGGACGCGCCCCGCACGGAGAGGGCAGGGGACAGCCCCAGCCGCTCCGAGCCGAGGTAGTACGACACGCCGGTGTAGACGCCGTAGCCGGGCACCGGCAGGCCCACGAACTCGCCCTGCAGCCCCAGGTGCCACGACAGCCGGTCATCCACGGGCACCGTCACCGAGCCGTCGAGGTCGATGCCCCACTGATCATTCTGGAAGGGCTTCGCGTCACCCTGGAAGGTGCCGTGCTCCCCGCGCTCCGCCAGCTGTGGGGCGTTGAGGCGGGGGCCGGCGCGCAGGCCCAGCTGGAAGAAGTTCTCGTCGGGCATGCCCGGGCCCATGCGCATCACCATGGGCCCGGCGGTGGTGGGGGTGCAGCCCGCGAGCACACCCATCACCGTGGTCATCACGAAGGCTCGGACGCGTCGTGGCATCCGGTGCACTCTAGGCGGTGAGGCCGGGGATGCGCACGCCCCGCTCCTTCGCCACGTCGATGGCCTCCGGATAGCCCGCGTCCGCGTGGCGCAGCACGCCCATGCCGGGGTCGGACGTGAGCACGCGCTCGATGCGGCGCGCGGCCTCCGGCGTGCCGTCCGCGACGATGACCTGGCCCGCGTGCAGCGAGTAGCCCATGCCCACGCCGCCGCCGTGGTGGAACGACACCCACGACGCGCCGTTCACCGCGTTCACCAGCGCGTTGAGGATGGGCCAGTCCCCCACCGCATCCGAGCCGTCCTTCATGGCCTCCGTCTCACGGTTGGGAGACGCCACGCTGCCGCAGTCCAGGTGGTCGCGGCCAATCACGATGGGCGCCTTCACCTCGCCCTTGCGGACCAGCTCATTGAAGGCGAGGCCCGCCTTGGCGCGCTCGCCGTAGCCCAGCCAGCAGATGCGCGCGGGCAGGCCCTGGAACGCCACGCGCTCCTGGGCCATGTCCAGCCAGCGGTTGAGCGACGCCTTCTGCGGGAACAGCTCGCGCACCGCGCGGTCCGTGCGGCGGATGTCCTCCGGGTCTCCGGACAGCGCCACCCAGCGGAAGGGCCCCATGCCCTCGCAGAACAGCGGGCGGATGTACGCGGGCACGAAGCCGGGGAACTCGAAGGCGTTCTGCATCCCGCCCACCTTCGCCTGGCCGCGCAGGTTGTTGCCGTAGTCGAAGACGTGGCTGCCCGCGGCCTGGAAGTCGTTCATGGCCTGCACGTGCATGATCATCGACTCGCGGGCGCGCTTCACGTAGCCCTCCGGGTCGCGCTTGCGCAGCTCCGCCGCCGCTTCCAGCGACAGGTCCGTGGGGATGTAGCCGTTGAGCGGATCATGCGCGCTCGTCTGGTCCGTCACGAGGTCCGGCTTGATGCCGCGCTTGTACAGCTCCCGGAACACCGACGCCGCGTTGCCGATGATGCCGATGGAGCGGCCCACGCGCTTCTGTTGCGCGTCCTTCGCCAGCGCCAGCGCCTCATCCAGGTCCTTGGCCACGACGTCCAGGTAGCGCGTCTCCACGCGGCGCTGGGCGCGGTGCGGATCGATTTCGACGCCCAGGAACACGGCGTTGTTCATGGTCGCGGCCAGCGGCTGCGCGCCGCCCATGCCGCCCAGGCCGCCGGAGAGGATGAGACGGCCGGCCAGGTCCTCGTTGCCGAAGTGGAAGCGGCCCGCGGCGGCGAAGGTCTCGTAGGTGCCCTGCAGGATGCCCTGCGTGCCGATGTAGATCCACGAGCCGGCCGTCATCTGGCCGTACATCATCAGGCCCTTCTTCTCCAGCTCGTGGAAGTGCTCCCAGTTGGCCCAGTGGCCCACGAGGTTGGAGTTGGCGATGAGCACGCGCGGCGCGTCCGGGTGCGTGCGCAGGATGCCCACGGGCTTGCCGGACTGCACGAGCAGCGTCTCGTCGTCGGTGAGGCTCTGGAGGCTGGAGACGATGCGGTCGAACGAGGGCCAGTCCCGGGCGGCCTTGCCGGTGCCGCCGTAGACGACCAGGTCTCCGGGCTGCTCGGCCACTTCCGGGTCGAGGTTGTTCATCAGCATCCGGAGCGCGGCCTCCTGCACCCAGCCCTTGCAGGAGAGGGTGGTGCCGCGAGAGGCGCGGATGATGCGGGACATGCGGAAGACTCCTGGAGAAGGGGGCGCCCACCCTAATCGAACCCCCGGGGCCGCGGGGGGCTTGCGTGCAGGGCCAGCGTTGCTCCAGGACACGCTGGACGCCGTGCGTCAGTAGTCCTTGCGCGCGTCGATGTAGGCGCTGAAGTGGAACACGTTCGTGGAGTCCCAGAACTTGAAGTAGTTGCCCACGGGCTGGCTCAGCCAGTAGGCGGTGCCCGAGCAGCCGGTGCAGATGAACGCGCCGTTGCGGCGGATGTTCCAGATGCCGCTGATGTCGTCCACGCTGGTCGCGATGGCCGGCGAGCCCACCAGCTCGAAGTCATAGGTGTTGCCGCCCGCGACCCCGTGGAAGTTCACGAACGCGGTGTTGGTGGACTGGTCCCACGCGACGACGGCGTTGCCGCTCGTCACCGGGTAGCTGCCGGTGTTGTCAGCGACGAAGAAGCCGCGGCTGGACCAGATGCTGTGGACCGCCGGGGCGGCGAGGGCGGGGAGGGACAAGAACAGCGCCGCGACGATGGCGGAACGGAAGGCCTTCATTGGGGGATGACTCCTGCTTGCGGGGGTTGGCGCGGGGCGCCGGGGGGCACTCCGCGTGAAGCCCATCCTGCCTGAACCCCGTGAAGCTTGGAAATCACGTTCATCGTTGATGCCGGGAGAATGGGGAGCGGGGCCCCCGAACTGCCGGGAGGGCGCGGTCGCGGTAGAGTCGCGCCGCGCGAAGAGGTGGGACATGGATCAGGGACCGGGACAGGGGCAGGACGGGGACGCGTTGGCGGTGCCGGCGGCCCAGCCACCGTTGGAGGCGAAGGCTCCGGAGGTGGGGCCGGTGAAGACGGTGGCGGGCGGGGTGCCCGCGGTCTTGAGCGCGCTCAAGCACGTGCTGGGCGAAGCGGGCCCGTGGCGCGGCGGCAAGCTCCTCTGGAAGATCAACCAGGAGGACGGCTTCGACTGCCCCGGGTGCGCCTGGCCGGATCCACAGCACCGCTCCGTGCAGGAGTACTGCGAGAACGGCGCGAAGGCGGTGGCGGAGGAGGGCACGCAGGAGCGCGTGACGCCGGAGTTCTTCCGCGACTGGAGCGTGGCGCGGCTCGCGGAGCAGTCCGACCTGTGGCTGGGCAAGGCGGGCCGGCTCACGCACCCCATGGTGCTGCGCGAGGGCGCGACGCACTACGCCCCCATCTCCTGGGATGAGGCCTTCGCGCTGGTGGCGGAGGAGCTGAACGCGCTGGGTTCGCCCGACGAGGCGGCCTTCTACACGTCCGGCCGCACGAGCAACGAGGCCGCGTTCCTGTACCAGTTGTTCGTGAGGCAGTTCGGCACCAACAACCTGCCGGACTGCTCGAACATGTGCCACGAGTCCAGCGGCACGGGGCTGTCGGAGACGATTGGCATTGGCAAGGGGTCCGTGACGCTGGAGGACTTCGACCACGCGCAGGCCATCTTCGTCATCGGGCAGAACCCGGGCACCAACCACCCGCGCATGCTGACGGCGCTCCAGGCCGCCGCGCGCAGGGGCTGTGAAATCGTCAGCGTCAACCCGCTGCCGGAGACGGGGCTCAACCGCTTCAAGCACCCGCAGGAGGTGCTGCACCTGTTCGGCCCGGGCACGGCGCTGAACAAGCTGTTCCTCCAGGTGCGCATCAACGGCGACGTGGCGCTCCTCCAGGGCCTGGGCAAGGCGCTGCTGGACCGGGAGGCGAAGGCGCCGGGCACGGTGGTGGACCGGGCCTTCGTCGAGGGCAAGACGACGGGCTTCGATGCGTACGCCGCGCACCTGGCCACGGTGTCCTGGGACGACGTGGTGGAGGAGAGCGGCGTCCCGCGCGACCAGCTTGAAGCGGCGGCGGACATCCTGGCGCGCTCCGAGCGCACCATCTTCTGCTGGGCCATGGGCCTGACGCAGCACCGGAACGCGGTGGGCAACATCCAGGAGATCGTGAACCTCACGCTGTTGCGCGGCAGCATCGGCAAGCAGGGCGCGGGCGTGTGCCCGGTGCGCGGTCACAGCAACGTGCAGGGCGACCGCACCATGGGCATCTGGGAGCACGCCAAGCCGGAGTTCATGGACGCGCTGTCGAAGGAGTTCGGCTTCGAGCCGCCGCGCCACAGGGGCCTGGACACGGTGGGGACGCTCCAGGCGCTGCACGACGGGCGCGTGAAGGTGTTCTTCGCCATGGGCGGCAACTTCCTGTCGGCCACGCCGGACACGGAGTTCACCGCGCGGGCGCTCCGGCGTGCGCGGCTCACGGTGCACGTGTCCACGAAGCTCAACCGCGCGCACCTGGTGCATGGCCAGCGCGCGCTCATCCTCCCGTGCCTGGGGCGGACCGAGCACGACGTGCAGGCGGCGGGGCGGCAGTTCGTGACGGTGGAGGACTCGATGGGGATGGTGCACGCGTCGCGCGGCGCCGTGGCCCCCGCGTCCGAGCACCTGCTCAGCGAGCCCGTCATCGTGGCCCGGCTGGCGCAGGCGGTGCTGGGGGCGCGCTCGAAGGTGTCGTGGCTGTCCCTGGTGGAGGACTACGACCGGGTGCGCGAGCTCATCCAGCGCTGCATCCCGGGCTTCGAGGACTTCAACCGCCGCGTGCGCGAGCGCAACGGTTTCGCGCTGCCCAACGGTCCTCGCGAGGGGCGCTTCACGACGAAGGATGGCAAGGCGCACTTCACGGTGCACGCGATGCCGCGCCACCGGCTGGAGCCCGGCCAGCTGATGATGATGACGGTGCGCTCGCATGATCAGTACAACACCACCGTGTATGGATTGGACGACCGCTACCGGGGCATCCACCAGGGGCGGCGCGTGGTGTTCCTGCACCCGGAGGACGTGAAGGCACGCGGGCTGACGGCGGGGCAGAAGGTAGACCTCACCAGCCACTTCCAGGGCGAGACGCGGGTGGCGCGCGAGTTCCTGGTGGTGCCGTACAACATCCCGCGCCAGTGCGCGGCCACCTACTTCCCGGAAGCGAACGTGCTGGTGCCGGTGGACAGCTTCGCGGAGAAGAGCCGCACGCCCACGTCGAAGTCCGTGATCATCACCGTGGCCCCCAGTCCCGAGCCCACGGCCCTGGTCCCCGTCAGCACCTCGAGGTCCGGGTGAGCCTGTCGCAGCAGTGGGTTGAAGCCTCCTGGCCGGAGGCCCTCCAGGCCCTCCACGCGCGCGTCGCCGCCACGGCGCCGCAGGAGGCCGTGGCGTCGAGCGCGGACTGGCGCGAGGAGTTCGCCCGCTGGGTGCGCGGTGCTTCGTTGGAGGAGCGCAACCGGGCCCAGGCTGCCGCATGGGAGCGGCTGTCCCCAGGCGAGCGCACTCCGGCGGAGCTGCTCTTCCTCCTGTCCACGCTCAACGAGCTGCTCTGGCCGTACGAAGACCCGCGCCCGGGGCTGCTGAAGCAGTTGCTCGCGCGGCAGCGGGCCGCGGTGACGGCGCTCCGTGACGCGGGCGACATGGAGAACGCCGAGCGCATCCAGCGTGAGAGCACCGTGACCCTGTCCACGGTGCTGACGCGCTACCTCAAGCGACACCCGGAGGCGCTGTCGACGCTGGTGCGCGACGTGCCCTGCACCTACGACGGCCGCGCGCTGCGCTTCCAGGACACCGTGGAGGTGGACCTCAAGTACGTCATGGGGACGGGGGCGAAGTCGGTGGACCTGCTGGAGCAGCTGCGCGCGCTGCTCCCCGACACCCGCGAAGGTGGCCGCGACAAGCTCACCGACTTCATCCGCACGCGCGCCGCGCGCATCCCCTGGCGCGAAGCGAGTGAAGTGCTGGGGGAACGCCTCTTCTCGCTGGCCACGTCGGAGGACGGCCGCGGCGGCATGCGCGGCTTCCTCGCGTGCTATCCCAACGGGCGCAAGGAGCCGGACTGGTGCTCGCGCGCGGGGCTCCTGCTGGCGCGCACCGTGGAGGTGGGCGGGCCGCCCGCGGTGGTGGAGAACCTCTGCGACCTGCTCACGCTCTTCGACGCGCCCCCGGTGGACGGGCTGCGCGGAGCCCTGGGCGCGCTCGTGCAGAGCGACTTCGAGACGGCCGCCGACCTGGGCCACGCGCGCTTCGTGCTCGACCACTGCCAGGGCACGATGCGCAAGAGCGAGCCCGCGCTGGCGCTCGCGCTGCTGTGGCTGGAGGAGCGCCTGTTCCGTGCCTCCATCCGGCGCGGCGTGCCGGAGGCCTTCGAGCGGCGCGCCCGTGCCCGCGCGAAGCTGGAGTCCCTGCCCGGCTTCACGCACCTGGTGTGGCTGGCGGAGGAGTGCGCGGAGATGTGGCCTCGCTTCCGTACGCCCGCGCGGCCCGGCCTGGACGGACTGGTCGCCTGGCGCAAGGAGGTCACCTGGCGCATGGGCAGGAAGCCCGTGCTGCGCAAGGCGGCCATCGAGTTCCTCCTGTGGTGCGCGCCCGATGAAGCCTCGTCGGAGGCGGAGCTGGCCACGCTGGCGCTCGTGCGCAACGCCACGGACCGGCGGCTGGTGCGCCGCATGCTGGAGCATCCTTCTCCCCGGGCCCGCTTCCGCGCTCGCGCGATCCAGTCCTACCTCCAGGCCGGGGCAGGGCAGGGGAAGCACGCGCCTCCCATCGAGCCCTCCGAGCCCACGACGCTGACCGCCTCCCTGCGCCACCTGCACGCGACGCGCGCGGTGCCCGTGGGCGGCCGCACCTGGCTGCGAGATCGCGACCTGGAGGACCTGCTCGTGGGCGCGGTGGGGCGCATGGAATCGGAAGTGGCCCAGCGTCATCCCCAGCGCTTCCGCGAGGAGACGTCGGAGCTGGTCGCGGGGTTGCTCGAAGGGCTGCGCTCGGAGCTGGAGCACGTGCAGACGGCCCTGGGGTCGCTGGTGGCCTCACCGCTGTCCTTGTCCATGGCCGTGCACCGCCAGCCGGCCCCGTCCACGGAGGGAGGCACGGAGGTGGCCTTCGTCGTGTCCGTGGAGCGCGAGGGCTTCGTGCGCACGCGCCGCGTGGTCCGGGTGCCGGTGGCGAAGCTGGAGCAGCGCGGGGAAGGGCAGTGGCTGCCCACTTTCCGTCTGGGCCGCGATCGTCTGGACGCGCTGCTCGCGCGCACGGAGGCCGCGTTCTGCCTCTTCCTGGTGCCCGCCTTCGTGCGCCCGGAGCTGTGGGTGATGCCTGCCCGGCTGGCCCGGGCCCTGATGGAGTCGCAGGGCGCCCTGTCCGGTGTGCCGCGCGAGGCCGCGCAGGGGGCCTCCCGGTCCCTGGCGCAGTGGCTGGTCTACGACGTGCTGGGCCTGTGGGTGGGGGACGAGCGGCCCGACGTGGTGGAGGCGGCGCGCGAGGGGGACAGCGCCGCGGAGTTCGTGGTGGACCTCACGGTCCGCTGACGGTCCGGGGCGTTCATCCCGTGGCGCCCCGGGTCAATGTCGTGCGGCTGGGAAACATCCTAAAGTGCACACGTCCCTCCAACCCGGTTCCTTCTCAAGCTTCCTGAAAGGAAGTCGTCGTGCGCTTGCTGCGTTTCGTCGTGCCGCTGTTCCTCGTGCTGGCAGGGCTGCCGGGCTGTGAGCCTGGCATCAACCCCGTCGTGAATGTGCCCTCCACCGGCTCGGTGCGGCTCGCCGTCTCCACACCCCAGGCCGCTCCGGGGGATGTGTCCCGCGTCAAGGTCACGGTCTCCGCCTCCGACATGGCGTCGCTGTCCACCGAGCTGTCGCTCACCGATGGCACGTGGGGAGGCGTGCTGGGGGCCATTCCTCCTGGATCGAACCGCACCTTCCTCGCCCAGGCCTTCTCCGCGTCCAACGCCCTGCTCTACGAGGGAAGGGCCGAGGGCATCACCGTGACCGCGGGCTCCACGGGCCTGGTCACCTTGGTCCTTCAGGCGGTCACGGATCCGCCCCCCTTCATCAACGAGGCGCCGATCATCGACTCGATGGTGGCGAGCGGCACCACGGTGCACCCGGGAGGCAGCATCTTCCTCGCGGTCAGCGCGCATGATCCCAATGCGGGCGACACCATGAGCTATGCCTGGACCGCGCCTTCGGGCAGCTTCGGCTTCCCCTCGAATGCGAGCACCAACTGGACGGCGCCCTTGATGGAGGGCGAGGTGCCCTTGTCCCTCACGGTGAGCGACCAGCACGGGGCGAGCCTCGTGGTGAACCTCACGGTGTCGGTTTCCGCGGTCACGGGGGCCCAGGAGGTGACGATCGGCTTCAACACCTCCCCCGGGGTGACGTCCCTGACATCCTCGCGTTCCTTGATGGACGTGGGCCAGCAGACGGCGCTGTCGGTGGTGGCCACGGATGGGGACGGAGACCCGCTGAGCTACCAGTGGAGCGCGACGTGCGAGGGCAGCTTCACGGGGGCCAGCACCGCGAACGCCACGTTCACTCCCTCGGCCAGGCCCTTGGGCGCCTGCAACAACTGCCAGGTGCGGGTGACGGTGACGGATGGCCGGGGAGGGCTGAACACAGGCAGCGTGGCGCTGTGTGTCGCCCAGGCCGCCTGGCGGCTGCCGCCCGTGGTGACGTACGCCCAGCCCGCCAGACCGTCGGCCAGTGCTCAGCAGACCCTCACCTTCGAGGTGAGGGCGAGCGATCCGGCGGGTTCCGCGCTCACCTTCGACTGGACGGCCAGCGCGGGGACCTTGGGCGCGACCACGACGGATGCCTCCAGCAGCATCGTTGCGTGGACGGCCCCCGCATGTGTCGACGCTGATCCTCCCAGCCTCACGGTCACCGTCACCAATGCGCTTGGCATGCAGAGCACCAAGACCTTCGTGGTGACGGGCCTGCTGGTGTGTACTACCGAGGCCTGGGCCTCGACTGGGGCGATGGTCGAGCAGCGCTTCTTCCATTCGACGACCGTGCTCGCCAATGGAAAGGTGCTTGCCGTGGCGGGTTCCAAGGGGACGGGCGGCCTGCAGTCCGCGGAGCTGTACGATCCGGCCACGGGCACCTGGAGCCCCACGGGCTCCCTGTCGCTCATGAAGGGCAGCCAGACGGCGACCCTGCTGCCTAACGGAAAGGTGGTCGTCGCGGGAACCAGCTCCAGGTTCACGGAGGTCTACGACCCGGCTACGGGCACCTGGAGCGTCTCCGGTTCGATGTCCGCCCCGCGCCAGGGGCATCAGGCGCTGCTGCTGCCCAATGGCAAGGCGCTCATCGTGGGGGGGATGACCTCGAGCGACACGGCGACGGCGGAACTGTACGATCCAGCCACGGGCACCTGGAGCCTCACCGGATCCATGTCGGTGCCTCGCTACATGCTCGCGGCGGTGCTGCTGCCCAATGGGAAGGTGCTCGTCTCGGGGGGGACCGAGGCCTCGGTGGGCGCCCTGGCCACGGCGGAGCTGTACGATCCGGCCACGGGGACGTGGAGCCCCACCGGTTCCATGGTCCACCCGCGCAACCGACATACCGCGACGCTGCTGCCCAACGGCAAGGTGCTCGTCTCGGGGGGATACGGCACGTACGCGGAGCGGGGCGTTGCGACGGCGGAGCTGTACGATCCGAGCACGGGCACCTGGAGTCCCACCGCATCCCTGGCCTTGAACCGTTACCTGCACGAGGCGGTGTTGCTCCCCAATGGAAAGGTGTTCGTTTCGGGAGGCATCGGCGGCGAATACGGCAAGGACCTCCGGAACACCCCGGAGCTGTACGACCCTGCCACGGGGACGTGGAGCCAGGCCCTGACCATGCCCGCCTCGCGCGGTCGGCCGACGGTGACGCTGCTGCCCACGGGCAAGGTCCTGGTGTCGGGGGGATACGACACCTCCAATGCCGCCGTGACGACGGCCGAGCTGTACACCCCATGAGCGAATAGCCCGGAAATTGTCCGGGAATATCCAACGCCCCCGGCGTAAAGGCGGATGAGGGGTGTTGGAACACGCCCGGGAGGGGTCCCGGGCAACAGGTCCGTCCGTCGGCTGACGGGAAGGCATGCCTCCGCGTGCGCAATGGCGCGCGCGTCTCCAGGGAAGCGAGAGGCATTCATCATGAAGACTTCGTTGCGTGCGGCGTGGGCCCTGCTGGGCCTGGCTGTCACGGCGGGACTCGGTGCCTGTGGCGAGGGCTCCGGAATGAACGCCGAGCACCGGCTCGTGTCGTCCTCCGACGAGCCCGTCCTCGCGCAGCAGGCGTCGGCGCTGTCGGACACGCTGGAGCAGTA
This sequence comes from Corallococcus aberystwythensis, assembly GCF_003612165.1. Taxonomy (GTDB): domain Bacteria; phylum Myxococcota; class Myxococcia; order Myxococcales; family Myxococcaceae; genus Corallococcus; species Corallococcus aberystwythensis. The sequence continues at coordinate 4,210 of NZ_RAWK01000074.1, read as the reverse complement.
CGCGGCCAAGTGTGACGCGGCCATCGGCGCGACGGTGCCGGACTTCAACTGCGAGCTGGGCACGGTGGTGCCCACGACGAACCACGTCAACGGCAAGTGTGACCGGCCCAACCGGCTCAACCAGCAGTGCGACCCGGGCAGCCGCTTCCAGGTGCTGAAGGACACGGCGGACGTGTCCATCGTCGCGCACTGCCGCAAGCAGGGGAACGCGGCGAACTACTACGGCGACATCGCTGTCATCCAGACGAACAAGAAGAACGGCGCCACCTGCTTCTACCAGGCGCTGGGCACCCTCTACGGCGCGGACGTGAAGGCCCCCTCCAAGGGCACGGGCGCGTGGAGCTGGAAGACGCCCGCGGACACGGCGTCCATCCGCTGCGTGCGCTGCCATGACAACGGGGCCATCGTCCGCTCGCCGTACCTCACGCAGGTGACGGGCGTGAACAAGCTGCCGGGCGCGGGCGACTTCGGCTTCAACCGCGACCAGCCCTACCGCTTCATCGGCGCCGACTTCGCGACGTGGAAGGCCTACAAGGTGGAGGTCGCCGGCAACGTGTGCCTGGGCTGCCACCGCATGGGCACGAACAACCAGGTGACCTACGACGACGGCGTGGCGCTGGACCTGGGCATCCGCGCGACCGCGACGTCGGAGGTGGCGAAGAACCCGCACTCGCCCGCGTCGCCCATCTGGATGACGCCGGGCTCCACGCTCTACGACGCGAACAACGCGAGCGCCGCCGCCGCCATTCGCGCCTGTGCGCTGCGCCGCAACGAGGTGCCGCTGCCCAACACCTCCACGTGCCGCATCACCCAGTACACGGACGTGGGCGTCCCCAACCTGCCGGGCACCTTCACGGCGGTGTGGGAGCCGGGCACGCAGTCGGAAATCCAGGCCTACGCCCGCACCTACGCGGACTACCGCGAGAAGTATGATCAGCTCTGGTCGCAGGGCTGGCGCCTGCACACGCTGCAGCCGTACGTGGTGGGGACGCAGGTGCTCTACAACGCCGTCTGGCGCCCCAGCACCGAAGGCGAGATCCAGCTCTACGGCGCCAGCTACACGGCCTTCCGCGCGAAGTACGACGAGCTGTGGCCGCAGGGCTGGCGGCTGAAGATCCTCCAGCCGTACGTGGTGAGCGGGCAGACCTACTACACGGCCGTCTGGCGCCCGAGCACCGAGGGCGAGATCCAGGTCTACGGCGCCACGTACGCGTCGTACCGCGCGACGTATGACTCGCTGTGGCCGCAGGGCTGGCGGCTGAAGCTGATCCAGCCGTACGTGGTGAACGGGCAGACCTATTACACGGCCGTCTGGCGTCCCAGCACCGAGGGCGAGGTGCAGGTGTACGGCGTCACGTACGCGTCCTTCCGCGCGACGTATGACTCGCTGTGGCCGCAGGGCTGGCGCCTGAAGTTGCTGGAGCCGTACGTGGTGAACGGGCAGACGCTCTACACGGCGGCGTGGCGTCCGAGCACCGCGGGCGAGTCGCAGCTGTATGGCTCGGACTACAGCGGCTACCGCGGCCGCTACGACGAGCTGTGGCCGCAGGGCTGGCGCCTGAAGATCCTCCGCGCCTACTGAGCTGAGCGCCGTCCACCACACGCCATCGGTCCCGGGGGGAACCGTGTCCTCAATGAACCTGTCGAACGAGGAGTCCGCCGTGTCGCGTTTCCACTGCGAGATGAAGCCGGAGCAGAAGGGCGCACGCGCGCGGTCTCCGGATGAACGTCCAGGGACCTACGTGGACGGAGTCCGGTGGCGTCAGTCGCGAGCCCGGGGGCGGAGCGGATCCACGGGCGCATATCCGCCCTTGCGCCACGACGCACGGGACGAGCTGCCCGAGCGGAGGCAGGCCCCCCCGGGGATGGGGCCGGACACCGGAGAGTCGATGACGCCGCCCCCGGCGCGGACGGCTCCGGGGCAGGCGACCTTCGGAGACCTGGTCGCCACGTCCGCCGCGACGCGCGCCAGCTTCGAGCGCATGGCGTGCGCCGCGGCGTGCAACGCCACGGTGCTGCTGGAAGGGGAGACGGGCACGGGCAAGAGCCGCGCGGCGCACGCCATCCACCGCGCCGGAGCTCGCGCGAACGCGCCGTTCCTCGTCGTGGACTGCGGCGCGCTCCCGGCCAACCTCCTGGAGAGCGAGCTGTTCGGCCACGAGAAGGGGGCCTTCACCGGCGCCGTCCAGCGCCGCGTGGGCGCCTTCGAGGAGGCCGACGGCGGCACCATCTTCCTGGACGAAATCGGCGAGCTCCCCGCCGAGCTCCAGCCGAAGCTGCTGCGCGTCTTGGAGAACCGGGAGATCCGCCGCCTGGGCACCAACACGTACCAGCCGGTCAACGTGCGGGTCATCGCGGCCACGCACCGCGACCTGCGTGAAGAGGTCCAGGCGGGCCGCTTCCGCGCGGACCTCTACTTCCGCCTCGCGGTGGTGGGCATCCCCATTCCGTCCCTGCGCGAGCGCACGGAGGACATCCCGCTCATCGTGGAGCGCATCCTCGTGGGGCTGGGCGCCACGCCCGAGCAGCTGGCGAAGCTCACCACGCCGGACTTCCTCGCGAGGCTCCAGCGCGCCGCGTGGCCGGGCAACGTGCGCGAATTGCGCAACCACCTGGAGCGCTGCCTCGTCTTCCAGAGCGCGCTGCCGCCCACCGCGCCTGATGCCCTGGCCCCCGCTGCTCCTCGCGCGGTGGACCCGTCGCTGACGTACGCGGAGTCCCGGCGCCGGGCGCTGGAGTCCTTCGAGCGCGACTACGTCGAAGCGCTCCTCAAGCTGCACGGAGGCAAGGTGTCCCAGGCCGCCGCCGCCGCGGACATGGACCGCGTCTACCTGTACCGGCTGTTGCGCCGGCACGGACTCAAGAGCTGACACCGGCGGGCTCACAAATCCCGCGCGCGGCGGAGGCGGGTGTCGGAGAATCCTCCGCATGTCCGCTCCCATCCTCGACCTGCACTCGCTCCCGGCGATGCCCGCCACGCTGCTGCGCGCGGCCGTTCCCTTCGGGAAGTCCCGGGGCAGCACCACGCTGCCGGCCCTGACGCTGCGGGCACATGGCTGCCGCGCGTCGCCCGTGCTGCTGGAGCGCTACCGCACCGCGTGCGGCTTCGACGTGGACGGCTTCCTGCCGCTCACGTACCCGCAGGTGATGGCCACGCCGCTGCACCTCCAGCTGCTGGGCCTGCCCGACTTCCCGTACTCCGCGATGGGCATCGTGCACGTGCGCAATCACATCCAGCAGCACCGCCGCCTGCCGGACACCGCCGCGCTCACCGTGGCCTGCCGCTTCGACGGCCAGCGCGAAGTGCCCGCCGGCCACGAGTTCGACATCGAGACGCGGGTGGAGTCCCAGGACACGGGCGAGCTGCTGTGGCAGGCCGTCAGCACCATGCTGCGCCGCCACACTGCCCGGAAGGACAAGGACGGCGCTCGCAAGGCTCCGCCGCCAGAGGACACACGCTTCACGTCCAGCCGCCCCGCGCCCTGGAGCATCCCCGCGGACACCGGACGCCGCTACGCGCGGGCCTCCGGCGACTTCAACCCCATCCACCTCACCGCTGTCACCGCGAAGCCCTTCGGCTTCCCGCGGGCCATCGCGCACGGCATGTGGACGCTCGCGCGCTGCGTGGCGGAGCTGGGGGAGGCGGGCCACGCGGACGCGCTCCGCCTGGACTGCGACTTCAAGAAGCCCCTCTTGCTGCCCTCCCGGGTGATGTTCCAGACGGCTCGCGAGTCCGCGGGCGTGGCGTTCCGGGTGCTGTCGGAGGAGGGGAAGCCGCACCTGGTGGGGCGGCTGGGCTGAAGGGACGGGCGGCGCGCCGGCGGGCCGGTGAGGGGCCCGCCAGACGCGTCAATCACTCAGCTCCGGGAGGTCCGGCAGGCTGTCCGGATCCAGCTTCATCAGGGCGCACAGCCGGCTCAGCGTGGGGATGGTGGGGACCATCACCCCTCGCTCGACGCGGGCCAGGACTTCCACGCCCAGTTCCAGATGCTCGGCGACTTCCTCCATGGAGAGCCCCGCCTGCTGCCGCGCTGCCTTCAGCGCGGCGCCAAGCGCTTCGGCCCGCTCTCTCCGACTCTGTGTCATCCCCCGAGCATGGCGCCATCCGGCCCTCGCGTCACTTGAATCCCACACGCCCCCCGCGCGGACGGCGGCCCAGCCGGGGAGCGCCTCCCCGGGACGTGAAGTCCCCAACAGCCCGCTTCCCCCC
>NZ_RAWK01000073.1 GCF_003612165.1 Corallococcus aberystwythensis | reverse complement strand
TTTTTTTCAAGCAGAATACGGCATACGAGAGCTGCGCATGTCTCGTGGGCTCGGAGATGTGTATAAGAAACAGCCCGTCGTCCCCGCGACCCCGGTCGCGACGGCCAACCACCTGCGCCCCATGGACGACACCCTCTTCGAAGTGCCGGGGGACGGCTTCACTGCCGCCACCAACTCCTTCGTGGAAGGCGAACACCGCGTCATCATCCACACCGTCGAAGGACAGGTGAAGCGCGGCACCATCCGCGACGCGGACCTCCTGGAGGACACCATCTCCCTGGAGCAGCAGAGCGGCTTCGCCCCGGAGCGCATCCCCGGCAAGCGCGTGAAGGCCATCTTCTTCATGCTCGCCGCGGGCGCGCGTCAGCCGCAGGCGGAGGGCTCGAAGATCCGCGTCACCTTCAACGACGGCCGCCAGGTGGCCGGCTTCTCCCAGGACTTCAAGGGCCCCACCCCGGGCTTCTTCGTCATCCCCGCTGACACCCGCACCAACACCGCGCGCATCTTCATCTACCGCGCCAGCGTGCAGGCCGTCGCCGAGGGCTGAGCGCCGAGGGGCCCCGGTCCATCCGCCGGAGCCCCCAAGGGCACAAAAAAAGAGGGGCCCCGGTCACCCGAGGCCCCTCTCTTCATTTCAATCCTTGGACGAAGACGAAGACTACTTCGTCTCCTTGGCCGCCGGCGCCGCCGCGTCGGCCTTCTTCGTGGTCTCCAGGTCCAGGGTGATGGTGATGTCGTCACCCACCGCCACGCCGCCGGCCTCCAGCGCCTTGTTCCAGACCAGGCCGAAGTCGCTGCGCTTGATCTTCGTGGTCGCCGTGGCGCCGCGGCGCACGTTGCCCCACGCGTCCTTCGTCTCCGCCGTCGGGCCTTCCACGGCCAGCACCACCGGCTTGGTCACGCCGTGCATGGTCAGGTCGCCCGTGACGTTGAGCTTGTCCTTGCCGGCCTTCGCGACCTTCGTGGACTTGAAGGTGATGGTCGGGAACTTCTCCACCTCGAAGAAGTCAGCGCTCTTCAGGTGCTCGTCGCGCTTGGGCTCGTTGGTGTTGATGGTCTTCGCGTCGATGGTCGCCTCGATGGTGGACTTGGTGATGTCCTTGTCATCCAGGTTGACGTTGCCCTTCACGTTGCTGAAGGCGCCGCGCACGTTGGACACCATCATGTGCTTCACGGCGAACTGCGCGCTGGAGTGCGACGAGTCGATCTCCCACGCGGACGCGAAGGCAAACGAGGGGGCGGCGACGGCGACCAGCGTGATGGCGGACTTGAGGGACAGCTTCATGGTGTGACTCCTTGGAGATTGCGGACTGCGAGGTTCAGGCGCGCAGCGCGAAGCTGCGCATGGACAAGGTTCCGTGATGGAAGCCCTCGAACACGGGGGTGACGCGGTCCTCGGGGAGGGCGGCTCCGAGGACGAAGTAGATGGGCAACCAATGCTCGGGCGATGGATGCGCGACCCGCGCATTCGGTGCATCCATCCATGACTGAATCCCATTGAAGTCACGTGCGGCAAGTTTTCCGGCGACCCACGCATCGAACTCGGCGGCCCATGGCTCGACGGACGCCGCCTTGGATCTGAAATTCACCCGGCGCAGGTTGTGCACCACCCCGCCGCTGCCCATGAGCAGCACGCCCTCCGCGCGCAGCGGCCGCAGCGCCTCACCCATGCGCGCCACCTGCGCGGGCGTCGCGTCCGCCGGCAGCGCCACCTGCAACACGGGCACGCGCGCCTCCGGGAACGCATGCCGCAAGGGCACCCAGACGCCGTGATCTAGGCCGCGCTCGCCGTCCGCCACCGCGGGCACACCCGCCGAGGACAGCCGCGCCACCACATCCTTCGCCAATGAAGGAGCGCCAGGCGGTGCGTAGCGCAGCCGGTACATCTCCTCCGGGAAGCCGTGGAAGTCGTAGACGAGCGGCGGAGCGGCCATCGCGGTGACGTGCACGCGCGCGTCCGTCTCCCAGTGCGCGGACACCACCACCAGTGCCTTCACCGGGCCCGCGCCGTCACCGAAGTGCTTGAGCGCCTGCGGATACTCATCCGCGTCCAGCGCCGTCATGGGCGAGCCGTGCGACACGAACAGGGCCGGCGCCACCTGCCGGGCGGCCGAGGGTCCGGCGCCCATCACCCCCGCCATCCCGGCGGCCGCCACCCCCTGCAGCACCTCGCGTCTGTCCACCCCGGAAGCCATCGTGGCGCCTTCTACTGCAACCCCAGGACCAGCGCACCCAACAAGGCAACCCATTGAAACCACGAGGTTTTAAATTCCAGCCCTGTCAAACGGCTCTCATATTGATAGAGAAGCACCTCAGTCTGAACGACACCGGGAGACACCGTGGCGGGTCTGGAAGGGTTGGACTTGAGGGAGCTGCTCGCGTTGGAGCCGAAGGGCGGGGTCATCCGCTTCGCCGGGCAGCGGGCGCTCTTGATGGATCCGGTGGCGCTGGGGCTCCTGCGCAAGGAGCTCATCGGGATGCTGGGGATGACGGCCGCGCGCGGCATCTTCACGCGGCTGGGCTACGCGCACGGCTGGCGCACCGCGGAGGCGATGAAGTCCGCGGTGCCGTGGACGGACGAAGCGGAGTGGCGCCGCGCGGGCGGCCGGCTGCACACGCTGATGGGCCAGGTGCGCGTGGAGCGCATCGAGCGCACGGACAAGGACGGCCCGGAGCCCTTCGCGGAAGCCCAGTGGCGCGACTCCTATGAAGCCGAGCAGCACCTGCTCCACCTGGGACAGGCCGAAGAGCCCGTGTGCTGGAGCCTCACCGGCTTCGCGTCCGGGTACATGAGCTACTGCAACAACAAACCCATCTACTGCGCGGAGCTCAAGTGCGTGGGCAAGGGCGACGCGCTCTGCCACATCGTGGGCCGCCCCGAGGAGGAGTGGAGCACCGAGTGCACGGAGTTCCTGCGCTTCTATGAAACGCAGTGCATGGAGGGCGTGCTCGGACAGGTGACGGAGGCGCTGCGGCAGGCGGAGCGCAAGCTGCGCGCGAAGCGGCAGTCGCTGGCGCGCGTGTCCGGCGTGACGGAGGACCCGGCCGGCATGGTGGCCCGCGCGGAGGCCATGCAGCGCGTGCTCAACCTGGCGCGGCGCTCGGCCAAGGTGGACACCACCATCCTCGTCACCGGGGAGAGCGGCGTGGGCAAGGAGCGCATCGCCCGGCTCATCCATGACGAGTCCGGCCGCGCGCACAAGGCCTTCATCGCCGTGAACTGCGCCGCGGTGACGGAGAGCCTGCTGGAGAGCGAGCTGTTCGGCCACGCGAAGGGCGCCTTCACCGGCGCCACGCACGACCGGCCCGGCCTCTTCGAAGCCGCGCACGGCGGCACCCTCTTCCTGGATGAGGTGGGGGAGGTGCCTCCCGCCATGCAGGCGAAGCTCTTGCGCGTCCTCCAGGAGCGCGAGGTGCGCCGCGTGGGGGAGAACCTCAGCCGCAAGGTGGACGTGCGCGTGGTGGCCGCCACCAACCGCGACCTGTCCGAGGAGGTCCGCCTGAGCCGCTTCCGCCAGGACCTCTTCTACCGGCTGCGCGTCATCGAGCTGCGCATCCCGCCCCTGCGCGAGCGCAAGGAGGACATCCTCCCCCTGGCGCGGCTGCTGCTGGCGGAGGCCGGCGAGCGCCTGGGCCGGCGCGTGAACGGGCTGTCCCCGGACGCGGCGGATCAGTTCCTGCGCTACCCGTGGCCGGGCAACGTGCGCGAGCTGGGCAACGCGATTGAGCGCGCGGTGGTGCTGTGCGAGGGCCCGCGCGTGGAGCGCGACGACCTGCCGGAAGAGGTACGCGCCGCGCCGCCCTCCCTGGCGCCCACCAGCAACCCGCGCCGGCTGGAGGACATGGAGAAGGAGTACATCCTCGCGGTGCTGGCGCAGAACGGCGGCAACCGCTCACGCACCGCGGAGCAGTTGGACATCGGGGTGGCCACGCTCTACCGGAAGCTCAAGCAGTACGGCCACCCGGAGGCCGCGCACTGAGGGCGCGGCCCCGGGGCCATTTCAGTTGAGGAACTGGTCGCGGTCCGGCGGGCGGTCGCGGTCCACCACGCGCAGGTGCTTGGAGCGGTCCCGCAGCTGCCGCTGCAGGCGCCAGTGCTGCAGCTGGAGCATCAGCCGCTTGGGGCTCGCGCCGCGCACGTACGCGAAGACGAGCACCAGGCTGATGAGCTCCGGCGCCAGCACCTGCCAGGCCGGCGCGGTGAGCAGCCGCAGCAGGGTGAAGCCCGCGCCAATGGCCGCGAACCAGTTGCCCGTGAGCGGGATGCCCCAGAAGTTCGTCTGCCCCCGGCCAATCACCAGGCCGTAGGCCACCCACAGCACCGTCGTCATCACCGTGCCGCCGGCGTAGAGGCTCGCCATGGGAATCACGAGCGACAGCAGCACCGTGATGAAGCCCGCGAGCACCGTGATGCCCACCGACGCCATCAGCAGGCGCCTGGAGCCCCAGGTGGACTCCAGGAAGCCGCCGATGGACCAGATGATGATGCCGCCGAAGACGATGCCCAGCGGGTCCGTGGCCACGAACGCGTAGGTGAACGGCTGCCACACGCGCAGGGACAGCACGTCCCGCGGGTTGAGCAGCAGCAGCACGCCCTGCCCGCGCTGGGTCGCCAGGAACAGGGCGGAGAACGCCACCAGCGCTACCGCCAGCTTGGCGGCCATCGAATCCAGGCCCGGGAAGCCGCCGCCGAAACCGCCGCCGCCCCGGTTGAAGCCCCGCATGGGTCGCATAGAGGCCCAAAGGTGGTGGAACACCGCCCGGTCCGCAACCCCAAATCCAGAAACGATGAAGGGCGCCCCACCCGGGTGTCACCCGGGAGAAGCGCCCTCGCATCCCACGCCTTCTCTACCCTGCCGGGGCCGTCAGACCTTGTGGCGGTAGAAGAGCGTGATGGTCAGACAGTGAAACTCCTTGTCCGAGGACTGCGTGACGATCTTGTCCACGACCTCCAGCGAGGAGTTCTCCTTCAGCCACTTGGTGATGTTCTCGCCCATGTTCTCGCGGTCTCGCGCGAGCGTGGTGGAGAACACCTTGACTCCCGTGAAGCTGATAACGGCCATTCCAACCCTCGTGTCACCAGAGATTACAAATGTTTACCCCGAGTCGCGGGCGCCATCAAGAAACGGGCCCGACAATCCGGCTCCGGAAGGCGTTCCGTCCCCCGGGATGCCCTGACGGGCGGGGGGCCGCCCACCGTCCACCCGCCGACAGTGCGGCGGGAGGCGGGGGGACGGCCCCGGCTTCCTTCAGCGGCCGGCGGCGGCGCGGCGGGCCTGACAGGTGACCTCGTCCTTGCAGGCGGGACCGATGCCCTCCGGGTGGGCCGTCAGCGGCGTCTTGTCGCTCTCCTCCACGCCGCACACCACGCAGCGGCGCTTGCGGTTGCGGCGCTCGGCACGGCGCTGCTCGGCGATGGCCTTGGCCCGCTCGCGGGCCGTCTTCGCGTCCACCTCGTTGCTCATCTCACGTCCCGTCCGGAAGTCGTCTGCCCCGTACCCCGTCGCCACCCGGCGCGCCTAGAGCGCCTCGACCAGCACGGCGATGCCCTGGCCGCCACCGATGCAGGCGGACCCGATACCATAGCGGGCGCCCCGGCGCTTCAGCTCGTACGCGAGCGTCATGGTGATGCGCGCCCCGGAGGCCCCCAGCGGGTGGCCCACGGCGATGGCGCCGCCGTTGACGTTGGTGGCGTCGCGTGGCAGGCCCAGCTCCTTCTCCACCGCCAGGTACTGGGGCGCGAAGGCCTCGTTGACCTCGAAGAGGTCCACGTCCGTCAGCTTCGCGTCCGCGCGCTTGAGCAGGTTGCGGATGGCCGGCGCGGGGCCAATGCCCATGATTTTCGGGTCGCAGCCGGACACGCCCCAGTTGACCAGCCGCGCCACGGGCTTCAGGCCGTGCTTCTCCACGAAGCTGCGCGTGGCCATCACCATGGAGCCCGCGCCGTCGCAGATGCCGCTGGCCGCGCCCGCGTGCACCACGCCGTCCTTCTTGAACACCTTGGGCAGCTTGCGCAGCCCCTCCACCGTGGTCTCCGGACGGTTGTGCTCGTCCTTGAAAACCACCGTGTCGCCCTTCTTGCCCTTGAGCGTCACCGGCGCGATTTCATCCGCCAGCCGGCCGGACTCCTGGGCCGCGGCGAAGCGCTTCTGGGTGAGGACCGCGTACCCGTCCACGTCGTCCTGGGTGAGGCCGTAGTCCACCGCCAGCTGCTCGGCGGTGAGCGCCATGGCCTGGCCGGTGTAGCTGTCCGTGAGGGCCGTCCAGAGCATGTCCTCCAGGCCGCCCTTGCCCAGGGGCAGGCCCCAGCGCGCGCCCCGGATGACGTGGGGCGCCTGGCTCATGGACTCCGTGCCGCCCGCGAGGACGGCCTCCGCGCCGCCCGTCAGCATCATCTCCGCGGCCGTGACGAAGGCCTGGAAGCCGGAGCCGCACAGCCGGTTGACGCCCAGCGCGGGCACCGGCACCGGCACGCCCGTGCGCAGGCCCACGTGGCGCGGCAGGTAGATGGCGTCCGAGCTCGTCTGGACGACGTTGCCGTACACCACGTGCTCGATGAGCTCCGGGGAGACGCCCGCCTGGGCCAGGGCCGCCTTCGCGGACTCCACGGCCAGGTCGGTGGCGCTCAGGTCCTTGAGGCTGCCACCGTAGGTACCGAACGGGGTGCGCTTGCCGGACAGGAAGTAGATTTCCTCATTCTTGGACACGCTCTTCATGGTGCTCGTCTCCCTACTCTTCCGGGGCGCGCGGTGCACGCATGACGTGACGCTTAAAAAAGCGTCCAGGGGGCCGTCAGCCCGCGCGCCGTCCCAGGAAGGCGCTGGCGACGATGGCAAGCGCGATGGCCGTCCACAACAGCCCCTGCAGGTTCTGGCGGCGGATTTCCTTGCGCCCCAGACCGGCGTACCAGGCCCGGGCCACCTGGACGCGCCCCTCCCAGGTGAAGCCCTCCGGGCCCGCCGGGTCCAACCCCTCGAGCCGTCGCACATGCGCGCGCAACAGGCGCTCCGGTGCGGCGTCCTCCAGGTACCCGGAGCGGTAGCCGGGGAGGTCCAGCGCGGGGCGCCGGTAGCTGGCGGTGATGACGAAGCCCCCGGCGGCCAGGGGCGTCAGCAGGTAGAGCCGGGGCAACAGGTCGCTCCCTTCGTACAGGGTGGCGAAGACGCGCTCGCCCGGGTGCGCCCAGTCGTAGGAGCGGGTGGCCTTCTGGAGGAGCGGCTTCTCCTCGTGGCTGCCCAGCGGCGTGAAGCCCAGCGCCTGGAGCTGGCCCGCCAGGGGGTCCAGGGCTTCCGGCAGGTCCATCTGGTCCGCGGGGGCCTCCGGCTCCACCCGGACGGTGTGGGGAAAGAGGTAGAGGACCGCGCGCCAGAAGTTGAGGAACAGGAGCACGCCGGCGAGCACCAGCCCCGCGACGGCCACCCCCAGCTGCCCGAGCACGTTCACGGGCGGGGCTTTCCTTCCGGGCGCCGGTTCGCGGTGGCGGGCAGGTCCTTCCAGCGCGCCAGGTCCCCGGGGGTGAGCGGGTCGCGGCCTTCCAGGTAGCGCTCCAGGTGGCCCAGCGAGTCCACGCCCCAGAACATCTCGTCGTCCACCAGCACGGACGGCACGCCGAAGGCGCCCTGCGCCAGCGCGGCCTCCGTGTTGTGGCGCACGCGGTCCTTCACCTCCGGCAGCTGGGCCCGGGCGAGCAATGCCCGCGCGTCGAAGCCCGCGTCCGTCAGCACCGCGCCCACCTGCTCCGGCGTCTCGATGCCCCGGCCCTGGCCCCACGCGGCGGAGTAGAGCGCGGTGGTGAGCCTCGTGCGCTCCGCCACGTCGTCCACGGCGGCCGTCACGCGCAGGGACAACAGCGGGTTGAACGGGTGCGAGGGCGGCAGCGTGAAGGGCGCGCCCTGCTCATGCGCGATGCGGAAGGTCTGCTTGAAGACGTAGACGCGCTTGGCGGGAATCTCCGCCGGGCCAATGGAGCCTACTGCGTTGAGCATCCCCGCGAGCAGCACCGGCACGGGCTCCAGCTCCCTGCCGTGCCGCGCCGCGATGGCGGGCATGCGGAGCCAGGCGAGGTAGGCGTACGGGGACAGGTAGTCCAGGCAGAAGCGCAGGGGGGAGGAGGCCATGGGGGCCATCCTAAGCACGACGGGGCCGTCAGGCGCTCTGCTTCACGTCCTCCAGCTGGCGCGACAGCGGGCCGCGCAGCGACTGGGCGAGCAGTTGCAGGTGCGTGGCCCGGGCGGTGGTGAAGGCCCGCTCGGCGATCTCCAGCTCGAGCATCACCTCTTCCGGGTGGGCGTGCCGCTCCGCGTGCTGAAGGTAGACGAGCCCCATCTGGAGCACGTTGCCGGTGGACTCCGCCAGCAGGCGCGCGTGGCGCAGGTGCGCGTCCCCCTCCTCCCGGGACACCAGCGGCGCCAGGGCGCGGCGGGCCAGGATTTCATCCCAGGGGTTGGCGAAGCGGGGGTCCAGGGCGCGCGCGAGCGCGGCTTCGGCGGCGGCGAGCGCGGCGGGCAGCCGGCCCTGGTCGCGTTCGAAGCGCGACTGGTACACGCGCACCAGCGTCTCCATGCGCAGGCCCCCCTTCTGCGCGGCCTCCAGGGCGCGGGGCAGCGACTCGCGCGCGGCGCCCGCGTCCTCGAAGAGTACGTCGCGGCACGCCTGGTACACCTGCACGTGCGCGCGCAGCCAGCGGTCCTCGGGCAGCACGCGCGCGAGCGCCTCGCCGCGCGACACCACGGCCGCCACGAGCTCGTGCTCGCCGCGCTCCAGGTAGTACGGCGGCGTGAAGAGGGCCAGGTTGCGCTCCATCAACCGGGGGCTGCCCAGCCGCCGGATGAGCTCCGTCTTCTGCGCGAGCGCGGACGCGAACGCGGCGCCATCCCCGGTGAAGGCCGCGCGCGCCACCTGCGCGAAGAGGTGGTAGGCGCGCACGTCGGTGAAGCCCTGGCTTTCCGCCAGGTGCAGCCCGTCCTTCAGCAGCGCTTCGTCCAGCGGCTCGCCGCGCAGGGCCAGGTTCACGTTGAGCAGGTAGCCGCCCATGCCCAGCGCCCACGCCAGCCGCCGGGGCGGACGCCCCACCGCGTCGCGGAACTCGCGCAGCCGCTGCACCTGCCTGCGCTGCTCCTCCACCCCACCCGCCCAGTGGCCGGTGTACGCGGTCAACGTGGAGCGGGCCACGGACAGCCCCGCCCGGTACGGCGAGTCCTCCGGGTGCTCGGCGGCCACGCGCGCGCTGAGCCCCTCCAGCGCGTCCGTGCGACCCAGGATGGCCAGCGCCATGCCCTGGAGGATCTCCAGCTCCGAGCGCTTCCAGAAGACGTCCACCGGCGTCATCCGCCCGTCCGCCGCCACCTCGCGGAAGAGCGGGATGAGCAGCTCCTCGCGCTCCGCGGGCGTGGCCGAGCGCGCGGACTCCAGGCGGGAGAGCGCCTCGCGCCGGCCCGACGCCACGTCCACCGTGGCCTCCCAGTGCGCGAAGAGGCGGTCCGCGTACGCCACCGACGTCGGCGGGTCGCTGGAGTAGCCCACCTCCACCAGCGACACCCAGGTGCGGAGCAGTTGCTCGGAGCGGCCCGGGTAGTCCGGCGCGGACTCCAGGAGCCCCGCCGCTTCCTTCAGGAGCAGCGTGGCCTCCAGCAGCGCCTCCGCCTCGATGGCGGCCTGTCCCGCCTGCAGCAGCGGCTGGATGGCCTCCGCGGGCGCGTCCGAGCGCGCGAAGTGCCAGCCCACCGCGCGCACCACGCCCGCGAGTCCGGAGGGCAGCGCCTGGAGCGCCCGCGCCACCTGGCCATGGTGCGCCCGGCGCTCCGCCTCCGGCGTGCTGTCGTAGACGGCCTGGTGCACGGTGTCGTGCGTGAAGACGTAGCGCCCCTCCACGTCCTGGAGGAACTGCCGCTCCACGATGCCGTCCAGCACGGCGAAAAGCTCCGCCTCCGGCAGGCCCGACAGCGCGCGCACCAGCGGCAGGTCCAGCATCCGGCCCGCGGGCGCCAGCTTGCGAAGCAGTGACACCTGCTCCGGCGGCGCGTTGGCCAGGCGCATCAGCACCGCCTCCTGGATGCTCCCCGGGAGCCTCCGCGTGCCCAGCCCCTCCTCCGCCTCCCACCGTCCGCCCACGCGCTTGAGCGCGCCCGCCTCCACCAGCATGCGCAGGCACTCGGTGGCGAAGAACGCGTTGCCGCCGGTGGTCTCGTGCAGCCGCTGCACGAAGCCCTCCGGCACGTCCAGCCCCGGCAGCACCAGCTCCACCAGCGTGGCCACGTGCTCCGCGGACAGGGGCTCCAGCTCCACGCGGGACGTGAGTTTCTCGTCCACCGTCTGGAACGCGAGGCTCAGGCGCGACAGCTCATGGGAGCGGAACGTGCCCACCACCATGCCGCGCGTGCCGTGCAGCGCGCGGATGAGGACGTTGAGCGCCTCCAGCGACGCGCTGTCCGCCCACTGCAGGTCCTCGAAGCACAGCACGAAGGACTGCCGTCCCCCCAGCGTGCGCGTCCACTCCGACAGCGCCTCGAAGAAGGCGGCCTTCTCGTCGGAGCCGTCGCGCGGCAGCTGCTCCTGCAGGTCGCCGTCGAGCACGTCCGGTGACATCAGGCGCGTGAGCGGCGCCTTCACCCGCTCCATCAATTCCGCGGGCGTGTGCGGCACCAGGGAGCGCAGGGCCTGGGCCACCGGCGCCAGCGGAGACAGCCCCTCCGCGCGGCACTGCCCCCGGCCGAAGGGCAGCTCCGCCAGCTTCGCCTGGAGCTCGAACTCCTGCAGTAGCCGCGTCTTGCCCACGCCCGCGGGCCCACCCACGAGCACCGCGCGCGACTGGCCCCAGTCCGCCTCCGCCAGGCCGTTCATCAGCCCTTCCAGCTCCGCCTCGCGCCCCACCACCTCCGGCACGTGCAGGTAGCTGGCGCGCGCGGACAGCGACTCCTCCGGCACGGGCTCGCCGCTGGCCTGGCAGAGCGCCTCCAGGAGCTCGCCCGCGTCCTGGAAGCGCTCGCGGGGGTCCTTCGCCATCAACAGGAGGATGATCTCCTCCAGCTGCGGATCCACCGGGCAGATGGTGGACGGGCGGGGCGCCGGACGCGTCAGGTGGTCCGCGAGCAGCACCGCGGGGCTCGCGCGCTTGAAGGGCAGCTTTCTCGTGGCCAGGTACCAGGCCATCACGCCCAGCGAGTACAGGTCCGCGCGGCCGTCGATGCTCGCGCCCCGCTGCCACTCCGGCGCCAGGTACTCCAGCGTGCCCTTCAGCTTGCCGGGACTGGGCGTGCCCAGCTGGTGCATCACGCCGAAGTCCATCAGCTTCACCGCGCCGGACTCGGTGATGCGCACGTTGCTGGCCTTGATGTCGCAGTGCACGTACAGGCGCGAGTGGATGAACGCCAGCACCTGCGCCATCTGGATCAACACGCGATACAGCGTGCGCGTGTCCAGCGGCGCGTCGTGCACCAGCGAGCTCAGGTCCTTGCCGCCCACGACCTCCATCGTGATGAAGCGGTTGCCGGCCTCCGTCATGCCCCAGTCGAAGACCTTGAGCGTGGACGGGTGCTGCAGCTTCTTCATCGCGAAGAACTCGTGCCGGAACAGCAGCACCAGCTCCTCCACCTTCGCCGCGGACAGCTCCGAGGGGACGTGCATCTCCTTGAGCGCCACGCGCCGGCGCTCCTGCAGGTCGTCCGCCAGCCAGATGCGGCCCATGCCGCCTTCGCCCAGCAGCGACTCCACGCGGTAGCGCCCGGTGACGATGACGCCCGGAGTGAGCGAGCGCCGCTCCCCGTCGCCCGAACCCGGCAAGGTGATGGGCGTACGCATCCGCTCCCCCCACGTGCTCGGAGGGCGGGTGCGCTCATCCAGTACCGTTGTCTTCTCGTCGTCGCTCACGAGCCAAAGGGGCTGGCCCATCCAGGCCAGGGTCCAGAATCCAGACGTCGAAGGAATAGCACGTTTCAGTGACACCGCCTCCGGGACATCCGAGCAGGTGCACCCTCTGCTCCTGATCCCTGTTTCACCGTCTCGCTGGAAGAAAGCCTGTTCCCGCCGCCAGGACGCCTGCTGGGGAGCCGCCTCCACGCCCGCACCCCGGCCCCACCCGGACGCATGCACACCCTTCTTCCAACCCGTGGGCCCGTCGCCCGGGGGAGGAGGGGGAAGCGGCATGCGTGCATGGAAGTGGGGCGGCACCACGGTGGCACTCGCGGCCGTGACGGCCTGGATGGCCTGCGGCCAGTCCGCGACCGGAGAAGCCGAAGGACTGGAGAAAGCCGAGGCGGCGACGGTGACGCTGGGCGACGGCCACTGCGCGGGCGTGGTGGTGGGCCAGGGCCGACACGTCCTCACCGCGGCCCACTGCGTCCGGCTGGAAGCGGGCGAGGAGCGGACGAACTTCGAGGACGGCCGGCAGCTCCAGGGGCGCTACGTGTTCGTGGATCGCGGCCGGGACATGGCCGTGCTGGAGCTGGAGGCGAAGGCACCCGTGGCCCCGCTGGAGGTCTCCGAAGGGCTGCCCATCCCCGGCGCCATGCTTGTCTTCACCGGACGCCACGACCGGCCCGGAGCGCCGCAGCGGGTGATGGTGGAGCGCTGGGGCCGCTGCCCGTCGCTGCCGGACGTGCCCACCGCGCTCTTCACCACGATGCACGGCGTGCCCGGCGACTCCGGCGCGCCGCTGGTGGACGAGCAATTGCGCGTGGTGGGCCTGGTGCATGGCGGCGCGCGGTGCAGCATCGCCGCGCCCACCGGGGACGTGGCGCCGGAGATCCAACGGCTGTCGCAAGAGGACGCGCAGCCCCTGGCCCAGCGGCCCGCCGCCCCGGCGCGCTGACGCATCCGGACAGCGCACCCCGCCCTGCCCACACCTGGGCGGCCGGGCAGGCGGCCTCCGTACGGGCCGTCGTTGCCCGCCCCCCGGGGCGCGTCCCACCTTTCTCTCGGAGGTGACACCCATGGCTTCGGACAAGGACTCCAAGAACTTCCAACCGCGCAACCGGGGGCAGATGGAGGACGCGCTGGACCGCGGCGCCGCCGAGCTGGCCCACGAGCGCTCCCGGGCCGCGGCCCAGGAGGACGTCAATCCCAGCCCCCTGGAGGAGACGCGCTGGGAGGCGGAGGTGGAGCGCGGCGCGGAGTGGCAGGACGAAGAGGTGCCCGAGCGCGAGGCGCGGGGCGACGAGGAACCGGACTCCGAGGTTTCCCGGCGGGGGCTCGTGAACCCGCCGCCTGAGAGTTAGGCGCGTTGACGGCAAACCCGTGAGGTGGAGGCTTTCGTGAATTCTCACGGGTGAAGGGGGACCTCTTGCCCGGTGCGCACGGCGGGGGGATGCTGTGCCCGCCGTTCCCCCTTGCCGTACGCCGTTGCCGCCCCAGGAGTCGATGCACCGTGAAGCCCAAGGTCCTCATCGTGGAGAACTCCTGGACCATGCGCGAGACGCTTCGGCTGCTCTTGTCGGGTGAGTTCGACTGCGCGGTGGCGGCGGATGGAGAGACGGGGCTCGCGAACGCGCTGACGCAGCCGCCGGACGTGCTCCTGTCGGACGTGAACATGGAGGGCATCGACGGCTACGAGCTGTGCCGCCGCGTGCGCGCCGAGCCCGCCCTGGCGCACCTGCCGGTGGTGTTCGTCAGCGGCTACGCGCCGCGCACGGACCTGGAGCCCGGACAGCCCCAGCCGGACGCGTACCTCGTCAAGCCCGTGAAGCCGCCCTACCTCATCGCGCAGCTGCATGCCGTGCTGCAGCGCGCGCGGGGCACCAGCGCCAAGGCCGTGGGCGAGGGCTGAGCCGGACGTACGCCGGGCATGCCGCTTGACGCGCGGGGGCTCTGTCTCGGCGCGGACGCCCCACGCTTCTGTCACTGACCTGGGACATCGGGAGGGCTATACCTTGCCCGAACCTTTCCTCCTCTCGTCCCGAGGTCCTCGCGTGCTCAACGCCACCCCCCGCGTCCCGGCTCCCAAGAACGAGCCCGTCCTCTCCTACGCCCCCGGCACCCCGGAGCGCGCGGAGCTGCAGTCCACCGTCAAGCGCATGAGCGGGGAGCGCATCGAGATTCCCGTCGTCATCGGCGGCAAGCACGTGAAGTCCGGCAAGACGGACACGGTGCGCATGCCGCACCGGCACCAGCACGTGCTGGCCACCCTGCACGAGGCCGACGCGGGCCACGTGGAGCAGGCCATCCAGAACGCCATGAGCGTGAAGGAGGACTGGGCGCGGATGCCCTTCCACGCGCGCGCGGCCATCTTCCTGCGCGCCGCGGAGCTGCTCACCACGCGCTACCGCCCGCTGCTCAACGCGTCCTCCATGCTGGGCCAGTCCAAGACGGCGCACCAGGCGGAGATCGACGCGTCGTGCGAGCTCATCGACTTCCTCCGCTACAACGTCCACTTCGCGCAGCAGATTCTCGCCATCCAGCCGGAGAGCTCCGCGCAGACGTGGAACATGACGGACTACCGGCCGCTGGACGGGTTCGTCTTCGCCATCGCGCCGTTCAACTTCACCTCCATCGCGCTGAACCTCTGCCTGTCGCCCGCGCTGATGGGCAACGTGGTGCTGTGGAAGCCCTCCTCCACGCAGGCCCTGAGCGCGTGGTACAGCCTGGAGCTGATGCGCGAGGCGGGCCTGCCCGACGGCGTCATCAACATGCTGCCCGGTGACGGCCCCACGGTGGGCAACCCCGTGCTGGCCAGCCCCCACCTGGGCGGCATCCACTTCACCGGCTCCACGCCCACGTTCAACAACCTGTGGAAGACGGTGGGAGAGAACATCGGCCGCTACAAGCAGTACCCGCGGCTGGTGGGTGAGACGGGCGGCAAGGACTTCATCTTCGCGCACCCGTCCGCGGCGGACGACCTGGAGGCGCTCGCGGTGGCCATCGTGCGCGGCGGCTACGAGTACCAGGGCCAGAAGTGCAGCGCGGCCAGCCGCGTCTACGTGCCGGAGTCCCTGTGGCCCAAGCTGAAGCCGCGGCTCCAGGCGCTCATCTCTGAAATCAAGATGGGCGACGTGGCGGACTTCCGGAACTTCATGGGCGCGGTCATCGACGAGCGCTCGTTCAAGAAGGTGTCCTCGTACATCGAGCTGGCGAAGTCCGGCGGCGAGGCCTCCATCGTCGCGGGCGGCGGCACGGACAAGAGCGAGGGTTATTTCGTGCAGCCCACGCTGGTGCAGTGCACCAACCCGCGCCACCGCATCATGACGGAGGAGATCTTCGCGCCGCTCGTGGGCGTGTACGTCTACCCGGACGCGAAGTTCGAGGAGACGATGAAGGAGTGCGACCAGTCCGCGGCGTACGCGCTGACGGGCGCCATCTTCGCGCGCGACCGCAAGGCCATCGAGCAGATGATGAGCGGCCTGCGCGGCGCGGCGGGCAACTTCTACATCAACGACAAGCCCACGGGCGCGGTGGTGGGCCAGCAGCCCTTCGGCGGCAGCCGGGCTTCGGGCACCAACGACAAGTCCGGGTCGATGATCAACCTGTTCCGTTGGAGCAGCCCGCGCACCATCAAGGAGAACTTCGCGCCGCCGGTGAAGGTCCCCTACCCGTTCATGGACAGCGACCCGAAGGAAGGGGCCATCTAGTTCCATGAGCGGACCGTTCCCGGGCATCGCGGGGCTGGACACCTACGCGCTGGAGGACGGCGGCTGCCGCGTGGAAGTCATTCCCACGCGCGGCGCGCTCGTCACGCGCATGGCGGTGGACGGCGAGGACGTGCTCTATCTGGACGAGAGCACCGTCGCCGACCTCACGAAGAGCGTGCGCGGGGGCATCCCCGTGCTCTTTCCCAACGCCGGCCCCCTGCCCGGGGACACGTATCCGGCGGACCGCAAGGCGTACTCACTGCCGCAGCACGGCTTCGCGCGGAAGCTGCCGTGGACGGTGCGCCAGGCGGAAGAGTCCCTGCTGGTGCTGGGGCTCACGTCGTCGGAGGAGACGCTGCGCCAGTACCCGTGGGCCTTCGACGCGCAGCTGGCGTTCTCGCTCGCGGGCCGCCGGCTCACGCTGGACTTCGATTTGGAGAACCGGGACACGCGGCCCCTGCCGCTGCACCTGGGCTACCACCCGTACTTCCGCGTGCCTCAAGGACAGAAGGCGCAGGCGCGCGTGGAGACGGACGCCACGCACGCGTGGGACAACCGCGCGAAGCACGAGGTGCCCTTCACCGGCCTGGACCTCACCGCGCAGGAGGTGGACATGCACCTGCGTGACCACTCCGCGCCGGGCACGGTGCTGGAGCGGGGCCCCGGCCTGTCCCCCGTGAAGCTGTCGTGGAGCGGGGAGTTCCGCATGCTCGTCGTGTGGACGCTCACGGGGAAGGACTTCGTCTGCGTGGAGCCGTGGACGGCCGCCGCCGGGGCGCTGGCCACCGGCGAGGGGCTGATTCACGTGGCCCCGGGTGAACGCGTGTCGCTCGCGTTCGACATCGAGGCGTGAGCCGACACGGCCGCCTGGCCTTTTCACGGACGTGCGCGTGAAAGGGATAAGCTGGGAGGGATGGCGCTTCCTGGCACTGGAGACCTTCCCCGCCCCGTGGCGACAGCGGATCTATCCACGGCCAACGCCTCGCAGCTGCGGGGCCCGGTTTCCACGTCGCGCTCCCTCCCGGCGTTGACCCTGGTGTCGCATCCCACGGCCCTCCGCGTCGGGGAGCGGCTGCTGCTGCACGGGCTTCCTACCGGCCGGGAGGTCCTGCTCTCCCGCAACGCTCCGGACTTCACCCGTCCCGGCGAGCCCCTGGGGCTGCCCCTGGGCGATCCGTTCATGAGCCGCAAGCCCCTGCGGTTCATCCCCGCCGGCGAGGGCATCCGCGTCGTTCCCGACCGGGCGGGGCACTGCACCTGCGCGGGCGAGCCGCTCCAGGGCGGGCGCGAGTTCGGCCCCGAGGCGCTGGCGCGGGGCGTTCCGCTGGAGTTCTCCGGGCGGGTGGTGGTGCTGCTGCACCGGGTCCCCTCCTCCGAAACGGAGCCGCCGTCCCCGCTGGGCATGGTGGGCGGGAGCGCCTCGCTCCAGGGCGTGCGCCGGCACATCGAGCGCGTGGCCGACCTGGACGTGCCCGTGCTCATCCGGGGCGAGACGGGGACGGGCAAGGAGCTGGTGGCCCGGGCCCTCCATGCGCGCGGCCGCCGGCAGGGCCCCTTCGTCAGCGTCAACCTGGGCGCCATCTCCAAGGAACTGGCGGCCGCGGAACTCTTCGGCAGCGTCCGGGGGGCCTTCACCGGAGCCCAGCGCGACCGCGAGGGCTACTTCCAGGCGGCCGAGGGCGGCACCCTCTTCCTCGACGAGGTGGGCGAGGCCTCGCCCGAAGTGCAGGTCATGCTCCTGCGGGTGCTGGAGACGGGGGAACTGTACCCGGTGGGGGCCAGCAGGCCCGTGACGACGAAGGTCCGCCTCGTCACCGCCACGGACGCGGACCTGGAGGCGCGGATCGCGGAGGGGAGCTTCCGGGCCCCGCTCCTCCACCGGCTGGCCGGCTACGAGCTGCGGCTGCCGCCCCTGCGCGAGCGCCGGGAGGACATTGGCCCGTTGTTCCTCCACTTCGCCCACCAGGAGCTGGCGGCGCTGGGGGAAGCCCACCACCTCGCCCCGAGCGATCCCCACGCCCCACCATGGCTGCCCGCGGCCCTGGCGGTGCGACTGCTCCTGCACCCCTGGCCAGGGAACATCCGCCAGTTGCGCAATGTGGCCCGGCAGCTCGTCATCGGCGGCCGGGGCCAGCCCTGCCTGGAGCCCGACGCGCCCCTTCCGCAGGAGCCCCCGCGCCCCGTGACATCGTCCGCCGCGCCATCCCCGTCCGAGCATGACGGCGCCGCGCGCCGCAGGTCCACGGAGGTGGGCGGCCAGGAATTGCTCGCGGCGTTGCGCGCGCACGCCTGGGACGTCCGGCGGGCCGCCCAGCACCTGGGGATCGCCCGCTCCTCCCTCTACGACCTCATCGAGCGCAGCCCCGGCCTCCGCCTGGCCGGCGACCTGAGCGAGGAGGAGATCACCCGCTGCTTCCATGCGTGCCAGGGAAACCTGGAGGAGATGGTGAAGCGCCTGGAGGTCTCCGGACGCGCCCTGCGCCGGCGCCTCCGCGAGCTGGGGCTGGGTCCAAAATCGCCCTGAGGGCGCGGCGGGGAGGACCGAAGCCATCCGTCTGGCATTGTGCTTGAATAGACATGCGCGTCCCGGAAGCCTTCCGGGGCACGACCCCAGAGCCACCCATGCCCCTGCAACCGTTGCCCGCGGCCGACATCACCTTGGACCTCACGTCCCTCAATCCCATCCGCGGCCACACCTTCAAATTCTTCGACTGCTCGTCTGCGCCTCTGACCGTCACGATCGACGTGATGGTCGCCAAGAACTTCCAGCCCCCCAGCTACACCATGACGCCCCGGGACCTCCATTTCCCCGTCGACGCCGGTTCGGGAACCGCCCTGCCTGACGGGGGGAAAAAGTATCGCTTCAACCTGGTGCTTCCGTCTCCCCAGCCGGAAAGGAGCACGTCGTATACCTTTGAGTTCAACTCCCAGCCCGCCATCGCCTCGCTGGGCAGGCCCGTGCCCGACGATTCCCCCAGACTTTCCTCCGGAACCATCGAGGTCTCCGGCGGTCCGATGTACCCGTAGACGCTCAGGGCGAGGCGCCCAGGCGACGCGCGACGGCGAGCGGACCGCTCCATTCATGGACGAGGTTGGGATTGCGCGCGAGGGCTTCGGTCAGCTCCCGCAGGGCCGAAAGCCGCAGGGAGCGCGCGTCCTCGGGACGGGCGCGCCGCGCCTCCTTCAGTCGCAGCGTGGCCCGCAGCGCCCGCGCGACGGGCAGGTCGGGCCGTGTCTTCAGGACCTGCTCCGAAAGCTCCAGCCCCCGCTGGAGCCACCGGCCGTCCCGCGGGCCCGTCTGCCCCAGCGGCTCGAGCCCGCGCAGGTAGAAGAGGCCGGCCTCCAGGCGGTAGTCCAGCTCCTCCGGCGCCAGCGTGAGGGCCTTCTCGAAGCAGCGTGCCGCCTCCTCCAGGTCCCCGGTCGGCGGTGACCGTCGTCGCGACCTCCAGCGGGCCTGGAGTTCCCGGACCTTGCCGAGCTGGAGCCAGGGCTCCGCGTCCTCGGGGTTCTTGTCCAGCGCGGCCTGGAGTTCTCCCAGGGCGAGCGCGAGCTCGGGCCCGGGGTCCCGCCCCCGCTCCCGTTCGAAGCGGGCCTGGAGGACGTACACGGTGCCCGCGAGGCCCCGGAGCCAGGTGGCGCCCGGCATCCGCTCGCGCCCCTGGCCCAGGACCTTCAGGGCCTCGCGCCCCGCGGCCCGGGGGTCCTCGCCGCGCTCGATCAGGTACTGGCCGCGCCGCAGGAGCAGGGCGCCCAGGTTGGCGTAGGCGAAGCCCTGGCCCGGCGCGACCGCGATGGCCTGCTCGAAGCAGGCCCGGGCCTCGTCGAGCACGGGATGGGGGTCCGCCCCCTGGGCCCAGAGCTCCTCGGCCCGCAGGAGCAGCGCCACGCCCCGGCCGTTGTGGAGGTGGGGGATCCGCGGGTTGATGGCGAGCCCCCGCTGGTACTGCTCCAGGGCCTGGTCCAGCTCGGGGCCCGGGGCCTCCCCGCGGCTGCGCTTCCTGCGGGCCAACTGCTCGTGGACCTGGCCCTCGTAGAAGTACGGCACCACGTGCTGGGGGTTGAGGGCCCGTGCCCGCTCCAGCGCCTCTGCGGCCTGTCCCAGGTCCTGCTCCGCCCGGGGGTTGCGTGGCAGCGAGGCCCGGGCGAAGAGCGCGCTGCCCAGGTTGATCCAGTCCTCTGGAACGCGCGGGTCGCGCGCGATGGCCGCCTCGTAGGCGTGGATGGCCTGGTCCCGGTGGCCCCGCGAGTCCGCCCCCAGCGAGTCCTCGTAGTCCGCCCACGTCTTGAAGACGAGCCCGAAGTCACCATGGTAGGCGCGGTCCCGCTCGGCCTCGGGGATGCGCTCGAACAGCGCGGCGGCCTGACCGAGCAGCTCGCGCGGGTCCTCGCCCCGTTCGATGCGGTAGCGCGCCTGGAGCCACGTGGCACGCGCCAGCGTGAGCGTGGCCTCCATCCCGGTGGGCGCCACCGCCAGGGCGCGCCGGGCGGCCTCGAGCGCCTTCTCCAGGGTCTGGTTGCCCTCGGCGCCCTGGGTGAGCTGGTGCTCGGCCAGGCGGTGGTGCACGCGCGCCAGGCGGAGGAGGCACGCGGTGTCGTCCGGCAGGACGATGAGGCAGCGCGAGAGGGCGTCCAGGGCCCGGTGGTAGGAGGGCTGGACGTCGCCCTTCCCATACAGCTCCATCACCATCGCCGCGAGCTCCAGCCCGGCCTGGGCGCGGTACACGGCGGGCTCGCTCTCCGCGGTGGCCGCGGCGGCGGCATAGGCCTGCCGCCCCGCCTCGAAGTCCTTCCGGGCCCCCTCCAGGTCGCCGCCGTTCCAGCGCCCGAAGGCCCGCGCCTCGAGGATGTCTCCCCGCAGCAGGGGCACCTCGTGGAACCAGGGCTGTCCGCGGCCGGCGCCCTCCAGCAGGCGGAGGGCCTCGTCGGAGCGGCCATCATAGAAGGCCACCCGCGCCGCCACGTACTCCGCCGAGGCCACCTGGGCGCCCTCGCTGCGCTTGAGCCATGCGAGCGCAGGCTCCCGGTACAGCCGCTCCGCGTCGCGCGTCGCGGCCTCCCGCTGCTCCGGCGTGCGCAGCCGCTGTGCCTCCACCAGCTGCTGCTGGTAGCGCCGTCCGCTCGCCAGGGCCAGCGCGTACGCGACCCGGGGTGACTGGAAGCCCTGGTCCCAGGCAGCCTGGAGCAACCCGAGCGCCCGCGCCTCGTCCCCCAGCGCCAGGTGGCCGCGGCCCAGCGCGTATTGCCCGGGGCCCAGCGCCTCGGGGCCGGCCTGCTTCACCTCGGCCTCCAGGCCGGCCAGGCGCGCCTGGAGGTCCCGGCGGTCCTCGCGCACGTCATGCAGGCGCGAGAGCGCGGAGGAATGGGCCCGGGACTCGATGACCTCCACCTGCTCGGTGAAGCGCTGCACCCACCGCTCGCGCGCGGCGGCCTCCCGGCGGCCCCAGGCGCCCCAGCCCAGCGCCACCGTCACGGCGAGCAGCGCGGCGGCCCCCAGGGAGGTCCGCGCCCAGTGCTTGCGCAGCCGTTTGCGCAGCGCATAGCCCACCCCGGCGCGGGCCCGCACGGGCTCTCCCGCGAGGAAGCGCTCCAGGTCCTCCGCCAGGGCGCGCGCCGAGTCGTAGCGGTCCGCGCGCGCCTTCTCCAGGCACTTGAGCGTGATGGCCTCCAGGTCCGCCGGCAGTCCGGGGACGAGCTGGCGCGGCGCCTTCGGCTCCTCGGTGGCGATGTGGCTGAGCACCTCCAGGCCGTTGGCGCCTGGGATGGGGACCTCTCCGGTGAGGAGAAAGTAGAGCGTGGCGCCCAGGCTGTAGATGTCCGCGCGGCGGTCCAGGCCGCGCACCTCGCCGCGGGCCTGCTCCGGAGCCATGAAGTGGGGCGTGCCCATCACCGCCCCGGAGGCCGTGATGGAACCATGGAGTTCGCGCGCCAGCCCGAAGTCCATCACGTAGGGACGCAGGCTCCCCTCCCCGCCGCGCTCGACCAGGATGTTGGAGGGCTTGAGGTCCCGGTGGATGAGCCCCACGCGGTGGGCCTCGTGCACCCCCAGGGCTGCCTCGCGCAGCACCAGGGCCTTCTGCTCGACGGTGAGCGAGCGCACCAGCGCGCCCAGCGGCTCGCCGTCGATGTATTGCATGGCGATGAAGACCCGGCCCTCGACGTGGCCGACTTCGTACACCTGGCACACGCGCTCGTGCTTCACCCGTGCCTGGGCACGGGCCTCGGCGACGAAGCGGTGGGTGAGCGCCGGGTCCTCGTCCCGGACGAACTTGAGGGCCACGTGCCGGTGCAGCCGCGGATCCCACGCAAGGAACACGCGCCCCATTCCGCCCTGCCCGAGGAACCGCTGGGGCTGGTAGCGCTCCCAGCCGGGAAGCGGGAAGGCCTGGGCCTCGGGCGGCCGCGGAGCCGGCGGAGTTCCTCCCGCGTCAGGATGGATCGTGCGGGTCTCCTCTGCGTCGGGCCCCATCGCGAGAGGAGGGGATGGCGCGGCGGGGGGCGTGCCCCGCAGCGAGGCCAGCGTCTCCTCGGAGATGACACCCCGCTCCCGAAGCAACTCCAGCGGGCCGCGCCCCAGCCGCGCCGCCTCCTCCCGCAGGACCCGGGCCTCGTCCCGGCCCACGAGCCCTTCGTTGATGGCGAGCCAGAGTTCCGTCTCGAAGTCGCGATCCATGGGAGGGCGTGGCCTGGGAATCCGGGCTGACGGAGGCCGAGTATGGCGTCCCCACCGAAGTGACAGGAAGGGGGGCCACACGGCTGCCGACTGTCGCCGACTGTCGCCGACCGTGGCGTGACGGCGGCGACGGGCCCTGCACGGGCCCCGCTCCGGGGAGACACGCCGTGCGCGGGGGTGGCGCGCCGTTTGCTCATGGACAGATGCGTGGGCGAACCCGCCCACGTCATGGCCGGAACCACCGGCCAGGGGGAAGACACCATGAAGGCTTCACTGACGCGCAGCACGGCCCTGATGCAGACCGCGAACCGCCTGGCGCTGCGTGCCCCGGCCGCGCTGAAGATCGCCGCGGATCCGACGGACAAGATGCAGCTCGTGGCCGCCTACATCCAGGCGCTCAAGGCGAAGGCGGTCTCTGTGATCGGGTCGACCATTGGGGCCACGCTCGTGCCCATCGAGTACAACGGCGACTTCAACTGGGACTGGACCACGGGCACCGGTGACATCAACAAGCTGACGTACGATTACATCTCGGGAGCGGTGTCGCCGAGCACCGACATCCCGGGGGCCTGCGCGGTCGGTGGCACCGGCAGCCTCCCGATGCTCTACGGCCAGCTGATCAACGCCATCAACTGGCAGTTCAACGACGCCGACCAGAAGGCGCTCCAGGCGGCGCAGACCAAGAGCACCGTCCAGGCGCAATCGCTGGTGGCGACCTACACCGGCATCTACGGCCCCATCACGCACGCGCAGTTCCAGGCGGCGCAGACGGTCAGCGCGAGCATCCAGACGCCCATCGACTACATCCTCATGTACCAGGCCGGCTACCTGTGGGCGGGCATCCCCAGCGGCTCCATGCCCCTCAGCACCTCCGCGATGCAGAGCAGCCCCAATCTGCGCAAGCTGCTTCAGTACGCCCCCTCTTCCGCGGAGCCGGTCCTCCTGGAGATCTCCGCCTATCTCAACGCCTACGGGATCGGCGCGAGCCTCCAGGACGCACAGAGCGTCGGGAGCAGCCTGCTGCAGATCCTGAAGAGCAACCTGACGCCCTCCGCCACCAATGGCGGCGTCCTCCAGTCCAATCCGCCGTCCACGCAGTACTTCCCGGGCTTCAGCAGCAACAAGCAGCCGACCGACATCCTGTCGGGGCTGCAGAACAGCAGCCAGCCCGCGATCGTCAGCTTCACGGCGTCCTCGGCGCAGCAGAGCGCCTACAACATCAGCTTCTCCGGCGGTGGCTCCATGTCCTGGGGCGGCTGGCTGCTGGGCATCAGCGTCGGCGCGAACTTCCAGGGTGACATCGCGGCCCAGCAGGGCTCCGGCTCCACCTTCGACATCACCATGTCCTTCCCCGGTGTGACGGTGATTCCCTTCGCGCCGGCCGCGTACCAGCCCAACTCGGACGGAGCCACGGGCTGGCTGGATGAGACCGTCCTCTACCAGGCGCTCAACAACTACAACAACGGCTCCAAGGACAGCGGCTTCACCTTCCCGTCCGGGCTGCCGAGCGGCATCAAGCTCGGGCCCGGCGGCGTCGGCTACCTGTCGGCCGTGGTCGTCTCGGGGTATCCGACCATCACGGTCAACTTCGCCGAAGGGGACTACTCGACCTGGTCGCAGTGGCTGGCGGCGCACGCCTCCGTCAGCGTCGACCTCTTCGGCTTCATCTCGCTGGGTGGCGCGAACGCCGGCGCCTTCAGTGCGCAAGCGAAGCAGAACAGCTCGGGCACCGGCTTCACCCTCACCCTGACGCCGCCCCCGGTGGCGGGAAGCACGAGTGCGCCGGATCAGGGCGTCCCCGTGCTCGCGGGGCAGGTCGCCTGGCTGGGCGCCTCCGAGACCTGAGCCCTGCGGGGACGTCCGGAGTGCTCCTCATTCCGCGCGTCAGGCGTGCGGGATGAGGGGCATCGTCAGCGGGCCGCGCACGGTGAGGGAGGTGTTCCACTTCACCGGGCCCGTGGGCGTGAAGCGCGTGAAGCGGGAGAGCAGCACCTCCAGCCCCACGCGCGCCTCCAGCCGAGCCAGCGGCGCGCCCAGGCAGAAGTGGATGCCGTGGCCGAAGGGCATGTTGTTCACGCCCTCGCGGTCCATGTCGAAGGTGTCCGGGTCCTTGAAGCGCTCGCCGTCGCGGCACGCGGAGCCGATCATCAGCGCTACGCGCGCGCCCTCCGGAATCACCACGCCTGACACTTCCGTTGCCTTCGTGGTGACGCGCACCAGGCCGTGCACGGAGGGCTCGTAGCGCAGGACCTCCTCCACGAAGCGCCCCACCTGCGACGGGTTCTCGCGCAGCCGGGCAATCAGGTGCGGCTGCTCCATCAACAGGCGCACGCTGTGGCTGACGAGCTGCACGGTGGTCTCCAGCCCCGCCACCACGAGCAGGAACAGGAAGCTCATCACCTCCGCGTCGGAGAGCGCCTCGCCGTCCACGCGCGTCTTCACCAGGTCCGACACCATGTCGTCCTGCGGGTGGCGGCGGCGCTCGGCGACGACGTTGGACAGGTAGTCCTCCATCTCGCGCACCGTGGCGCGGATGGAGTCGTGCCGGTGGGTGTCCTTCTCCGTCGTGCCGGACACGCTGGACAGGTCCACGGACCAGCGCTTGTAGCGGGCCGTCATGGTGGGGTCCAAGGCGAACAGCTCGCCAATCACGCTGGCGGGCAGTGGCATGGCGAAGGCATCCACGAGGTCCACCTCGCGCTCCGGGGACAGCCGCTCCGCCAGCACCTGCGCGAAGCTCCGGATGCGCGGCTCCAGCCGGTTCACCGCCGCGGGCGTCCACGCGCGGCTCACCAGCGTGCGCAACCGCATGTGGTGAGGCGGGTCCATGACGATCATCGACTCGGAGAACGGGTTGTGGCCCAGCCACGGCGGCGCGGTGGTGGTGCGCACGCCGGCGGAGGAGAAGACCTGCGGGTTCTTGAAGGCCGCGGCCACGTCCTCGAAGCGCGTGAGCGCCCACAGGCCGCCGGGCTCCACCTGACACACCGGCGCGCTGCGGCGCAGCTCCGCGTAGACGGGGTAGGGATTGGCCCGGACCTCCGGGGCCAGCAGGTTCACGCGTCCAGCCATGGAAGAATTTCCTTTCCTGACTGGAAATCTATACCCGGTATACTGGCTGCTGAACAGAGGCGCCGCCTCCCCTCCTTCGAGTCACCATGTCCCGCCGCTTCGTCCTCGCCGCCGTCCTCGCCCTGGGCCTGTCCGCGTGCTCCGACGACCCCGATGAAGTCACGCCTGACTCCGGCACCAACCCGACCACCGATGCGGGCACGGACGCGGGCTCCGACGCCGGTTCCGATGCCGGTACGGACATCGACGCGGGGACGGACGCCGGGACGGGCGTGGACGCGGGCACGGGCAGCTCGCACGGCGCAGGCAAGCTCGCGTGCAGCAAGACGGGCACCGTGAACACGGACGCGGGCACGCTGACGTACTGCGTGGCGCAGGTGGGCGCGACGGAGGTGAAGTACATCGAGCCGAAGCAGGGCATCGCGCCCGGGCCCATGCGGCTGGCCATCTACCTGCACGGCGACGGCGCGCTCACGTACACCGGCAGCAATGGCGGCAGCCCGCGCTCGCTGTTCACGCACGGCGGTTGGACGTACGGGCACAACACGCTCTACGTGACGGCGCTCGCGCCCAACAAGTGCGCGTGGTGGACGCAGCCTTCGCGCACGGACTGCTCCACGGAGGCGCCGGTGGAGGCGCGCGACCTGGAGGGCAAGAACGCGGCGGAGCTGGTGTCGCTCATCGAGGCGCTGCGCAAGGGCTGGGACATCCAGGACGGCCCCATCCTCTTCGGCGGCTCGTCGGGTGGCTCCATTCAGCTGACGGCCAGCTTCCTGCCGCGCTACGGCGACCGCTACCCGGGCGTCTACGCGCTGAGCTGCGGCGGTGAGAAGCCGTGGACGGGCAACATGGACTGGGACGCGTCGAACGTGGCGCTGCGCGCGGGCACGAAGTTCTACTTCACGTACGGCGACCAGGATTACCTGCTGGCGGACATCCAGGCAGCGGAGCAGTACCTGGGCGGGCTCCAGTTTCCGGTGAATGAAAAGATCATCGCGGGCGCGCAGCACTGCGCGCTGCCGTTCGACCAGATGGGCCGCGTCACGGAAGTGTGGAACGAGGCCACCGCGCAGTAGTCGTGCATCCCCTGGTCCGCTTCTCGCGGTGATTCCATCGCAAGAAGCGGAGTGCGCGGATGGAGTGCCGTCCCTAGCGTCGCGGGCATCCTCTTCCTGGAGCCTGCGATGCGCCTCTACGACTACCTTCCTTCCGCGAACGGCTACAAGGTCCGCACGCTGTTGAGCCAGCTGGGACTCGATTACGAACTGGTGCCGGTGGACATCTTCGCGGGGGAGAGCCACACGGCGGACTTCCACGCGAAGAACCCGGACGGCCGCATCCCGGTGCTGGAGCCGGAGCCGGGACGGTTCCTCGCGGAGTCCAACGCCATCCTGTTGTTCCTCGCGGAGGGCACGCGCCTGATGCCGGAGGACCGCTTCGCGCGGGCGCAGGTGCATCAGTGGATGTTCTTCGAACAGAACGCGGTGGAGCCCAACCTGGGCACCGCGCGCTACTGGCTCCTCACGGGCCGGCAGTCGCCAGAGTCCGAGGTCCTCCGCAACCGCGTGCAGAACACCGAGCGCGCCCTGTCCGCGCTGGAGCGGCACCTGGGCAGCCGCACGTTCCTGGTGGACGAGCGCTACACCGTCGCGGACCTCTGTCTCTTCGCGTACACGCATCTGGCGCCGGAGGCGGGCGTGGACCTCGCGCCCTACCCGTCCGTGTCCGCGTGGCTTGCGCGCGTGAAGGCCCAGCCCGGCTTCCTGGGCCCCGTGCCGCCCTACTCCGCGAACGCGCGCGTGGCGTGAGCCAGACGCTTCACTCCAGCTCAGCGGCCACGGCCTGACGGACCTCCGCGTCCGTGAGTCGAACCGTAGGCGCGTCCGCCTTCGCCTCCATGAGCCGCTTCGCCAGCAGCTCCGTCACGGGCGCGAGCACGCTGAAGTGCGTGGCGCCCGGCACCGCGAGGAACGACAGCGGCGCGCCCTTCGCCGCCACGCGCAGCGGTTCGAACGCATCCATGTTGCCGCGGTCCGAGCCTTCGATGACCTGCGTGGGCACGCGCAGGTGCTCCACGTAGCTCACCGGGTTGCGCATCCACAGCTCCGGCCCGTGGGCCTGCTCCAGCAGCGGAACGTAGGACGCGTAACCGGAGACGTCGGCCACGGGGCCGAACGCGTAGGCCCCTTTCAACCGGGGTGACAGCACCGCGGCCATCAGCGCCACCGTGCCACCCGTGCTGTGCCCCGCCACGTAGATGCGCGCGGGGTCCACGTCCGGACGCCGTGCCACGAAGTCGATGGCGGCCACCACGTCATCCACCTCGCCCAGGAAGTATTCGCTCGCACCCGGGTTGTCGTCCGAGCCGCGCAGCGACGGCAGCATCAACACCAGCCCGGCTTCGCGGAACGCCCGCGCGCTCTGATCATTGCTCCGGGGCGAAGGCGCCCACGCGAAGTCGTCGAGCCCCCAGTTGAAGCCGCCGTGGATCCACACCACCGCGGGCCGCTTCGCGCCTTCACGCACGGGCGTGATGTAGGCCGCGTTGCCGCCCAGCGGCGCGGGATAGCGCACCACTTCGAACAGCTCCTTCGGCGGCGTGGGCGCGGGAGCTCGCTGCGTGGACTCCACCTTCAACCGCGTGCGGAAGGTCTTTCGAAGAGTCACGGACGTGGGCGGCGCGGGCCTGGAGCACGCGGCGAGGAACAGACAGACCAACAGGAGGACAGAGCGAAAGGACATCATTCTGGGGATACGCGGTGAGTCCGTGTCACGGGTGCGCGACACGCGCGGTGATGTTCCGGAGGGTGGCTTGACAGCTCGCGGCATCGCGTCTACTTCTTCTCGCAGAATGTTCGTCACCTCCGCCATGTGCATGTGTTCGATGCCTGTTCCGGGTGGGCCCAAGCCCGCCGCGGCCGGCTGACGCACAGCCTGCCCCTGGCGAGCCAACCGGAGCCCACCCACCCGCGAGGGTCGGTGGGCTTCGTCGTTCCGGGCCTCCGCTCTCGCACCCCTGCCGAGGAGCGTCGCAGCGCCCACGTCGTCCTGAAGTCCTCCCCGCCGCCCGCAGTGCCCTGACGTCCCCACCACCCGTCCGCCTTCACGCACGCGCGTTCCTTCCGGAGCGACGCGAACAGGAGTCCCTTGCCATGAGCACGCCCAACAACGAACGCCCCCTGCACCCCGACACGCTCGCGCTGCACGCCGGCTATTCGCCCGACCCCACCACGGGCGCTCGCGCGGTGCCCATCTACCAGACCACCAGCTACCGCTTCCGCGACGCGGACCACGCCGCCGCCCTCTTCGGCCTCAAGGAGTTCGGCAACATCTACACGCGCATCATGAACCCCACGACGGACGTCTTCGAGAAGCGCATCGCCGCGCTCGAAGGGGGCGTGGGCGCGCTCGCGGTGGCGTCCGGACAGGCCGCGCAGACGCTGGGCATCCTCAACATCCTCAAGACAGGGGACGAAATCGTCTCCGGCGCCAGCCTCTACGGCGGCACGTACAACCTCTTCAAGGTGACGCTCGCGCGCCTGGGCATCACCACGAAGTTCGTGGACGCGGGCAACCCGGACGCGTTCCGTCAGGCCATCGGCCCGAAGACGAAGGCGCTCTACCTGGAGTCACTGGGCAACCCGCGACTGGACGTGCCGGACTTCGACGCCATTGGCGCCGTGGCTCGCGAGGCGGGCCTGCCCCTCTTCGTGGACAACACCGCACTGTCCCCCGCCCTCTTCAACCCGCTGCGCCACGGCGCGAACATCGTGCTGCACAGCGCGACGAAGTACATCGGCGGCCACGGCACCTCCATTGGCGGCGTCATCGTGGACGGCGGCAACTTCCCCTGGGAGAACGGCAGGTTCCCGGAGCTCACCGAGCCCAACCCCGGCTACCACGGCCTGCGCTTGAGAGAGGCCTTCGGGCCCGCGGCCTTCATCCTCAAGGCCCGGCTGGAGGGCCTGCGCGACCTGGGCCCCGCGCTCAGTCCGTTCAACGCGCACGCGTTCATCCTGGGCCTGGAGACGCTGCGGCTGCGGTTGGAGCGCCACTCGCAGAACGCGCTCGCGGTGGCGAAGTGGCTGAAGCAGCACAAGAAGGTGGAGTGGGTGCGCTACCCGGGCCTGGAGGACGACCCCGCGTTCCTCAACGCGAAGAAGTACCTCAAGGGTGGCTTCGGTGGGCTCGTCACCTTCGGCGTGAAGGGCGGCCTGTCCGCCGGGCGCAAGGTGATTGACGGCGTGAAGCTGTGGAGCCTGCTCGCGAACATCGGCGACACGCGCTCGCTCATCATCCACCCCGCGTCCACCACGCACGAACAGCTCAGCCCGGAGGAGCGCGCCAGCACGGGCGTCACCGACGACCTGGTGCGCCTGTCCGTGGGCCTGGAGCACCTGGACGACATCCTGGCCGACCTGGACCAGGCCCTGAGCGCGGCCTGACGCCATGCGACCCGTGAGGCCTGGCCAGGAAGTGCCCCCGCGCGCGGAGACCCCGCGCGTCTTCGATTTGTCGCTGCCGGACCTGCCGCTGGAGGCCGGCGCCCGCGTGGCGCCCCACCTCGTGCGCGGCTGGTGGTGGGGGCCCCCGGAGGACCTCGCGTGGTTGCAGTCCCGCGCCCGCGTGCATTCCGACGAAGCGACGCGTGAAGGCCGGCTGCGCGTGGTGCGGAGGACCGCCTCCGAGCTGCGCGACGCCGCCTCCGAGCTGCGCGACGCGCGCCGCACCGGGCCCCGCCGCGCGCCGGACGCGGTGCCCACCGTGCTGCTGGTGCACGCGCTCACCGGGGACATGCACGCCGGAGGCGAAGGCGGCTGGTGGGCGCCGGTCATCGGACCGGGCCGGCCGTTGGACCCTTCGCGCGTGCGGCTGCTGTGCTTCAACAACCTGGGCTCCTGCTACGGCACCTTCGGCCCCGCGGACGAGGGCTTCCCGCAGCGCACCGACGACACCCGCTTTGGCCCATCGCCGGTGCTGCCCAAGGGCGACCTGCGTCTGGAGGAACGGAGCCTGCCCGCGACGATTACGCCGTGGGACCAGGCGCGCTCCATCCTCGCGGCGCTGGACGCGCTGGGCGTGGACGAGGTGGCGCTCGTCACCGGCGGTTCGCTGGGCGGCATGGTGGTGCTGTGTCTGGCGGCGCTCGCGCCAGAGCGCTTCCAGCGCATGGTGCCCATCGCGACGGCGGAGGCCGCGTCCGCGTGGGTGGTGGGCTGGAACCACGTGGCCCGGCAGGCCCTGCTGCTCGACCCCGAGTACCCTGAATCCCCAAGGCGCGGCCTGGAGCTGGCGCGCCAGCTGGCGACCCTCACCTATCGCGCGGAGGCTGGACTGGAGGCGCTCCAGCCGCGTCCGCAGGCGTGGTCGTCGCGCACGCTGTACCCGGTGGAGAGCTACCTGGAGCACCAGGGCGCGAAGCTGGAGGCGCGCTTCGATGCCCGCTCCTACCTGGCGCTGTTGGGCGCCATGGACCACCACGACCTCACGCGCGTGCCCACGCCGAATGGCGGTCCCGGCGTGGACCGCATCCGCGCGAGCACGCTCGCCATCGGCATCGACCGGGACGTCCTCTTTCCTCCCGAGCACATGAAGAGCCTGTCCCGGCGCCTGCGCGCGCAGGGTCTGCATACGGAGTACGCGGTCCTGTGCAGCGTGCACGGCCACGACGGCTTCCTCATCGAATGGGACGCGCTCGCGCCCCTGTTGGTCCGCGCGCTGGCCCTGCCTCCGGGCGTGGGCCGCGACGCCCGCCTCTCCTCCCCTGCCGGCGTCCGCGCCCGGAAGACCTCATGACCGCCCCTGTGAGCATCACCCGTTACGCGCCGTTCCTGCTCGACACCGCCCAGGGACTCGCGTCCGTGGCCACGCACCTGTCGCGCCACGACGCGGGCAGCACGCGCGCCGCCATCGTGTCGTCGCCGCCCTGGCTCGCAACGGGGCTGGAGTCCGCGCTGTCCATCGCGTTGAAGGGCAACTCCACGCTGGCCCGGCAGGAGCTGGATGGGCTGCTCGCGCGGGGCCTGCTGATGCTGGAGGAAGCCGAGCGCCGGCTGGGTGCGCCTCCCGGTTCGACGTCCGTGGAGGCGCACGGCACGCGCACGCTGGCGTCGCTGCTGGAGCCCGCGCGCCGTGCGCTGGATGGCGCGAGTCTGGTGCGTGAACGTCGGCCCGCGCTGGAGGACGTGGTGCGGGGCACCGGCGAGCGGCTCACTGCGGCGCTGCTGGCGCGGCTCCTGGGCGCACGCGGTGTGCCGTCGCTGGAGGTGGACGCGGCGGACTGGACGGTGACGGAGGGCGAGCCCGGGCACGCGCGCGTAAGCCGGGAGCACACCCGGGCCCGGGTGGCGACGCTGCGGCCGTCGTGGGAGGGACGGCTGACGCTGCACGCGGGCAGCCGGGGCGTGGCGCTGGATGGGCGCTCCACGACGCTGGGCGTGGAGGGCGCGGACGAGACGGCGGCGGTGCTGTCCGTGCTCCTGGGCACGCCGCTGACGCTGTGGACGGACGTGCCCGGCGTGATGACCGCGGATCCGCTGCACGTGGCGGATGCGCGGCCGGTGCCGCACTTGAGCTACACGGAGGCGCTGGAGCTGGTGTACCTGGGCCTGCCCACGCTGCACCCGCGCGCGCTGTCCACGCTGCGCGACGCGGACATCCCGCTGCGCGTGCGCCACCTGCAACAGCCCGACGAGCCCGGCACGCTCATCGACGTGCGCGGCGCGGGCAACGGCAGCGTGCCCACGTGCGTGGTGTCGCTGGAGGACCTGGCGCTGCTGGGGCTGGAGGGCGGCACGGAGGAAGCGGCGCGGCCGGTGGGGCCTCGCGCGTTGCAGGCCCTGGAGGCCGCGGGCATCGACGCGTGGATGGCGGCGCAGTCGTCGCCGGGGCGCTCGGTGGCGGTGGTGCTGCGCCGGGCGCACGCGGCCCGCGCGGAGGAGGTGCTGCGGCGGGAGCTGGCGCCGGAGCTGGAGCGCGGCGCGTTGCAGCCACCCCAGGTGCGCGCGCCGGTGACGCAGGTGGCGCTGGTGGCGGAGGCCATGGGCCAGGGCGCCAACGTGGCGGGACGGCTTTTCCAGCCCCTGGGCGCGCTGGGCATCAACGTGCGCGCCATCGCGCAGACGGCGAGCGCGCGGTCCATCTCGTTCATCGTGGACGGGGCGGAGACGGCGCTGACGGTGCGCACGGTGCACGCGGCCTTCCACTTCGCGCACGAGGAGGTGAGCCTGCTGGTGCTCGGGCACGGCGTGGTGGGCAGCCAGCTGTTGGACCAACTGCGCGCGTTGCAGGAGACGCTGGCGCAGGAGCACGGCATTCAGCTCAATCTGGTGGGGCTCGCGGACAGCCGGCGGGTGCTCTTTTCCCCGGAGGGCATCCCGCTGAAGCAGTGGCGCGAGCGCATCGCGTCCGTGCCCGAAGGCGCGTCGCCGCCGGTGGTGCGCGCGCTGCTGGAGCCGCTGCGGCGGCTGCCGGTGCCGGTGCTGGTGGACTGCACCGCGGCGGAGGGCATGGAGGAGCTGTACCTGGAGGCATTCCGCAGCGGCATCCACGTGGTGGCGGCGAACAAGAAGCCGCTGACGCAGCCGCGTGAAGTCTGGGAGCGGCTGCGGAGCACGGCGCACCTGAACCACCGCGCGTACCACTACGAGACGACGGTGGGCGCGGGCCTGCCGGTCATCCAGACGCTGAAGGACCTGGTGCGCACGGGGGACCGGGTGCACGGCGTGGAGGGTTCGTTCTCCGGGACGCTCGGCTACCTGAGCCAGCAGTTGATGGACGGCGTGCCGCTGTCGAAGGCGGTGCGCACGGCGCGCGAGAAGGGCTTCACGGAGCCGCACCCTCGCGAGGACCTGGCGGGCACGGACGCGGCGCGCAAGGCGCTCATCCTCGCGCGGGAGCAGGGGTTGAACCTGTCCCTGGAGGACGTGGAGGTGGAGCCGTTCGTGCCGCGCGAGTACCTGGAGGAGGCGGACGTGGAGCGCTTCCTCACGGGGCTGGAGAAGCTGGACCGGACGTTCAGCTCGCGCGTCGAGGGCCTGCGCGCGGAGGGCAAGGTGCTGCGCTACCTGGCGCGCATCGACCCTTCCGCGAAGGACGGGCCGGTGCTGCGCGTGGGCCCGGTGGCCGTGTCGGAGGAGCACCCGGCGACGCGGCTGCGCGGCTCGGAGGCGTTCGTGGCCTTCTCCACCGAGCGCTACGCGGACTACCCGCTGCTGGTGCAGGGCGCGGGCGCCGGCGGGCCTGTCACGGCGGCCGGCGTCCTCGCGGACATCCTGAAGATCGCCCAGAACCTGCGGGGGCGGTGAGGCTCAGTAGCCCACGTAGCCGCTGCCGCCGTTCATCGCCTTGATGCCCGGGGTGTCGGACACGGAGCCGTAGCGGTCCACCGCGTAGCGCACTGCCGCGATGATGTTGTCCACCGGGTTGCGGATGTTGTCGTGGCCCGGGAGCTTGAACGCGTCGAACGTGGGCTGGATGGTCTGCATCAGGCCGATGGAGGGGTGACCATCCTTGGCGTTCTGGTCGTGGAGGTTGATGGCGTTGGGGTTGCCGCTGGACTCGTGCTCGACGATCTTCGCGATGTCCTGCGGGTTCATCTTCTCCACCGGGACGCCGTTGGCCTTGAGGATCTCCATGGCCTGCTTGATCCAGTCACCCACTTCGCCCTTCGGAGCGTCGCCCACCGGGCCGGCCGACTGGGCGGAGCCGGCCTGGTACGAGTCACCCGCGCCAGACGCACCGGACGCGCTGCCCGTGCTCGACGGGGCGCTCGAGCTGGACGCGCCGGAGACACCGGACGGCGCCTGGGCCCCATCCACGCTGCCCGCGGAGGCCGCGGCGCCGCCCATCTGGCCCTGGAGCAGCTGGACCAGCTGCTGCAGCTGCGACACCACGTCCTCGAGCCCCTCCATGAACTGCTTGAACTGCGCGCCCTTCGCGGGGGCCGCGCTGAAGCTGTCCTGCTGGAACTGGGAGGCCAGGTTGGACCCGGGCCGCTGGCAGGGGCCGGGCTGCACGCGGGCGCCGGACACGGCGTCAGGGCGGGCGGAAGCGAAGTCCTGGGAGGGGGCGCGGAGGGAAGCGGAGCGGGAGGAGGCGGGCGAGATGACCATGGGGGATTTCCTCGAGAGATTGAGTGCTGCTGACGAGGAATGCCTACAGCAGGAGACATGCCAGCCCTTTGACTGACACCCACCGACAGCCAAGTGCTTGATGTCCTTGAGCGCGCGCGAAGCACGGCGGGGCAAACCGGGCCCCGTCCCTGGTGACGGGAGTCACCGCCTCACGAACAGTGGTCACCAGGGGCGATGCGTCCGCGCTACTTCGCGCGCCGGGAGGTCTTCCGGCTCGCGGCCTTCTTCTTGGCGACGGCCTTCTTCACAGGAGCGGCCTTCTTCACAGGAGCGGCCTTCTTCACGGCCCGGGGCAGCTTCGTGGCCACGGCCTTCTTCGTGCCTCGCGCGGGTCCACGCCTCTTCAACTCAGCAGCGCCCTGCTTCGCGAGCCCCTCCTCCAGCGCGGGAGGCTTCCTGGCGCCCTTCTTCCCCGCGGGCTCACGCTCCGGAGGTCCTTCCCGGTTCACCTCCACTGTCCGTCCGGAGAAGGCATCCCAGCGCTCCAGCGCGCGCGTCCAGCGCGACAGCATCTCCTCACGGGTGCCCGCGTCCGGCAGCCCTTCCGCGTGCAGCGCCACGGTGACGCCATGCACCGACGGCAGTACGCGAAGCTGCACCGTGCGCGCCCGGGGCCATTCATCGCGCTCCAAACGCAGGCGCAGCTGCTTGGGCGGAACACTGCGAACCACCCGGATGCGCGTCCCATCCGCGAGCGAAACCTGCGCCCCTTCCGTCAGCGCTTGCGCGCAGGTCCCCACCCAACGCACCAGCCCTGAAGCCTCACCCCAGGCGGCCCACGCCACCTCCGAGCCCACCGCGAACGAGCGCCGCACGCCTGCCTGATATCCACCATCCGCTACCCGGCCCGTCGACATAGACACCCCTGTCTGGCTAATCTCGTTTTCCCAACCTGGGAGGAACAATGCGACATCTTCTGACGGGACTGCTGTGCACGGGAACCCTGCTGTTGGCCGCATGTGGTGGCGAAGCGGAAGCCCCCGGTGTGCCGGAGCTCGAAACGGCGGAACAGGCCGCATCCCCCTGTCGCACGGGCCAGTACACGCGCGTCACCTACTTCAGCGACAGCACGAAGACCGTGGAGGTGGGCCACCTCATCTGCGGCTGCACCGGAACCACCACGACCTACGGCCAGACGACGACCTTCACGACCGTCTCCCACGCGCTCTGCTCCGCAACGGACATCGGGACGGCCGAACAGGCCATCATCCCGCAGTGCCGCGTGGGACAGAACACGCGCATCTTCTTCTACAACGACGCCGCGAAGACGGAGCAGATCGGCCAGCGCGTCTGCTCCTGCTCCGGCACCGTCACCACCACCGGAAGAGTGAGCTCCGTCTGGAGCCGCTCCGAGGTGCCCTGCAACCCGTAGCAAGCCGAGTCCGCGAGCCGCACTCCTTCAGGGCGCGGCCACCCGAGCCTGCCGCTCCCACTCCGCCGGCAGGCCGATGTTGAGGAACACCGGGAAGCGCAGGCCCGGGTATGCCGCCTCGATGCGTGAGCGGATGTGCTGCGCCGCCACGTCCGTGAACGGCCCCTGGGGACGCTCCGCCGCGACCTCCGCGATGACGCGCTCCAGGTACTGCCGCTCACCCGCGAGCAGCCCCGCGTCCCCCGACGG
>NZ_RAWK01000072.1 GCF_003612165.1 Corallococcus aberystwythensis | reverse complement strand
TATAAGAGACAGCTCCCGCCCGACCCGATTCCAACTGGTCCGACAGTCGGACCAGTCGCCGCCGTTCGGCTCCAGCGGGAACCCCCACCACGGCGGGCGACCAGTTCCGAGTGGTCCGACAGTCGGACCAGTCGCCGCCGGTTGGCTCAAGCGGAAGCCCCAACCCATGGGGGCAA
Organism: Corallococcus aberystwythensis; assembly: GCF_003612165.1. Taxonomy (GTDB): domain Bacteria; phylum Myxococcota; class Myxococcia; order Myxococcales; family Myxococcaceae; genus Corallococcus; species Corallococcus aberystwythensis. Next base: position 35,883 of record NZ_RAWK01000072.1, on the reverse strand, counting down.
CCCGGTCCCGAGTGGTCCGACAGTCGGACCAGTTGCCGCCATTCGGCCTGAGCGGAAGCGCCCTTCACCCACGGAGGCGACCGCTGCCCTAACCAGTCCGACAGTCGGACAAGTCGCAGCCATTCGGCCCGAGCGGAAGCGCCCTTTACCCACGGAGGCGACTGCTGCCCTAACCAGTCCGACAGTCGGACCAGTCGCGGCCATTCGGCTCAAGCAGAACCCCCCTACCCACGGCGGGCGGCTGCTGTCCCAACGGGTCCGACAGTTGGACCAGTTGCTGCCGTCCGGCTCCAAAGGGAGAGCCGCTGCCCACGGGCGACCTGGTCTCAACTGGTCCGACAGTCGGACCCGTTGCCGCTGTTCGGCTCCAGAGGGAGCCGCCGCCCACGGGCGCGACCCGGTCCCAACTGGTCCGACAGTCGGACCCGTTGCCGCTGTTCGGCTCCAGAGGGAGCCGCCGCCCACGGGCGCGACCCGGTCCCAGCTGGTCCGACAGTCGGACCAGTTGCCGCTGTTCGGCTCCAGAGGGAGCCCCTGCCCACGGCGACCTGGTTTCAACTGGTCCGACAGTCAGACCCGTTGCCGCTGTTCGGCTCCAGAGGGAGCCGCCGCCCACGGGCGCGACCCGGTCCCGAGTGGTCCGACAGTCGGACCAGTTCGTGCGGTGCGCCGCCGGCGGGGGAGACCCATCAAGGGGCTCTCTTCTTTTCCAAGTGGGCAAGAGTCCACGTCCGAGGCTTGGAACCCTCCAGCCCGGCACGGCCCCTCACGGCAGGCCCTTTGTTCCGGACCCGCCGCGAGGTGGCTTCACCGGCTCAGCGCCAGGTGTCGTTCACGGTCGTGGTGCCCGTGGCCGGCGTCGTCAGGGTGCGGTTTGCGCCGCCCTCCCAGGTGACGTTGTTGGCGGCGTCCTTCTTGATGAACTTGTACTCAATCGCCGTGGATCCCGGCAGCCCGACGGCCGCGCCCCACGTGGGGTAGTTGTCCGCGGACAGCAGGACGGCGCTCGCCGGGCTCCAGCTCCCCAGTGCGGCGACGTTGCCCACCACGTACACGCTCTGGCCCATCACGGTGCTCGCCGTGACGTTGAAGGTGACCGTGGCCCCACTGGTGGTCGTGGTGACGGAGAGCGCGGAGGACTGCGCGGACGCGGTGCCCGCCGTGTCCCGCGCCCGCACGGTGTAGCTGTACGCCGTGCCCACCGTCAGCCCCGTATCCGTGTAGCTGGCCGTCGTGGGCGAGCCCACCAGCGAACCATTGCGATACACGTCATAGCCCGCGATGCCGCTGGCGTCGGTGGATGCCGTCCACGTCAGGGTCACGGTGGTCGCTGTCTTCGACGGAGCTGTCAGGCCGGAAGGCACCGTGGGCGCGGTGGTGTCCTGCGACGGCGCACCCGCGGAGATGGTCCCCGCGTTGAACGTGGATGTGCCCGCGGGGAAGAAGTAGTTGAGTCCCCCGTTGTTGTCCCACGTGCCGCTGCCATTGTTGAAGACGGCCTCCAACTGCGTGGCCGAGCCCAGGGACACCGTGTGCTTCGCGTAGCCCGCGACCTCCGCCGTCGTCATGGCCACGCCCGGCGATGTCGTCCACGTGCCGCCCGCGGGACGGGAGTGGATGTACGGCGTGGCATAGCCCTTCTTGTAATAGACGGTCGCCGTGTTGCCCGTGCTGGTGGTGACGGAGAGCGCGGTGCTCGCCGAGGACGTGTTGCCCGCCGCGTCGCGTGCCTTCACGGTGTAGGCATACGCCGTGTTGGAGGACAGCCCGCTGTCGGTATAGGCCGTCGTCGTGGGCGTGCCGACCTGTGTGCCATTGCGGAACACGAGGTAGCCCGTCACGCCGACGTTGTCCGTGGAAGCAGTCCAGCTCAGCGACACCGTCGTCGAGGACTTCGACGGAGACACCAGGCCCGTGGGCACCGACGGCGCCGCGGTGTCACTCACCGGGCCGCCCGCCGTGATGACTCCGGCGTTGAACGTGGAGGTGCCCGTGGGGAACAGGTAGTTGCCGCCGTTGTTGTTGTCCCACGTGCCGCTGCCGTTGTTGAAGACCGCCTCCAACTGCTGCACGGAGCCCAGGTTCACCGTGAACTTCGCGTAGCCCGCCACCTCCGCGTCTGGCATCAGCACCCCCGGAGCGGTCGTCCACGTGCCACCCACGGGGCGGTAGTGGATGTAGGGCGTGGTGAAGCCCTTCTTGTAATAGACCGTCGTCGTGTACCCCAGGCCGGTGGTGACGGAGAGCGCCGCGCTGGCGACAGAGGTGTTCCCTGCCGCGTCGCGAGCCTTCACGGTGTAGCTGTACGCCGTGCTCGAGGACAGCCCCGTGTCCGTGTACGTCGTCGCCGTGGGCGCCGCGACCTGTGTGCCATTGCGGAACACGAGGTAATCGCTCACGCCGTAGTTGTCCGTAGCCGCCGTCCAGCTCAGCACCACTGACGAACTGGTGACGCCCGAAGCACTCAAGCCCGTGGGCGTGGAAGGCGCCGTCGTATCCGAGGGCAGGGTGGTGACGGAGTGCGCGGTGCTCGACGAGGACGTGTTGCCCGCAGCGTCCCTCGCCCGCACCGTGTAGCTGTAGGCGGTGCCCGCCGTGAGCCCGCTGTCGGTGTAGCTCGTCGTGGAAGGCGTGCCCACCTGAGTGCCATTGCGGAACACGAGGTAGCCCGTCACGCCGATGTTGTCCGTGGCGGCTGACCAGGTCAGCGACACGGAGCGGTCCGTGCGCGTCGCCGCGAGCCCCGTGGGGACGGACGGCGCGGTGGTGTCCACGCGGAGGAACGGGTAGGTGCCCGTCACCGGGCCGTTGAGGTCCTCGATGTACTTGCCCCCCTCCAGCCGGTACCTGCCCGCGCCCACGTAGACGGATTGGATTTCGCTGCGGGTCACGTTGCCGCGCGCGTCGGTGGCCTCGATGTAGTAGTCGAGCACCTGGTCCCGGTACGCGCTCAAGTAGGCGTAGTAGAGGTCTCCAATCTCCTGCGCGGCCACCTTCTGCATCACCGGCAGGTGCGCTGGCTGCCACGCCACGCCGTTCATCACGGGGCGCAGTTCGCGGCGCTGGAGCGGATGGTCCACCCACGCGCCCACGCGCGACGGATCGATGTTGGGCACGCCCGCGGCCTTCAGCGCCGCCGGGTCATAGACACGGGGCGTGTTGTCCAGCGGGTCGATGCTCTTCGCGGTGTGCACGCGCACCCGCGCCTTGATGCTGGTGATGCCGCTGACGTCGAAGGCGTAGGTGTACAGCGCGAAGGCGTTGTCGAAGTGGTGCAGCGTCCAGCCTTCCGACTTGTCCGTGTTGGCGCTGCCCGGGTTGTACGGCCAGCGCTGCGGCCACCAGACGGATGGCCCCGTGCGGTCCTGCGCCAGCCGGTCCTGCACGTACGGCTTGGAGAAGTAGAGCGACTGGTTGAAGGACAGCGTGGGCTTCACGTTGTCGTCCACGTTCTCGTCGTAGTAGCCGAAGCCGGAGTCCATGGCCGGCAGGAGGAAGTACCAGGCCAGCTCCGCGGGGTTCGCGCCGCCCGCCCAGTCGTTCCCCGCGTCGCCCTTCACCGGGAAGGACAGCATCCACGGGTTGAGCTGATTGCCCGCGTGCGTGATTTGGGAATCCAGCGCCGTGGTGGGCTTCCAGTGGTTCGGGTGCGCGTCCAGCCACAGCTGTTCGGACGTCTTCGCGTAGTTGAGCGCGGCCTGGAGCAGCGCGAAGTTGCGCTCCAGGTAGTGCCAGCCGTGCTCCAGCGACACCGTCATCCCTTCCTGCACGCCGCTCAGGTTCGTCTTGGGCGCCAGGTTGAGGCCGGTGGCGGAGTTGAAGGCGGGGAACTGCCCCTTCCAGATGCCGAAGGGCAGCCGCCAGTGGTGCCACTGCGGGTCGGACGAGGAGTCGCGCGTGTCCACCCAGGAGCCGTCCTGCACGTGCACCACGTCCGTGGCGACGGGCGTGTTGCTGACCAGGTACTCGTCGATGCCCAGGCACTGCACTCCGCCGGTGCAGGTGACGGCGCGGCCGTTGAGCCACGTGTCCAGCGAACCCGCGCGTCCGCCGGAGTTGTCGCCGTCGTGCGCGAGCACGAAGAACTGCTTCTGGGGCGTGAGCCCCTCGAAGTTGCGCAGGCCCACCACGTCCACCGTGGCCTGTCCCTCCCAGCCCTCCAGCCAGGAGCCGTTCTGGTTGACGGGGATGCCCACGACGCGCGACTCGGCGCCGGTGGCCGGGTCCACGTAGCGCACCCAGTGCGGCGTGGAGGCGAAGGGGTACTTGTTGCGGATGACCTGCTGCTCGTGCGCCATGGACTCGCTCACCCAGGCGCCCACGGTGCTGGTGTTCTGGAGGTCCGCGCGGTTGGGCGGTGACACCAGCGTGTCGGAGCCCGGGTCGTTGAGGAACGGGTAGTCCTTCAGCGTGCGGGAGAAGTGGTTGTCACCGATGACGGACCACTTCACGCCCAGCTTCGCCAGCGTGGGGATGAGCCGCTCGCTGAAGCCCAATTCCGTGGGGAAGAAGCCCTTGGAGGACGTGAAGCCGCTGCCCAGGAAGTACGACTGGGACAGCGTGGCGCTCTGGTGGATGAGGTCCTTGAGGAAGTAGTCCGGCCCCACCAGCGGGCCCATGGAGTGGTGGCCCGTGAAGTGGATGAGATCCAACGAGCGGTTGCCCGCGGGCGTGCGCAGGTTCGTGTAGCGGTCCCTCCAGGTCGCGCCCCAGTTGGCGTTGTCGTAGCCGGTGACGTTCCGGCGGGTGACCAGGTCGTTGACGTTGTTCACCACCGCGCCGGACATGGTGACGTGAACCTGTCCCGTGGAGGCGTTGGCCTTCATGTCCGCGGCCACGTCCGGCGGCCAGAACTGATACGCGCCCACCTTCGCGTGGTGCGAGTAGTACGTCACCAGGTCGTCGTGCGGCATGGGCGCGCCCGACGGCAGGAAATAGGTGTAGTTGGCCGGAGGTGACTGCTTTATCTGGATGACCTGTCCGTCATACGCGTAGCGGATGGGACCGCCCACCGGTGTCGCGTTGTATTGGGTCAGGTCGTAGTACGCCCAGAAGTTGGGCATGTGATTGTGATACACGTGCGCGGCGGCGATCTGCGCCTGTGCCGGCTGCGCGTGTAACAGGATGACGGCGAACACCGCGAGCCAGGCCAACTGCGATTGTCTTTTCATCGAGCGTCCCCACCGGGCGAGTGGGGGCCGCCCGGTGGGCACTGCTTACTGACGGTTGACGCCAGATTTCCCATGTAAACTGGGAATGACAATCTGTAAATCGATACTGCGATGCGTCAGGCATTCGCGAAAGGCTGTCGTTGACAGCACTCAGCCGGGCCCGGACAGTCCGCCGAGCCATGGCCACCTATCCCGCGTCACCCCGTGAAGCCTTTGTCCAATTGCGTACGCTTTCCGAGGCGCTGGCCCGGCCGGAGGAGCGTCCGCGGGCGTTGGCGGAGCTGCGCGAGCTGGCGGAGCTGTCGCGCGACCAGCCGGAGGGCGCACCGCTGCGGCTGGCGTCGGTGGTGGTGGCGGTGGGCGCGTCCCAGGAACGGCTGGAGCTGCTGATTCCTCCGTCCATCTTCGCGCCCGAGGCGTGGGCGTTCACGTTCCTGGAGGGGCTCTTGAAGGTCCCCCTGGACGAGTACGCCGGCAAGCAGCTGGTGGAGGTGGGCTCGGGGTCCGGGTGGATCTGCATCGCGCTGGCGAAGTTCACGGGGCTCGCGCGCATCAAAGGGCTGGACCTGAACCCGCAAGCCCCGGCGGTGGGGTTGTGCAACGCGTGGCTCAACGGCGACGAACACCTGGTGTCGCGGCTGTCCTTTGGTGAGAGCGACCTGCTGCGAGGCCTGCCGCAGGCGCCCACCTGGGACTTCATCGTCGGGTGCATCCCCCAGGTGCTCCGGAGCGACGAGCTTCCCGCGGAGCTGGCGCAGGCGGATGAGCAGGCGCTGCTGGACCTGTCCAACTACACCTCGCTGCAGAACGTCTACGAGGACCACTTCGGCCTGGGGCTCATCGCGCGGCTCCTGGACGAGGCGCCGGAGCGGCTGGTGCCGGGCGGACGGCTGCTGTTGAACCTCGCGGGCCGTCCGGGCCGGGCCATCATCGCGCGCATGTTCACCCGGCGCGGCTTCACCACCTGCGTGCGCGTGGCGCGGCGGGTGATGCAGGCGGCGGACACGGACATCCGCCCCCTGGTGTCGCTGGAGCAGCGCACCGGGCGGGAGTTCGAATTCTTCATGGAGGCCCACAGCCCGGAGCCCCTGCGCGCGGCGACGGCGCTGGGGTGGCTCCAGTCCGGCCAGCCCATCTGGCACGAGGTGGCGGTGTGGGAGGCCCACCTGTCACTGCCCCGCGAGACGCTGGCCCTGCGCGCCGCGCTGCGCGGCCTGGGCATCGCGGCGCTCCAGGAGGAGCTGGACCTGGGCGCGGCGTCCGCGGAGCAGCTGGGCTTCGTCACGGCGCTCGCGGAGCGGCTGTCGCAAGCGCCCTACCTGCCCTATGCGCACGAGGCCGGGGACGCGTCCTTCCGCAGGCTGGTGGTCCGCTACCTGGACCGCCACTTCGGCTTGAGGTTGTCGGAGGACTCGCTGTTCGTCGCGCCGGAGCGGGAGCAGGCCGTCTATTCGTTCCTGCTGGCCACGTGTGACCCCGGGGACACGGTGCTGGTGTCGCGCAGCCTGCACCCGCTCTATGCCCGCGCGCTGGACAAGGCGGGCGTGCGCGCCACCGTGACGCACAACACGCTGGGGGAGATCCGCCGCCTGCTCACCGCCTTCGACGTGAAGGCCGTGCTCCTGACGGTGGAGCCGGGCGAGCGCACCAACCTGGCGGTGCTGCGCGACATCGTGGCGGAGGCCGCCCGGCGGGGCATCTGGGTGGTGCTGGACGAGAGCGCCTTCTTCAACATCACCGGTGAGGTGGAGCCGCGCACCCTCTTCGAGTTCCTCGCCCGCACGCAGCACGCGCCCAACCTGGTCATCCTGTACGGCCTCATCAAGAACGCGGTGTGGCCGGACCTGGAGCTGACGCTGCTGCTCCCCGTGCCGGAGCCGCTGCGCGCGGACCTGGAGGTGGCGGCGGAGGTGACGTACTCGCGCATCAGCGTCCTGGCGGAGTGGTTCTACGAGCGCACCTTCTCCGAGCTGCTCGCCTTCCGCATGGCCTTCGCGGAGCCGGAGCCTCCCTCGCCCCACCGTGCCCCGGAGGTGCGGCTGCCGCGCTCGCAGCGCATCGCGCGGCTGGCGGAGCTGCCCGCGTTCGCACCGAAGTTCTTCCGCGAGGACGACCCGGAGCTCGTGCGCCTGGACTACGGCGAGAACGAGGGCCCGCTGCCGCTGCCGCTGGTGGAGGGGCTCATCGCGGCGGGGGTCGCGCCGCGCGCGGAAGCGGCGCAGACGGGACTGGCGGAGGCCGTGGCGGCCTTCCTGCTGGAGACGCGCGGGGCGCGCTATGCCGCCGAGGACGTCGTCGTGGCGCCGGGCGTCTGGCCGCTCATGCACCACCTGGGCGTGGCGCTGCGCCAGCGGCTGGGCCGGGCGCCGCGCGTGTTCCTGGTGACGCCCTGCTATGGCGTGCTCGCGCCCACGTTCCTCGCGGCGGGGTGCGAGGTGGAGTCCGGACCGCTGGGCACGCTGCTGTCGCGCCGCGTGCGGGGCGGCACTCCGGACGCGGTGGTGCTGTCGCAGCCGGCGAACCCCACGGGCCACTACCTGTCGCACGAGGAGTTGATGGCGCTGGCGACGTTCGTGGTGGAGCAGCGCTGTCTCTGGGTGTCGGATGAAATCTTCGGCCTGGTGAACCTCACCAACCCCACGGCGGAGACGGTGCACAGCCCGGTGACGCTGGAGGGGGCGGTGCCGGGCATCGGCGCGCGGACGGTGCTGCTGGGCGGGCTGTCCAAGGAGTTCGCGGCCGGAGGCCTGCGCGTGGGCTGGGTGGCCACGAAGGACCGGGCGTTGGTAACGGCGCTGCGCGACAGCGCTCCAGGCGTGCTGCACACGCCCACCGCTCGAGCGGCGGCGTACCTGTACGCGGCCCATGCGCGGGGACCGGATGGACAGCTGCTCTACGCCGTGCGGCACAAGGCGCTGCGGAACTACCTGGCGCGGATGCGGCGCGACCTGGCGGAGAAGCGCGCGCTGCTGGCGGAGGCGCTGCCCGACGACGGCCGCGCGGAGGCCACGGAGGCGGGAGGCCTCTTCCTCGCGCCGCCGATGACGGCGTGGCTGGGACGTTCCGTGGACGGCGTGAAGCTCACGCCGGAGAACCTGCCGCGCGTCATCTACGAGCACACCCACGTGGTGCTCAACGGCGGTGCGTGGTGCGGCGACCCGGAGCGCGTGCGCGCGGTGTTCTCCATTCCCCGGCAGAAGCTGTTGAAGGCCCGCGACCGGCTGCGGGCCTTCGGCCAGCGGCTGCGGTGACGCGGACCCGGAGCCGTTCCCCTACACTGCGCCACCACATGATCCGCTCCCTCGCCGTCCTCTTCTGCTGCCTGCCGGCCAGTGCGCTCGCGGCCTCCGAGTCGTGGCTCGTGACGACCGACCTGTGGGGCAACCCCGCCTATCAACTCCTCACATTGGAGCGTGACGGGAAGCGCCTCTCGGGAGAGCTGGACGGGGACTCGCTGAAGGGGGAGCGCACGGGCAATACCGTCCACTTCGTCGTCACGGACTCGCGTCAGCAGACCTATGTCTTCGACGGCAAGGTGAGCGGTGAAGCGCTGCGCGGCACCGCGGACTACCCCGACAGCAACAACCCGAAGGCCCGGGCGTCCCATGCCTTCACGGCCCGGTTGCTTCCCTCGCGCCCCGCGGGCCCCGCGCGCGTGCACGACTTCACGCCCACCTCGTGGTCCAATGAATTCACCGCGCACCGCGCGCCGGTGCTGACCGTCTGGCCGGGCGACACGGTGCGCACCTGGACGCTCGACTCCGGCGGCATGGACGCGAAGGGCGTCACCCGCGCCCTCTTCGGCAACCCGCAGACGGGGCCCTTCTTCATCGCCACCGCGAACCCGGGCGACACCCTGGCCATCCGCATCCGCCGCCTCAAGCTGAACCGGACGTTCGCGGACAGCCTGGACAGCATCGTGGGCCGGGCCCTCACGACGGGGCTCGCCGCGAAGGCGGCGGAGCTGGGCAAGCCCGTGCGCTGGAAGCTGGACCCCGAGCGCGGCGTCGCCACCCCGGAGTCCCCAACGGAGCGCCTGAAGGCCTTCACCGTGCCGCTGCGGCCCATGCTGGGCGGCCTGGCGGTGGCGCCCGGCTTCGGCTCCGCGCCCCTGTCCACCGGCGACACGGGCCGCTACGGCGGCAACATGGACTTCAACGAGGTCGTGGAGGGCAACACCGTCTACCTGCCCGTGGCGCAGCCCGGAGCGCTCCTGTACCTGGGCGACGCGCACGCCGCGCAGGGCGACGGTGAGACGTCGCAGTACGCGCTGGAGACCTCCATGGACGTCGAGTTCACCGTGGACGTCCTGCACGGCAAGCCGCCGCCTTCGACGCCCCGCGTGGAGTCGCCCACGCACCTGATGACGCTGGGGCAGGGCGGCTCGCTGGATGACGCCCTGCGCTCCGCGACCCAGGGCCTCACGCAGTGGCTGGAGCAGGACTACGGGCTCACCCTGTCGGAGAGCGCGCAGGTGCTGGGCAGCTCCGTGCAGTACGTCGTCGCGAACCTCGCGGGGCGCAGCGTGGGCGTCGCCGCGAAGCTGGACAAGGCGCGGCTCCAGGCCCTCCGGCCCACCGGGAAGTGAGATGTATTCCCGGGTGTGCTCCCGGGTGCGGAAAATGGGCCGGAAATGCCGTGTCGATTCCGCGGCCCCTCGTTCGACGTGGAGATGAACCCTCCCGCTCACCCGGGAGAGCGTCTCCACTCCAACAAGGGGCCCTCCATGGTCGCCAAGCTCGCCATCGCCATCGCCGTCCTCGTCCTCGTCGTCGCGCTGGGCGCCTTCATCGCCACCCGGCCGGACCACTTCCGCATCGAGCGCAACGCGCACGTGGCCGCGTCCCCGGACACCGTCTTCGCGCTGATCAACGACCTGCACCACTTCGACACGTGGAACCCGTACCGCTTCGATGACTCCCCCGGCCTGACCAAGTCGTGGGACGGGCCCAACGCAGGGCCGGGCGCCCGCTTCACCTACGCCGGCGGCAAGTCCGGGGACGGCCGCATGACCATCGTGGAGAGCCAGCCCGGAGCGCGCGTCGTCCTCAAGCTGGAGTTCTTCAAGCCCTTCGAAGCCACGAACCGGGCCGTCTTCACGCTCACCCCGGAGAACGGCGGCACCCGCGTGAGCTGGGCCATGGACGGGGAGAACACCGTGATGGGCAAGGCGATGTCGCTCGTCGTGAACATGGACACGATGCTGGGCAAGGACTTCGAGCGGGGCCTCGCGAACCTGGACGCCATCGCGCGGGGCGGCACCCCGGCTGCCGGCGCGAGCGCCCAGGCCGAAGCGGCGAAGCCTGCCCCGGCGCTGTAAAGGCCGCGCTTCAGTCCTCCAGCGCCCGGTACGCGCCCTTGGAGAAGGCCATGGCCAGGGCCTCGTCGTCGGGGCCCTGCATGCGTTTCTGGGTCAGGAGGACGGCCGTCAGGTCCTGCTCGGGGTCGATGAAGAACGTCGGGCCGTAGCCGCCGGCCCAGCCGTAGCGTCCGGCGGTGGGCGAGACGCCATCCGGCTTCGTGCACACGGCCCCGCCGAAGCCCCAGCCGGACGCATCCCAGAAGCCGGGGAAGAAGGGCGAGGCGGCCTTCTGCTCCTCGGATATCTGATCCGTCAGCAGCTCCTGGAGGCTCGCGCGGGACAGCGCGCGGGTGTTCCCCGTCTGCCCCCCGCCCAGCAGCATCCGGCAGAAGGCGAGGATGTCATCCGCCGTGGACACCAGCCCGCCCTGGCCTCCTCCGGAGAGGAAGGCGGGGGGCCGCGACCAGTAGCTGTTCGCGGGCGTGTCCCAGGCCTCCAGCCGTCCGGTGACGTCGTCGTGCGCGTAGGCCGTCGTGAGCCTGTCGAGCTTCTCCGCGGGCACGACGAACGCCGTGTCCTTCATGCCCAGCGGCCCGAAGAGCCGCTCGCGCAGGAAGTCATCGAAGCGCAGTCCCGAGGCCCGCGCGACCAGCACGCCCAGGACCTCATAGCCGGTGTGATAGGCCCACCGCTCTCCAGGTTGATGGCGGAGCGGCAGCGAGCCCAGCCGCCGCATGAACTCATCCGGCGGATCCGTGAGCGCGTGGAAGCCAGGCGCCACCCGGGCCTCCACCATGGCCCGCTGGATGGGATGCGTGCCAGGCGGCGCCATCACCGCGCCCAGGCCCCAGCGCAGCGTGAGCAGGTCGCGCACGGTGATGGCGCGCTTCGCGGGAACGGTGTCGTCGAGCGGCCCGTCGGGCGTGCGCAGGACGCGGCGGTTCGCCAGCTCCGGCAGCCAGGGGTCGACGGCGCCGTCCAGCGGGAGCTTGCCTTCCTCCACGAGCATCAGCGTGGCCACGGCCGTGATGGGCTTGGCCATGGACGCGAGGCGGAAGAGGCTGTCCCGCCGCATGGGCGTGCCGGAGGTGAGGTCCTGCACTCCCAGCGCGCTGGCGTGCACGGTGTCCCCGCGCGCGACCAGGGCGACGAGGCCGGGCAGCTCACCGCGCTCGACGTGGCCGCGCAGCCCGGCCGTCAGGTCCGCGAGCCGTGTCTGGGAAAGACCGCGAAGGAGGGTCGGGCTCATGCGAGGACCCTACCGGGAATGGGGGGCTTCCGCGCGCGCGAGGATGAAGGCGGTGATGGAGTAGCGCTGGTGTCCCTGCGCCGCGGACGTCCACTCCGTCACGCGGTGGGGGGCGCCCCTCGCGCGGAAGATGAACACCGAGTTGAAGAGCGGCGGGACGCGCATCAGGTCCGCGTCCACTTCGGGATGCCGGAAGGTGAGGACGCCGCCGAAGCGGTCCTCCCAGGGGCGCGTGAAGTTGTAGACGACGGCGAGCCCTTCCTCGTCCGTGTCCCGGTGCTCCGGGAAGTGCTCGCCCACCTCCATGCGCGACACCTGCACCTGCCGCGTCTCCAGCGGTTGGGGCCAGCCCACCAGCGCGGCGTGGAAGGCCGCGCCGTCCGCGCTCTTGAGCCACGCGCAGAAGTCCGTCAGGGCGGAGGGCGCCTGCTGCGCGAGCGGCGCGATGTGCAGCGGGTACGGGCCGTGGTGGTGCCGCACGAAGCGCGCGTCGCGCAGGGCCTGATGCAGGGCTTCCGCGCGCTCGGGGAGGATTGCGTCCCGGAGGCAGAGGTGCGGCACCCGCCCGCCTTCGATGAACTCCTGGCGGAGGGTGGTGCGCAGCGCCTCGGACGCGGACGCAAGGCGCGTCCAGGCGGTCGCGGAGGGCGGGAACACCTCCGGCTTCGGCGCGGAGACGGGGCCGAAGATGCTGTCGGCGTAGTCCGCGATGAAGAACCCGCTCGGGCGCTCAGGCCTTGGAGACGAGGTAGCTGGCGAGCCGGGTGATGACTTTGCCGTCGCGCGGATCATCGAAGAAGGAGATGGCGGGAGTGGGGTTGAATTCAAGCGCCACGAAGGCGCCTTGTTGGGTGCGCCGCAGGTCCACCGCAGTGAAGACCATGCCCAGCGCCTTCGCGCCCTTGAGGCACACTGCCCAGGCCTCCTGGGGCAGGCGGGAGGGCTTTACCCGGTGCAGGTTCTGCCGCGCGTCCACCACGCCGTCGGTGGGGATGTGGAAGGCGGCCACGGGCTCGCCGTCGAGCACATAGGCGCGGAACTCGTCGCCGACAATCTGCTCCTGGAACAGCACGGGGCAGTTGGCGAGCAGCTGGAGCCGTTCCTCGGTGAGGTCAGCCTCCTCCACCTTGCGCACCAGCGCGCCGCCGCTCAGCGGCTTGTAGATGACGGACCCGTGACGCGCGACGAACTCGCGCACCGCGTCCGGTGAGGCGGTGGCCAGGCTGCTGGGAACGGGGATGCGGTGGCGGCGCAGCAGGGCCAGCTGCTGCAGCTTCAGGTAGTGCAGCTCCACCGCCTCCAGCGGGTTGACGAAGGAGCCGCCGCGCCGGTGGAGCGAGCGCAGCACGGAGTGGAGGAACGACTGACGCTCCCGCTCCGCCAGGTACTGCTCCTGCCAGCGCGGGAAGTTGCGCTCGGACAGGGCCTCGGCTTCCGGGACCGGGAGCGAGAGGCGCACGAGCTTGAGGTAGAACGAGCGCAGGTCACTGAGACACTCACCGTCCCAGTGCACGTCGCCGTCCTCCCAGCTCAACGCGGCGGAGTCCGGCACCCGGTCCGTCTCCAGGACGACGGCTCGCGCCCGACGGCGCTCCACCGCTTCAGCAACGAAGCGGGTGGCGTCATCTGAACGCGAGCCGATGACCACGACCTTCTTGCGAGACGTCATGGGGTCCGTGACTTCGCCTGCCGGTCGTTCAGACCGGGCTGTCCATCTTGACCTTCACGATGCCGCCATCCAGGGGCTTGAAGTCCGGGAGCTTCGAGCCACGGGTGGGGTCGTCCATCATGACCTTCACGACGCCGATGTCTTCCGGCGGCTTGAAGTCCGGCAGCTTCGAGCCACGCGTGGGGTCGTCCATCATGACCTTCACGACGCCGATGTCTTCCGGCGGCTTGAAGTCCGGCAGCTTCAGGTCGCCGGTGGGGTCGTCCATCCGGATCTTCACGCGACCGCCGTCCGGCGGCGTGAACTTCGGCGGCTTCAGGTCGCCGGTGGGGTCATCCATCCGGATCTTCACCCGGCCACCGTCCGGCGGCGTGAACTTCGGCGGCTTCAGGTCGCCGGTGGGGTCGTCCATCCGGACCTTCACCATGCCGATGTCCTTCGGAGGCTTGATGCCAACGCCCTTGCCCCCCACGAACTGGTCGGCGAGCTCACGGGCCTTCGGGGTCAACTTCACCTGCTCGAAGACGTCGCGCACCTGGCTCTTCTGCTGGGGGCTCAGCTGGGCCGCGTCCGCGCCCTGGAGCGCCTTCTTGAGGACGGGAGCGCCCACCGCCTTGCCGGCCGTGCTGGCGGTCTTGAGGGCGGTCTGCAGCGACGAAACGAAGCCCGTGGGGGATTTGATCTGGGTCATGAAGATTCCTTTGCGAAGGTTATCGGCATGACCGGATCGGGAGTTGCTTGATTCTCTGAAGCTGAGAGTCCCGGAGGCTGGGGCGCCGCCTGGTTGCCCGCCGCCTTTCCTCCGCGCGTGTGCGGCTCCACCCTTGATGGAAAGGGAGGAGACACCATGGCGACCCGGGAGGACGCACTGCTGGTACGGGCCATCGCGGAGACCGTGCGACCGCTCCAGGGAACGCGGGAGGACCTGGATCCGCTGATGGACCTGGTGGGCGACGCGCGGTGCGTGCTGATTGGCGAAGCGACCCACGGCACGCACGAGTTCTACCGGCTCCGCGCGCTCCTGACGCGGCGCCTCATCGAGGAGAAGGGCTTCAGCGCCGTCGCGGTGGAGGCGGACTGGCCGGACGCGTACCGCATCAACCGCTACGTGCGCGGGGCGGGCACCGACGCGGACGCGGTGGAGTCGCTCTCCGACTTCCATCGCTTCCCCGCGTGGATGTGGCGCAACGCGGACGTGCTCGACTTCGCGGGATGGTTGCGGACGCACAACGACCACCGCTCCGCGCACGACAAGGTCGGGTTCTACGGGCTGGACCTCTACAGCCTCCATGGCTCCATGGGCGCGGTGCTGAAGTACCTGGACGGCGCGGATCCAGCGGCCGCGAAGCGTGCCCGGCATCGCTACGCCTGCTTCGAACACTTCGGAGAGGATCCGCAGGACTACGGTCACTCGACCACGCTGGGCCTGTCACCGGACTGCGAGCGGCAGGTCATCGCCCAGCTCCGCGAGCTGCAACGGGAGCGAGAGTCCCTGCTGCACCGGGACGGGCACCTGGCGGAGGACGCCCAGTTCGACGCGGAGCAGAACGCACGGGTCGTCCAGAACGCGGAGGAATACTACCGGTCCATGTTCCACGGGCGCGTCTCGTCCTGGAACCTGCGCGACACGCACATGGCGGACACGCTGGACGCGCTGCTGGGCTTCCTGACGCGCCGCTCCGGTGACGCGCGGATCGTGGTCTGGGCGCACAACTCGCACGTCGGGGATGCGCGCGCGACGGAGATGGGGGCCTCGGGCGAGGTGAACCTGGGACAGCTGACGCGGCAGCGTCACCCGGGAGCGACGCGGCTCATCGGCTTCAGCACGTACCAGGGCTCCGTCACCGCGGCCTCCAACTGGGGCGGGGCCGCCGAGCGGAAGAAGGTCCGCCATGGGCTGCCGGGCAGCTGCGAGTCCCTCTTCCACCAGGTCGGGCTGCCGGGCTTCCTGCTGGACCTCCGCGAGCTGGGCGAGGTCTCCGGGGCGCTCCGCGAGCGGCGCCTGCAGCGGGCCATCGGCGTCATCTACCGGCCCGACACGGAGCGCATGAGCCACTACTTCCACACCCGGCTGCCGGAGCAGTTTGACGCGATGCTGCACCTCGATGAGACGCGCGCGCTCGAGCCGCTGGAGCGCACCACCGGATGGGAGCGCGGCGAAGCGCCGGAGACCTATCCCACGGGCCTGTAGCCGCAGGGGCCCGCCGGACTTCCGCGCGGACGGGGCCTCCTTGGACGTCTGGACCTTCGGCCATCAAGGCCGTCCAACCGGATGAGAAGGAGAGAAAACCCGCAGGGCCCCCGCTCCGGAGGCGGACCGCGCGAACTGGTCCGACAGTCGGACCAGTTGGGCGTGCCCCGGTCCGGACAGGGCACCCCCTCATGGACGGGAGGTTGGCGCTCCATCCGGGCCGGCGGAAACCTGTCCGACGGCCGGACCCGTTGGGCGCGCCGCGGTCCGGCGCCCCTGCGCTGACGAGCTTCCGCTCCATCCGAGCAGCGGAAGCCGGTCCGACCGCCGGACCGGTTGGGACCGCATCGGGTGGCATGCCCACCGCATGGGCATGGCTTCCTTTCATCCGGGGTACGGTCCTGGCCCCAAGGTGCGGACGCTGCGCGCCCAGGCAGGCCGTGCCCGGTTTCCGGAGGGAGCCCCATGCGGTGGTGGTGTCTCGCGCTGATGCTTGCTTCCTGTTCGGCGCACCGGTCTTCCGGTGGCGAAGCTCCGGACGCCATGACGGCGCGGGACCTGCGCGCTCGCGTCTACGAGGCGAAGGGTGACGCGGCCACCGAGTCCCGGCAGTGGGGCGTGGCGGCGGCATCGTTCGCGCTGGCCCGGGCGTCGCGGGACTCGCTGTCCGCGCAGTGGGGACAGGGCCAGGCGGTGGACCGTGCCTCCACGCTGCGCTGGTCGAAGCGGATCCAGGGCTCGGTGCTCGCGCTGGCCTTCACGCCGGATGGCCGGGTGCTGGCCTCCGGACACTACGACTCCGTCGTGCGGCTCTGGGACGTGGAGCGCGGGGAGTTGCTGGCGGAGCTGAAGGGCCACACGGCGGAGGTCCACGCCGTCGCCTTCTCACCGGACGGCCGCTGGCTGGCCTCCGCGGGCAGGCCCGGGGAGCTGCGTGTCTGGGATTGGCGTCAGGGCCGGCAGCACGCGGTCATCCAGGGCCACACCGACGTCGTGCTCGGGGTGGCCTTCTCGCCCGACGGCAGGTGGTTGGCCTCTGGTGGCCTGGACAAGGCGGTCCGCGTCTGGGACGTCGCGACCGGCTCCGAGTTGCTGCGCTTCCATCACGACGACAACGTCATCGCCGTCGTCTTCTCCCCGGACGGCGGGCGGCTCCTGTCGACGAGCGCGGACCGGAGCGCCCGGGTCTGGGATGTGGCGTCGCGCAAGGAGGTCCACCGCCTCCTGGGGCATGAGGAGAAGGTGGAGGCGGGGGCGTTCTCCTCGGACGGTCAGCGCATCATGACGGCGGCGGGCGACCGCGCCGTGCGCTTCTGGGACGCCCGGTCAGGACAGCTCACCGACGTGCTGCGCAACTCCGGCAACGTCTCCGTGGCAGCCATCGACGGCCGGTTCCAGTCTCTGGTCCAGGGCGGATGGGACGGGCGTGTGCAGCTCATTGATGGACATGGAGGCGCGCTGCTGGAGCGGCTGGATGCGCATCACGCCGCCGTGATGAGCGTGGCCCTGTCTCCAGACGGGCGCACGTTCGCGTCGGGCGGGATGGACGGCGTTCTCGACGTGTGGCGCCGGCCGGAGGTTCCTTCGCGGGTGGTGGTGCGCGGACATTCCGCATGGGTGGAGGCGCTCGCGTTCTCCCAGGAGCGTGAGCTGCTCGCGGGCGGTGAAGAAGGCTGGTGGCGGTGGCGCATCGAGGAGGGGAATGACCTCCGTTCAGCGCCAGGGGGAACGGAGTCCGCGGTGTCCCTGGCGGTGAGTCCGGACCGCGAGCGCATCGCGGTGGGCACGATGAAGGGCAGGGCGCTCGTGCTGGACGCGCGTTCGGGCCGGGTGCTGCTGGAGTTGCCCGGGGTGAACGGCTCCGTGCGCGCGGTGGCCTTCAGTCCGGATGGGACGCTCGTCGCGGTGGCGGGCGATCCCGACATCCAGCTCTGGTCGGTGATGGACGGCAGGCCCGTGGGACTGCTCCAGGGACACACCGGCAAGGTCTGGGCCCTGGCCTTCGACAGCACGGGGCGCAGGCTCGCGTCGGGCAGCAAGGACAAGACGGTGCGCACCTGGGACGTGGAGCGGCGTCAGCCCCTGCTGCGGCTCGACCTGGGCGAGCCCGTGCGCGCCGTGGCCTTCACCCCGTCCCAGCCCCACCTGGTGACAGCGGGCATGCGGCAGCCGATTCGCGTCTGGGACGTGGAGGGGGGCCGGCTGTTGAGGACGCTGGATGAGAAGGCCGTGGGCGTGCTGGCCCTGGCGGTGTCGCCGGATGGGCGCTTCCTGGCCTCGTCGGGCATGGAGCAGGGCGTGAAGGTCTGGAGCCTGTCCTCCGGAGAGCGGCTGGGGGGCTTCACGGGCCAGCAGGGCTTCCTGGCGGCCCTGGCCTTCTCGCCGGATGGAGCGCTGCTCGTCTCCGCGGCCTCCGACGGGACGCTCCAATGGAACCGGTTTGAATCCATCGCCCATCCGTCCCCGGCGGGCGTGGGCATCGAGGACCTCCTGCACCGCTATGGACTTGTCTGGGACGAGGCCCGGTTCCTCCTCCAGTACCGCTGAGCCGTCACATCAGCCGCAGGAAGCGGTTGAAGTCGCGGAACAACCAGAGGGGACTGCCGTGCCACACGGCGATCTCCAGCGCCGCCGCCCAGACGACGAGCCCCAGGCGCACCGCCGTGGGCCAGCGCGGGATCCGCAGCACGCCCACGGACAGGAGCACCAGCAGCAGCGCGGAGGCATGCCACCAGTGGCGCGTGTCGATGACCGCGAGCACGACGCCCAGCCCCACCGACGCCGTCACCAGTCCATCCGAGCCGCGCCAGGAGAGCGCCAGCACCGCCGCGCTCAAGCCCATCACCAGGGCCACCGTCCCGGGCTCCCCCAGGATGGAAGGCGTCGCCGCTTCCGTCCGAGCGGCCAGCGGCGCCATCCACAGGAACGTGCGCACACAGAGGACGCCCGCCACCGCCACCCCCAGCATCGTGCCCCAGGGCCAGTCGCGCGCCGGCCGCCCCTGCACCGCGCGCCACAGCGCCACCACGCCCACGGCGACAAGGACGAATGCCCGGTAGTGCAAGAGCGCCGCGAGCGCCAGCCAGCGGAGCGCTGTCGCCGGACGGTCCTTCGCGAGCGCCGCCAACGCCAGCACCCCACAGACGAGCCACGCGCCGTCGTACTGGCCATTGAGCGCCAGCCGCATGAGCACCAGCCAGCAGAGCACCCCCACCGCCCAGCGGCCTCCGGCGGGAAGTCCGTCCAGGAGCCGCAGCGCCGCGTAGAACGCCACGTGCGCGAAGACGAGCAGGTACAGCAGGCACACCTGCCCGAAGGCGAGGGGCGACATGGGCACCCACTCGCCCAGGAGCGCCAGGGGCAGGAAGAGCACCAGCGCGCCGGGCGGATACACGTACGGCACCTCCAGCCACTGGTCGATGGCCTGCCGGTACGGAATGCCTTCACGAAGCTCGCCCAGCGGCGCGGTGTAGAGCGCCTGGACCCCGCGATGCAGCCCCACCCAGACCACGTACGGGTGGCGCACGTGGTCCGTGTAGCCCTCCTTCAGCGTCCCCGTCGTTGTCACCCCGGACAGGGGAACAAGGGACAGCACGAGGAACGACAGCAGGGTGAGCAGCACCCAGCGCGCGGCGGGATGCCGGACGAACAAGCCAGGGACCTCCACGGGGTCAGGCGCCGGCGGTTGTGGAGGCCACGCGCGCACGCAGGTCCTGCTTGAACCCCAGCGCGAAGAGCACCAGGGTGAGCAGGTACACGGGCTCGATGAAGAAGAGCAGCGGGCCACCCAGCGACAGGCCGTGGGTCTTCTTCTCGAAGACGACGTGCGCGCCCACCACCAGCGCGAAGCGGAAGACCATCACGCCCACCGCGATGCCCGCGGCGGTTCCCGTGGGGAGCCGGGACACGGTCTCGGCGGCGAGCAGCGTGGGGATGAGCGGCAGGGCCATGAGCAGGCCGGCGGTCCACTCCAGCGTCATGGCGTACACGGCCACCGCGGCCACCAGCAGGTGCGCGGCGGTGAGCGGCGTGCCGGGCACGCGCACCCAGCACAGGGGCACCAGCAGGGCGAACGTGAAGAGGTAGGCCCCCACGAAGTGCACGCCGCGGCTGACGCCGTTCTCGTGCAGGGGCATCCAGACGCGCATCTTGTCGGCGAAGCTCATGGCGCCCCCACCGTAGGCCATCCGCGTCCGGGATGCCTCCCTCGCGAGGTGGGGCGTGGCCGCCGTGCACCCCGATGCGCGGCGGCGGGTCAGGCGGAGGCGTTCAGCGCCGCGTTGCGCCCGTCACACGCGGCCTTCGCCAGCCGTGAGCCCACCGCGATGTAGCCGGGATGGCGCACGTAGTCCGGAAGCGTGTCCTCCGACGTGCGCTCGTGGCGCATGTTGAGCGGGGAGAGCCCTGACGCCACCAGCGCCAGCCGCTGCGTCCGCCAGGACAGCCCCGCCTCCTCCATCACGCGCGCGAAGTCCGTCATCCGCTGGACCCGGTCTGCCTGCTCCAGCACTCCGGGACGCAGCTCCTTCGTGTAGCCGGGCTGGGGCTTGTAGTCCTTGCGCAGCTGGTGCAGCTGGGCCTTGCGCCGCGCCGCGAGCAGTTCCTGGAAGCGCGCCTCGGTGGCGGTGAGCTGCTCCAGGGCTTCGCGCCCCATGGCCTCGTAGAAGACGGCCGTCCTGTCATCGCGCCGGACCTTGCCCTCCAGGAACCGCACGTAGCCGCGCGTCGCCTCCAGCAGCTCGCGCTCCGCCGCGTCCACGGGCGGAATGGCCACCCGCCGGGGCACCTCCACCGGGACGAAGACCTCCTTCGGGGTCGTGGGGCCGTGCTCGAAGCGGAACCCGTACCCGGCCTCCCGGTCCCCGAAGACGAGGACGAAGTCCGGCAGCCGGGGCAGGGAAGGGGGTGGAGCCTGGAGGATCCAATCGGCGGGGTCGCTGTCCGTGAGCACCCGGAGCGCCACGAGCCCCCGCGCCTTCATCGCGTCCAGCCAGACGTAGAAGGATGGCTCGAAGCCCCCATCCGGCAGGGCGAAGCCCCCGAAGTCATCAGGTCCCCGGACGAGCGCCGCGCCGCCGGGGTCGTCAATCACCTGCGCCCGCAGGTCGCGTCCTCGCAGCCGCGCGTTGCCGACGATGGCGAGCTGCGGGAGGTAGTCATTGCGCGGCAGGGGCATGGGGGCCTCAGGGGGAGCTGCGGGACGCCTCGAGCACCTTCGCGATGAGGTCCGCGTCCGTCACGCGATCGTACTTGAACGGCTGTCCGAACACCGCCTCGTAGCGGTAGACCGTGAAGGGGCCCTCGTCGTCGCTGGCGTGCTCCGGCACGAGCAGCGCGAAGCTCCCGTTGCCCACGCCCACCACGTCGATGCAGCGCAGCCGCTCCAGCGTGTGGGCCGGGTCGCGCAGGTTGTAGACCTCGTCGATGCCGAAGCCGGCGACACCTTCGACTTCGGGCTCCTTCGGCAGGTACTTGCGCAGCAGGCCCAGCACCTGCTCCAGGTACTGGCGGGCCGCCGCGGGGGTGGCGGGCAGTTCCTTCCGATTCGCGTCCTCGCGCACCAGCGACACCAGCGTCGAGGCCGGCAGGTGCGTGTCGGCGAGGACGGTCTCCAGCCCCGCGATGCCCGTCCACAGCGAGATGCTGTTGAAGCCCAGCACGTGCCGGATCTGGTCGTCCACCTCCTCCAGCGTCGAGTTGACCGCGCAGTAGGCCTTCAGGAACGTGCGCGCCTTCTCCAGCGGAGGCGCGTTCTTGAGGGCGTCCATGCGCGCCTTGAGCGCCTTGAAGGCGGGGCTGTCCTTGATGTCATCGGTCATCGGGAGTGCGCCTCGGGGACCCGGGAACGCGTCCCATACCACCACTGTGATTGGATAAGGGAGATTCCGCGCAAAGCCAGACAGTGCTGTCTCAGCGAGCGAGGGTGTTTTTCCCAGCCCGCGAGAACGTACACCCGAGGGGTGAAACACATCGCGGAGACAGGAGTGATTGTTTATAGACGCCCGGGTCGTCTGGAGGCGTCACTGAAGCACTCGCACCACAAGCTCTTTCCCACGCACTCATTGTCTTGGTTCCTGGCGGGCCTGGCCCTGCTCTACATCGAGGCCGCGGCGCTGCTGGATCCCCTGGGCGTGCCCCTGCTTCCGCACCAGATGGTCCAGGACGTGCTCCGGAGCCCGTTCGGGTTCTCCCTGCTGCTGCTGGGCATTCCCTGCTGCATCTACGTCCTCGGGTGGCGGGCCAGCGACCTCTTCGCCTGGCTGCGGGCGCCGCGCACGCTGACGGTGGACGACTCGGGTTTGAGCGCTGACGGCACGCGGATCCGCTGGCGGGACGTGCGGGAGATCGTCGAACAGCACGCGCACGACCGCGTCCTGCTGCGCCACGCGGGAGGAACGCTGCGGCTGCGGCTGGACCTGTGGAGCGACGCGGAGGCGCTGCACGCGGTGGTGCTGGAGCAGGTGGTGTCGCGCCTGCTGGAACGCGTGAATCTCCAGGTCTCCGCCGGGCAGCCGGTGCGCTTCGGGCCGCTGACGCTGGGCGACGCGGGGCTCACCCACCGGGGACGGCTCTGGCGCTGGGACGACATCGAAAGCATCCGCCTCCAGGACGAGGTGGACCAGGGCTTCGCGTCCCGCGAGCTGATCATCGTCGCGCAGGGCAGGACCCGGAAGTTCGACGAAGCGAAGGTCATCAACGCGCCAGTGCTGCTGGCCTACCTGTCAGACCGGCTGGCCGGCTGACGCACCCACGAGCATCCGACATGGAAATCTACCGCTCCCCCCAGTCCAAGAAGCAGGCGGAACAGCCGCGCGCCATCTACTACTCGCGGGCCCGCCTCATCGCCGGCGTGGTCATCTGGACGCTGGCGACGGTCTTCTTCGGCGTGCTCACCTGGAAGTCGCTCTCCAAGAGCAACGTGTGGATCTTCGTGGCGTTGATCACGCTGGCCTCGGCCTGGATGTTCTTCAACTGCGTCCGGGGGCTGGGGAAGCTGGACACGCCCGTGCTGCTCATCGGCCGGGACGGCATCCGCTTCCCGGACGGCGTGCTCATCGCCTGGGAGGACATGCAGGAGAACCTCTACCTCGACCAGTCCTACATGGGGCTTCCGGTCATGAAGATGGTGCAGATCAAGACCACGCTCGCGAAGCCCCGCGTCAAGAAGATGCGGGTCTCCGCGCTCGCCATGGACAGCGACGAGTACCTGGCGCTCTGCGACAGCTACAGCCAGGGCGTCCGCGGGGCCGCCTGAGCGTCCAGGCTACGCGGGCAGCGTGCCCTGGCCGGTGGCCAGCGTGTTCATGAAGGACTTCACCTTCTGCACGTAGGTGGCGTCGCCGGTGCCGGCGGGGATGGCGTCCGGGTTGCTCTTGTCCACGCCGTTGGGGCCGGAGTTGTAGGCGCGCAGGGCCAGCTCATCGCTGCCGAACTGCTCCTTCATGTCCTTCATGTAGAAGGCGCCCGCCAGGATGTTGGTCTCCGGGTCGGAGAGGTTCTTGCCCTGGAGCTCCGGGTGCTTCGCCTGCAGCTCCCCGTAGGTGTTGGGGTTGACCTGCATCAGGCCGGTGTCCGTCAGGCCGTTGCCGCCGTTGGTGGAGACGGCCTCCAGGTTGCCGCGCGACTCCTGCCAGATTTGAGCGGCCAGCATCTCCGCCGGCATGCCCGTCTTGGCGGAGGCGGACTCGATGGCGCCCCGGAACTTCTCCAGCCCCGCGGGCAGGTTGCCGCCCAGCTTCGAGCCACCCTGGGACGCGGTCGCCTGCTGCGAGGCCCCCGGGCCCACGACGCCGGTGTTGCCGTTGAGCGCCACGGGAGGACGGCCCGCGTCCTTCGGCGTGAAGCTGCTGTCGGAGAAGGGCGGCGACCCCGAGCCGCACTTCCCACCCGCGGCGCCCTGTGCACCCTGGGCTCCCTGGAGCGCCTGCGCGCCGCCCGGCACGGCCTGCGCCACCAGCTGCACGATGGACGTCAGCGCCGACAGCGTGTCCTGCAGCAGCCTGCCCAGCTCCGCGCCCTTGCCCGGGCCGGCGTCGAAGCCGTCCTGCCGGAGCACCTCAGGCCCCGGGGTGCGCCGCTTCAGGCCCATGGGCCCGGAGCCGCCGGGCCCTTCCGCGCCGCCCTGGAGGTTGCCGGGACGGGCGCTGCCAGCGTCATGCACTGACATGCGGGACATGGGCGTGGTGGCGCTGCGAAGGGGCGAGAGGGCCATGGTGGGGGTTCCTCGAAAGGGATGGGGTTCTTTGCGTTGAAGCGACACGGGACCCCATAGCAGCGGGTGTGCCAGCCCCCGCGGGCCGCACGGACGCGGACAACCCACGGATTTCACAGGCAGCGAGGAGCGCTTCCGGGAGCGCGTCTGGTGACTCCTGTCACCGGCCCGATGCCCACCGTCATCATCCAGACCCGAGTGCGCTCGGAGGATGGCAGGACGGGCTCGCGTCGTGCAGAACGGGCCCATGGCCGACATCACCCACCGCACCGTCCGGACGAATGGCATCCACCTGCACCTCACCGAGGCCGGCCAGGGGCCGCTGGTGCTGCTCCTCCATGGCTGGCCGGAGTCCGGCTACTCCTGGCGCCACCAACTCGTCGCGCTCGCGGAGGCCGGCTACCACGCCGTCGCGCCCGACGTGCGCGGCTACGGCGGGAGCGACAGGCCGGAGCCCATCGAGGCGTACAGCATGAAGCAGCTGCTGGCGGACTTCGTGGGCCTGCTCGATGCGCTGGGAGAGAAGACCGCCGTGGTGGTCGGCCACGACTGGGGCTCGGCGATGGCGTGGAACTGCGCCGCGCTGCACCCGGACCGCTTCCGCGCCGTCGTCGGCATGAGCGTGCCGCACCTGGGCCGCGCGCCCATGCCGCCCACGCAGCTCTTCAAGCGCGTGTTCGGCGACAAGTGGTTCTACATCCTCTACTTCCAGGAGCCGGGCGTCGCCGAGGCGGAGCTCGAAGCGGACATCCCGAGGACGCTCCGCATCACCCTGGGCGGGACTCCCGGTTTCGACACGAAGGCCCCGGCCGTGCAGGCGCGCCGCGAGGGCGACGGGTTCCTCACGGGGCTCCAGGTGCCGGACTCGCTGCCCGCGTGGCTCACGGAGGCGGACGTCGCGCACTTCGCGAAGGAGCTTTCGCACAGCGGCTTCCGGGGCGGGCTCAATCGCTACCGCAACATGGACCGCGACTGGGAGGAATTGCCGCGGCTCGCGACGGCCGTCATCCAGCAGCCCGCCCTGTTCATCACCGGGGAGAAGGACCCGGGCCGCGCCTTCGCTCCCACGGACGCCATGAAGGCGCTGGTGCCGAACCTCCAGGAGGTGCTCGTCCTGCCGGGCGCGGGCCACTGGATCCAACAGGAGCGCCCCGCGGAGGTGAACGCCGCCCTGCTCGCCTTCCTGAAGTCACTGCCCGCGTGAGCCCGTCGGCGCGGGCCTGCCCCGGGGAAGGCGCACGTTGAACGTGGTGCCGTCCTTGAGGGTGGAGGTGACGTCGACGGTGCCGCCGTGCGCCTCCACCAGCTGCTTCACGATGTAGAGCCCCAGGCCCACGCTGCGGCCGGAGGAGTCCACCTCCGACGTCGCGCGCTGGAGGGGCTCGAAGATGCCGGGCAGCTTCTCTGGAGGGATGGGGGTGCCCTGGTTGTGGACGGACAGGCCCACCCAATCCCTCTCACCCCGGGTCGTCACCTGCACCGGGCTGGACTCGGGGCTGTACTTGAGGGCGTTCGTCACCAGGTTCTGCACCACCTGGGCCAGCCGTTCCGGGTCCCATTCCCCCGTCGCGTCGCCCTGCTCCTGCACCCGCAGGGTGCGGCCGGGGTTGGCGGCATCCACCTGATCCAGGACCTGCCGCGCCACCTGGTGCAGGTTCGCGGCGCGGGGCGCGATGGGGATGCCTCCGCCCAGGCGGGCCTGGGTGAAGTCGAGCAGGTCTCCCACGAGCCGGCTCGCGCGGTGGACGGCGGACTGGATGCGCAGGACGGACTGGGCGGTGCGCGCGTCCAGTTCGTCGCGCCGGGCCATGGCGCCCACCGTCAGGTGGATGGCGTTGAGCGGGGTGCGCAGGTCGTGGCTGACAATGCCGATGAGCTGCTGCTCGAAGTCCACGCGGTCCTGGAGTTGCTGGGTCAGGACGGCCGCGCGCTGGTGCGCCCTCACCGCGTCCGTGGCATCCCAGGCCACCGCCATGAAGCCCTCGACGGTGCCATCCTGGTCCCGCATGGGCACGTGCGTGAAGTTGAAGTAGTGCTCCACCCGCTCGCCCGTGGACCGGCGGGTGAACTGGAAGCGCTCCTCCGTGAAGACCCGGGACTCCCCCTTCTGGAAGACGGGGTCACAGGTCGTCGCGATGATGGAGGGCCCCAGCTCCTCTGGCAGGAGTTCGATGAAGGGTCTGCCAAGCACCTCCTCGCTCCTCCGCTCCCAGAACTGGCACTGGACGGGGTTGGCGTACTGCACGACGTGGTGGGCGCCCCGGAAGATGGCGATGCCCACGGGGGCCAGCTCGAAGATGGCGTAGAGCTTCTGGCGCTCGGCCTTCGCTTCGGCGTGCGCTGCCCGCTCCCGGGCGAGCAGGGCCGCCCGTTCCTCCTCCTCCTGCTTGCGCCGGCTCATGTCGAAGAAGGAGCTGACGGCGCCCGCGATGCGGCCGTCGGCCGTGCGGAGGGGGCGGGCATTGACCGACAGCCAGATGCGGCCTCCTCCTTCCTGCTGGATGCCCACCACGTCCCCGGTGACGCTCTCTCCCGTGCGCAGCGCTCGCATGTGCGGATGCTCTTCGCCGGGGTAGGGGCTTCCGTCCTCCCGGATGGCACCCCAGCGCGGGTCGAAGGGGGTGCGGCCCATCAGGTGGTTCGCCGACAGGCCCAGCTTCTCCTCCGCCGCGGCGTTGGCGAAGCGGATGGTCCCGTGCACGTCGTGCAGGGTGACGCCTTCGTCCAGCGAGGCGAGGATGGCGCTCAGCCGCGCCTCGCTCTGGCGCAGCGCCTCCTCCGCCTGCTTGCGCGCGGTGACGTCCTGCGTGACCTTCACGAACCCGCAGGGATGGTCCGCGTCGTTACGCAGAAGCCACAGGTCCACCTCGGCGATGAAGAGGCTTCCGTCCTTGCGCAGCCGGGGTTCCTCGCCCTGGAAGTGTCCCGTCTGGAAGGCCTCCCGCAGCTCTGCTTCCGGGCGCCCCTGCCGACGGTAGTCCTCGGGGAAGAGCATGCGGAAGTGCTGCCCCAGGACCTCGTCGGCACGCCAGCCCTTGATGTGCTCGGCGCCCGAATTCCAGCTGATGATGTGCCCTTGCAGGTCAATGCCGAAGATGGCGCGGTCCTTCGTGCTCTGGACCAGGAAGCGGAAGAGCACATCCGTGTTCTGCCCTGCGTCGGTGCACTGCATGCGTGCCACGGTCCCTCCAGGTCGTGAAACACGCGAACCGTTCGCCGCCGTTCCGCGATGACAGGGAGCGGACGCGCCGGGCCCCGGCTGGCTGGTGTCAGGCGAAGGCCACGTACCCCGCGACGGCGACCATGCAGGCGCCAAAGGTCCAGCCCTGGATGCGCATGGCGCGCTCGGAGCGGAAGCGCCCCAGGATGAGCTTGCCTCCGTAGATCCACGGGAAGTGGCACGCCACGCAGACGATGAGGAAGCCCGCGGTGAGCAGCGCCGCCTGGGAGAACATCCCCCGCGCGGGGTCCAGGAACTGGGAGAACATCACCAGGATCATCGAGTGGATCTTCGGGTTGAGCGCGACCGCGAGCAGCCCTTCCACGAACCCCAGGCGCGAGGGCGCGTCGTCCGCCTCCCCGGAGGTGGCCGAGCCGCGGAAGAAGCCCCACGCGAGGTAGAGCAGGTACGCGACGCTGCCCCAGCGCAGGACCTGGTGCAGCGCGGGCAGCCCTTGCAGCACTCCGCCCAGCCCGATGCCGTAGAGGAGGCACAGCGCGACGTTGGCCGCCTCGAAGCCCATCCAGAAGGGCAGCGTGCCCCGCACGCCGAAGCGGCCTCCGGCGGTGGCGAGCACCGTGTTGCCCGGTCCGGGGCTCACCACCATGGGCACCGTGTAGCCCAGGAACAACACCCACACCTCGGCGGAAATCATGACGGGCACCTCGCGCGGGGGGCGCGTCCATCGCGCCTTCTCGCCGTCCAGGACAGACTCCATTTCGGGGCGCCGCCCCAGCGAGCTATCCTCGCGGCCTCGATAAAGGGGGCTCATCGAGCATGCGCCGCATTCCACCGCTGGGTGCCCTCCGTGCCTTCGAGGCGGGAGCGCGGCACCTGAGCTTCACCCGCGCCGCCACGGAGCTGCGCGTGACCCAGGCGGCCATCAGCCATCAGGTGCGGCAGCTGGAGGACTGGCTCGGTGTTTCGTTGTTCGACCGCCGCGGCCATGCGCTGACGCTGACGGCGAGGGGCGCCGCGTACCTGCGCGAGCTGACGCCCGTGTTCGAGCGCATGTCCGAAGCGACCACGCGGCTGTACGCACACGAGCAGGGCCCGCTGCGCATCACGGTATTGCCGTCACTCGCAGCGTGCTGGCTGCTGCCGCGCCTGGAGCGCTTCCGGAAGCAGCATCCGGACATCGAGCTGCACGTGAACAGCTCCGAAGCGCTCTGGGACTTCCTCGACGACCGCTTCGACGTGGGCATCCGCTCCGGGCTGGGCCGGTGGACGGGGCTCAAGGCGGAGCCGCTGGCGGCGGAGGGGCTGTCGCCGGTGTGCACCCCGGCGCTGGCGAAGCGGCTCCGTGCGCCCGGAGATTTGGAGAAGGTCCGGTTGATCCACGACACGCCGAAGGATGGCTGGCGGCGCTGGTTGGATGCCGCCGGAGTGGCGGGCGTGGACACCGAGCGCGGGCCCGTGTTCAACGACGCCGGGCTGGCGCTCCAGGCCGCCCGGCTCGGGGATGGCGTGGCGCTGGGGCGGCTGATGCTCGCGGCGGATGACCTGAAGGCGGGCCGGCTGGTCCAGCCCTTCAAGGCGGTCCTTCCCAACGACTTCAGCTACTGGCTCGTGCACCCGCGTCCCCTGACGGGCCGGCGGGACGTGGCGGCATTCAAGGCCTGGGTGCTGGAAGAGGCCCGGCGCTGACCCGGTCCGTTGAATCTCTGCTTTCCTATTTTTAACCGGAATCGCAGACTGCGGGTGCATCAGACCCGGACCGGGAGAACACCATGCGGATGCAATGGATTGCGCTGGCCATCGCGATGGGGGCCGTCGCCTGTGGGGGCGGCTTCGAGCCGGGAGAGGCCGAGGCATGGGGAACGCACGAGGCGGGGCTCACCATCACCACCGAGGACCAGGTCGTGGCCCGGCTGCCCGCGAGCACGGGGGCGGGCTACGGCTATGGGGAGTACCTGCCTCCAGGCTACCTGACGTCCACCACGTCCTATCCGGTCATCGTCCACCTGAACGGGAACGGTGAGTTCGGCACGTCGACGACGGAGGCGGACCTGCTCAACGTGGTGACGCGTAACGGGGCGTTGAAGAACATCCGCTACACGAGCCAGGGAAAGACGTACTTCGGGCAGCGTCAGGTGATGGTCTTCACGCCGCGCGCGGCGACGTCCTGGCAGCCAGCGGAAGTGGACGCGTTCATCAGCTTCCTCGTGGCGAACTACCGCGTGGACACGACGCGCATCTACCTGACGGGCCTCAGCTTCGGGGGCTACGGGAGTTGGAAGTACGCATACACGTATGGGAGCCGGCTGGCCGCGCTGGCGCCCATGGCCAGCAACATCGGCGCGCCGGGCCCTGTCATCACCCAGCTGCTGAACGTGCCCGTGTGGGCGGTGCATTCGTATGGGGACAGCATCACCTACACCGCCGACCGCTCCTGGCTGACGGGCGTGACGAAGAACTATGGGTTGACCCAGCCGCTCGCGGTGCCGGCGCCATCCCAGACGGTGACGTACCTGTTCCCGGGCGCGGGCAGCCCCACATGGACGTCGCAGCCCGGCGTGGTGGCATCCGGGAGCGCCATCGCGCGCTTCACCGTGCTGCCTGGCAACGCGCACGACTGCTGGACCCAGCAGTATGACAACTATGCGTTCTGGGACTGGATGCTGGCCCAGCATCGCTAAGGGCTGTTCCTGAACCACCCTGTCCAACATGTGGTCGAGGCGCTGCACGATGCCATCCCGGAGGGCATCACGCTGGAGTCGCTGGCCCGGCAGGTGGGCTGGAACCGGTTCCACTTGTGCCGGGCCTTCCGCGAGGCGCTGGGCATGCCTCTCCACGCGTACCTCACCCACCTGCGCGTCTCGCGGGCCCGGAGGCTGTTTCGTGCGCTCCGTGCAGTGGTGCCGCCGCGGTATGCCGCCCCGGTGTCAGTACTCCTTCAGCAGTGCACCGGCCGTCGTGAGGCCGAGCCTCTTGAACAGCGCGGAGAGCTTCGCCTTCGGGATCAGCTTCTTGGCGGACGCCTCGATGCGAAGGAGTGAGAAGGCGAGCTGATCCAGCGACGTGAAGGCAGGCGTGACGGAGCCTTCCTCGTGCGCGTAGCGGACGACCTCTCCCGTGGTGACGTCGAGAAGAAACATCTCGCCGGAGCCGTCGCTCGCGATGCCGACGTACTTGTCGTCATTGGCTCCGGCCAGGTCCTCCTTCTTGCAGTCGAAGCCATAGCTGGCGAAGTCGAAGGCAAGGGTCATCACCGGCACGCCGCTGCTGCTCACCACCTCGTCGAGCACCCGGCCCGAGGGAACGAGGCGAACCTTCTCGCTGCCAGGCTTCGACACGCGGGGTGCCTTCGGGAAGAAGCGCGCTGCGTCCGCCGCGAAGTCGCCGCGCTCGATGTAGCCGGTGAGGGTGCTCGCCTCGGCGTTCTCGCCCCACTCGGTGAGCCGGGGCTCGCCGACGTCGAGCTGCGTGCCGTCCTTGTCGAAGAAGGTCGTGCTCTTCAACTTGCCCTTGGCGAAGACGGCCGTCAGGCGGTGGGGCCACGGCTTGGGAACCTTGAAGCCCTTGGACAGCAGCTTGATACCGGCGTACTCGAACAGTGCCCCATTGGCCGGTCCGATGACCCACTCGACGGCGCCGTCGATGGCGCCGTCACGGAGCCCGACCTTGAGCGTGTCCGGGAAGTCGAAGCCGGCGAGGAAGCGCGCCTCGACCAGCGCACCGTTCGCGAACGTGGCGATCAACGTTTCGGTAGGTCCCTTCGGCAGGCCGAGCGCATCCCGCAGGGCCACGCGCGGCGCGTACTCGGACATCTCGTGGAAGCCGAGCGACCACTTGATTTCGCCGTCGAGCTTGCCGTCCTTGCGGGTGGCATCGAGCAGCAGGAGGCCCGACGGATGAATCCACAGGCGCTCGCGCGCGTCGTCCGGGCCGCCGTCTCGCCAGAGCCTGGCGTCGGCATCAAAGGTGGCTTCGGGGGACACTCCGGCAGGGCGCGGGCTGGTCATCGCGGGACTGCTAGCAGGAACCATCCCGGAAGACCGCTTCAATGTTGTTGCCGTCCGGGTCCAGCACGAAGGCGGCGTAGTAGCCCTTGGGATAGCCCGTGTCGGCAGGACGAAGCCCCGGAGCACCGTTGTCGGTTCCGCCCGCCGCCACCGCCGCCGCGTGGAAGGCGTCGACCTGGGCGCGGCTCGTGGCCGCGAAGGCCGTGTGTTGCTTCACGCCGTGGGGATGGAAGCGGTCGATCCAGAAGATGGGGTACTCCCGGCCGTAGCCGATGCCATCCGCCCCGGTGTCCTGGGGCAGCTGCATGGCGCGACGGAGGCCGAGCGCCCCCAACGCCGCGTCATAGAAGCGGGCGGAACGGGCGACGTCCGCGACGCCAATGCCTGTGTGGTCGAGCATGGCCCTCAGTGTACAGGCGCGAAGCCGCGCTCCCGCATCAGCGCGTCGAGGCTCGCGTCCTTGCAATCGTTCACCAGCCGCCCGGAGGCGGGCCGCATCGAGACGTCGCTGGTGTTCTCCTTCGCGCGCTCGGGGCTGCCGGCCGACCGCGGCGCCTGACGGAAAATCGGCGCTGTAACCTTCTGGCCCGCTCCGGCGTGGTGGCCGTTGGATGCCCGGAATGCGCCGGGCGCCGGGACGGAGGACGGACATGCAGGCGAAGAAGGTGGCCGTGGTGGGCGGGGGACTGGGCGGGCTCACGGCGGCGGCGCTGCTGGCGCGAGGCGGCTGCGAGGTGACGCTGTACGAGCGCTCGAAGCACCTGGGCGGGCGCGCGCGGACGACGGAGGTGGACGGCTTCCGCTTCAACCTGGGGCCGCATGCCCTGTACCGGGGGGGCGCGGCGATGCGCGTGCTGGAGCGCCTGGGCGTGAAGCCTCCAGGAAACATTCCCAGCCCGGCGGGCGCCCATGCCCTGCGCGAGGGCCGGCTGCACACGCTGCCCCGTGGGGCCGTGACGCTGATGACGACGGACGTGCTGTCGCTCGCCGGGAAGCTGGAGGTGGCGAAGCTGCTGGCGGGGCTGGCGCGCATCGACACGGGGCCCCTGGGGCGGATGTCGATGCGGGAGTGGCTGGAGACGCGCCTGACTCGAAAGGACAGCCAGGCGCTCCTCGGAGCGCTGGTGCGCGTGTCCTCGTACTGCGCGGACTTCGAGGCGCTCAGCGCGGAGGCAGGGCTGAAGCAGCTCCAGTGCGCGACCGCCGCGAACGTGCTGTACGTGGACGGGGGCTGGAGCACGTTGGTGGACGCAGTGGAGCGGCTGGGTCGCGAGGCAGGAGTCCGGCTGGAGCTGTCCTCGCGGGTGGAGGCCGTCGTCCTCCAGGCGGGAGGCGCGCGGGTTGAAGGCGTGCGGCTCGCGGACGGCACGGTGCACGACGCGGACGCGGTGGTGCTCGCGGGGAGCCCCGCGGACGTGGCGGCGCTGGTGCCCGGAGACGCAGTGCTCGCCATGGAGGCGCGGGAGGCGGTGCCCATCCAGGCGGCGACGCTGGAGCTGGGACTGTCCGCCCTGCCGAGGCCGGACGCGCTGTTCGCGCTGGGGTTGGACCGGCCCCACTACGTGTCGGTGCACTCGGCCTCCGCGAAGCTGGCCCCGGAAGGCGGCGCGATGGTGCACGTGGCGAAGTACCTGGGCGGCGCGGACACGGAGGCGAGCGAGGCGGAGCTGGAGGCGGTGCTGGACGCGCTCCAGCCGGGTTGGCGCGCGAAGGTGGTGGCGCGGCGCTTCCGGCCCTCGCTCACCGTCAGCGCCGGGCTGCCAAGGGCCGTGAACGGCGGGCTGGCAGGGCGTCCCGCCGTGGAGGTGCCGCACGTGGGCGGCCTGTACCGGGTGGGTGACTGGGTGGGCGCGGAGGGCATGCTCGCGGACGCCTCCCTGGCGAGCGCCGAGGCCGTGGAGCAGGCCCTGGTGCAACGCATCGCGACACCCCAGCGCCGCGCGGCGGGAGCTTGAGCTGGCTGGGGCGCGGGAGGGAAGGGCGTCCTCCCCGGCCCGAGGTGGTCCCAACTGGTCCGACAGTCGGACCAGTTCGTGTGCTTCGCCGCCGGCAGGCGGTCGTGGCGGGTCCGTTGGGGAACATAAGAGTGAACTCGTCGGTGCGAGGGCTGCCGGCCGAGGTGGTCCCAACTGGTCCGACAGTCGGACCAGTTCGTGTGCTTCGCCTCCGACAGGCGGTCCCAGCAGGGGGCTCTCTTCTTTTGTAAGGGGACAGGATTTCATGTCCGGGGGCTTGGGCATGGCGGCGCACCGCCGCCACGAGGTGGAGGCTTGAGCGGAATGGATTCACAGGCGCGAGGAGCACTGGTTCAGGCCGCACGCGAGCATGAGCGCTTCCTCTGGGGGCTCTGCTACCGGATGACCGGCGTGTCGGCGGACGCGGACGACCTGGTGCAGGAGGTCTATGCGCGCGCGCTCGCGTCCCCACCGGAGCGCCTGGACACACTGCGGCCCTGGCTGACGCGCGTCGCGGTGAACCTGGCGCGGGACCACCTGCGGCGGCGGAGGCGCGAGGGCTACGTCGGTCCATGGCTGCCTTCGCCCGTGGAGACCGGCGACGAGGAGGTCCCTCCATCCGCGGAGGCGAGGCTTCCGGGCGGCGGCTCGACGGAGGGACGCTACGAGCTGCTGGAGAGCGTCTCCTTCGCCTTCCTCCTGGCCCTGGAGGCCCTGTCACCCAAGCAGCGGGCGGTCCTGCTGCTGCGCGATGTCTTTGATTACTCGGTGCTGGAAGTGGCCGGGGCGCTGCGCATGAGCGAAGCGAACGTGAAGGTGGTGCACCACCGCGCGCGGGCGGCAATGGCCGCGTATGACCGGGAGCGCTGCGTGCCCACGCGTGACGTGCAGGCGCGCACGCGGGCCGCGCTGGAGGCCTTCCTGGGAGCGTTGATGTCGGGAGACGTGGCCGCCGCGGAGGCCCTGCTCACCTCGGATGTGCGCGCTCTCTCGGACGGAGGCGGGAAGTTCCGTGCGGCGCAGGTGCCCATCGTGGGCCCACAACGCACCGCTCTCTTCTTCAGCCGGCTGATGGAGATGCGTGGCATGCCGAAGGCATGGGAGGCGCGGATGCTCAACGGCCTGCCCGCGGTGGTGGTGGTGTACCCTCCCTCGAAGGACCCGATGCTGGCCCCGAGCACCGTGCTTCGCGTGGACGTGGATGCGAACGGGCGGATCCACGCGCTGCACGCGGTGCTGGTGGACCGGAAGCTCGCGGGCGTGCGGATGCCTGCACTGGAATGACCATGACTCCGGGGAGATGTTGATTTCCATAAACCTTCCCCGAGGCCCATCCGTTTGACGGAGCTCCCAGGGCGCGGCGCGCAGGACTCGCCACGCCCATCAAAGAGGAGTTCGTGTGATGGCGCGGAAGAAGTGGGTCTCCAGGATCCTGATGTTGGGCAGTCTGACGCTGCTCGCCGGTTGCGGCCGTGAGCCCAGGCCCCCGGAGGTCATCCAGTCGCCCGGGCCCGCCAACGTGGCGTTGCTGATTGAGCGGGAGGACGGCGCCGGGCCCTACGTCGAAAGCACGGCGGAGCGCTTCCGGGTTGTCGCCTCGGGTGAAGCCATCAAGTCCGTCCGCTGGAGCGCCAACGCGGGCGTCGTCGAGCCCTCCGATGAGCACGTCACCTGGACGTTGCCTTCAGCGGGAACGGCGTCCCTGTCCGTCACCGTCGAGACGGAATCCGGCAAGACGGCGGAGGGCGCGTTCCAGTTCAACGTGGTGGCCGCGCCGCTCGCCTCCAGCTCCGCCATCGACACGGGGCCGGATGTCACGGGCAGCAGCTGCGACATCGCGTTCGACAGCACGGGCAAGGGCCACGTCATCTACACGAACGACACCCACAACAGCCTGTGGTACGCGAGCTGGGACGGCACGGCCTGGACGACGGAGCTGATTGACGGTCCCGGCTTCAACAACGGGGGCGTCTTCGTCGTGAAGAGCCAGCTGGCCATTGATCCGGTCACTGGCACGCCGCACGTCGCCTACTCCAAGGGAACCGGCAACATCACCAACTCGCCGATGCGGGCGGGCTATGCCACGCGCGTCAACGGCGCCTGGGTTCGCGAGGAGGTCGACGCCTCGGTCGTGACCCGCATCAGCATCGCGCTCAACCCGGCGCAGGCGCAGCGGCCGTCCATCGTCTTCAGCAGCGGCAACGCGGGGAGCGTCGAGATCGCGACCCGGACGGCGTCGAACACGTGGTCCTCCGTGCCGTTCTCCGTCACCGCTCAGGCACTCACGAGCGACGCCCTCTTCGACGCGACCGGAGCGCTGCACTTCATCACGCACCAGCCTTCGAATGGCTACGTCAGTCAGTCCCTGCAGGTCCTTCGGGGCTCGGCCGTGGAGTCCTTCCCGCTGAAGACCAGCGCCACCGGGCCCTGGCTCGCGGCGGCCTGGGCACCGGGCTCGCACTTCCTGGCGCTCTCCAACGCCATCTCCGATGGCGAATGGAACGCCATCGAGGACATCACGGTCGGGACGCCCGCGGCGTCCAGCACCCGGAGGGTCTCGACGGTGGATTACAAGTATGCCGCGTCCGACCTGGCCTACGGCGGAGGCAAGCCGGTCGTCGCCCTGCGCAATGGAACGGCGCTGGCGCTCGGTACGACGGATGCGCAGGGCTTCTGGACGTACACGCAGCTGGGGACGGTGCAGGACGCCAGCCGCCCGAGCGTGGCCATCCGCCCCACGGATGGCGTGCCGCACGTCTGCTACCAGCGGGACGGCAAGGTGACCTTCCAGTAGCCCCCAGGGGAGGGGCAGGCGCGAGGCCGCGCCGTCCACACCCGGATTGCCCCAGGGGATGAAGCCCCTGTCCAAGCGCTTCGCCCGTCACCAGTTCCTCGGTGCACGGCGGGGCGAGCGGACGGGGGGACGGGCATGTCGCTGTCTCTTATACA
>NZ_RAWK01000071.1 GCF_003612165.1 Corallococcus aberystwythensis | reverse complement strand
TCACCATCCCCGCCTCCCTCCTCGCCCGATGCTTCGCCCATCCAACCAGATGGGTCTGACATGGACGCGAAGGCCCACCGGTGACGTCGCCTACCAGGCCAGCGCGCTCCCGGGCGCCAGGCGTTGCGAACTGGTCCGACAGTCGGACCAGTTGGGCGACGTCGCTCCCGGCAGGCACCTCCGCCCGTGGCCACCTTGGCGGTCCGACAGTCGGACCAGTTGGGTGACAGCGCTCCCGGCAGAGCCCCTTGCCTGGGACTGACTTGGCGGTCCGACCATCGGACCAGTTGGGCGGCGGCGCTTCCGGCAGCCACCTCCGCCCGTGGCCACCTTGGCGGTCCGACAGTCGGACCAGTTGGGCAGCGGCGCTTCCGGCAGAGCCCCCTGCCTGGGACTGACTTGGCGGTCCGACCGTCGGACCAGTTGGGCGGCGGCGCTTCCGGCAGGCACCTCCGCGCGTGGCCAGACCTGCCGTCCTTGCGGATCTGGTGTCCGCGCAGCCCTGTCACCCGCGAGCCTCCGTGGCAATCCGTGGATGCGATTCACAAGGCCCCATACGGAGAACCCCAAGTCGCAACTTGGGCTGACGAACTCCTGGCGACCTCCCTAGGATGGCGGCCCCGTGCACGGTGCACTGCCGTGCACCCGAGGAGTCCTCCATGCCGCGCATCGCGCTGTTCGGATTCGGCAAGCACCTGTGGCCCAGCGTGGAGCGCACCCGCCACTTCTACGAGCGCGCGCTCTCCTCACGCTTCTCGCTCGTGAGCGTGGACGAGGACGCGCCACTCCCCGGCGACGTGGACGCGGTGCTGTCCTTCAACAGCCGGCGCACCTGGATGGACCGTCCACGCGTGGACCTGCCCCACGTGTTCGCCATGCACGGCGGCCCCATCCTGGACCAGGGGTTCCTCGCCACGCACCTGGACCGTTTGGAGCGCACCGACGCGCTGCTCATCAACTGCACGTCCGATGCCGCCATCTTCCGCGACGTGTTTGACGGCCCCACGCCTCACCTGTGCCACCTGCCCCTGCCCGTGGACCCCGGCGTCTTCCACCCGCGCGAGCGCCAGGAGTGCCGGGAACTCCTGGGCGTCGAGGGCTACGACGTCGTCGTGGGCTTCGTGGGGCGGCTGGTGCCGCAGAAGAACGCGCACCTGTTCCTGCGCATGCTGGCCCGGCTGCGCGAACGCCTGCACCCGCGCCGCGTGGCCGGCGTGGTCGTGGGCAACTACTGGGTAGACTACCCGGTGCTGGGCTACACGCCGGGCTACCAGCAGGAGATGGGGCGCATCATCACCACGCTGGGTCTGGGCGAGGACCTCTTCTACTTCCCCGCCAACCTCACGGATGAGGACCTCGCGTCCACCTACGGCGCGCTGGATGTGCTGGTCCATCCCACGCACTCCATCGACGAGAACTTCGGCTACACCCCCGTGGAGGCCATGGCGTGCGGCACCCCCGTGGTGGGCGCGGCCTACGGCGGCCTGAAGGACACCGTCCTCCCTGGCGAGACGGGCTTCCTCATGCCCACGTGGACCACGCGCACGGGTTTGCGCTCGGACGTGCTGGGTGGCGTGGAGGCCCTCGCGCGCGTGCTAACGGAGCCGGGCCTGCGCCAGCGCCTGTCGGAGGGGGCATTGCGCCGCGCGACCACGGACTATGGCGAGCCCGCCTGCGCCCGCATCCTGTGTGACGCCGTGTCAGGCGCCATCGAGGCACGCCGCACGGGGCCCTCCGCGCCGCTCCGCTTGAAGCCCCGGCCTCCGGAACCGCCCCCTTCCGGCCTGCTGCCGCCCACGCCCGGCTTCCCCTGGGAGCACTACGCCCGAGAGGTGTCCCACTACGCGAGCACGCCCGCGCCCGTGCCCGGCGAGCACTCGCGGCTGTGGGTGTCCGCGCCGCTGGTGGAGGAGGCTCCCGGCACCGTGCGGCTGGATGACCCGGCCTGGCCCGCGCGCTTCACGCTGGAGCCCCCGGATGCCGCCCTGGTGTCGCGCTGCCGCGAGCCCGTCGCAGTCGCCACGCTGAAGGCGGAGGGCGCCTGGGACGCGGCGCGGGCGGCGCATTGGGTGCGTGAGGGCCTGCTC
The DNA here is from genome assembly GCF_003612165.1 of Corallococcus aberystwythensis. Taxonomy (GTDB): domain Bacteria; phylum Myxococcota; class Myxococcia; order Myxococcales; family Myxococcaceae; genus Corallococcus; species Corallococcus aberystwythensis. Next base: position 34,003 of record NZ_RAWK01000071.1, on the reverse strand, counting down.
GTGTCCAGCGATTGACGGCCCGGGCGGCGAGCGGCTCTGCTCCACCCCATGCCCGTGCGCCCCGAGCTGTCCATCGTCATCCCATGGAAGGACCGCCCGGAGCTGGGCGTCACGCTGAAGCGCAACCGCCGCTTCTTCGCCGCGCACGACTACGAGGTGGTGGCGGTCAACTGCGGCGGAGACCCCGCGCTGTTTCGCGAGGTGTTGAACGCCGCGCGCTTCCCCGGCCTGCGCGGCGTGGAGCTGCCCGATACGCCCTTCAACAAGTCACTGGCCCTCAACGTGGGCGCTTCCGACGCTCGCGCGGACCACCTCTTCTTCCTGGACACGGACGTCGTGCTGAAGAGCGACTTCCTGGAGGCGGCGCGCGGGCAACTGGGCCGCAAGCACTTCATCACCGTGGACCGCGTCTTCGAATCCGAGCCCGCGACCGAGCGGCGCGACTCAAAGCTGCGGGAGCTGGCGTACGCGGTGCATTTCGTGGACGAGCAGGGACGCGAGGCCCGCGTGGAAACCAACCGCGTGCACCTGGGTGACGGCAGCCGCAGCGGCCCCGGCATGGTGCTGCTGCGCCGCAAGCACTTCGAGGCCGTGAACGGGATGAACTCGGACCTGGCCGGCTGGGGATGGGAGGACCTGGACCTGCTGGTGCGCCTGCAACTGGAACTGGGCCTCACGCAGCGCAGGCACGGGGACGTGCTGCACCTCACCCACGGCGACGACCGGCGGGACCTGGGCGGACAGACGCGCGCCCAGAGCGAGCACCTCAACCTGGCCCGCTGCCTGGAGAGCTACCACCAGGGGCACTACTGGGGCACGCGCGTGGACGATGTGACCACCTGGAAGGCGCGCCAGGTGGCGGTGACGCCCGCGCCCGTCAGAGGAAGCGCGGGTCGCCGCACAGCCGGCCCATGACGACGTGGCCGAAGGACAGGTGCAGGTCCTCCACCAGTTGCATGTGGTGCTCGCGCACGTGCACCGCGTGCTGCGCCAGGGGCTTGAGCTTCCCGCCGTCGAACCCGCAGATGCCCAGCGTGCGCGCCCCGTTCGCGTTCGCGTAGGCAATGGCGTTGAGCACGTTGGGCGAGTTGCCGCTGCCGGAGATGCCGATGACCAGGTCCCCGGGCCGGAGCAGGTTCTTCAGGGGCTCCTCGAAGATGGCCTCGTAGGAGACGTCGTTCGCGTACGCCATCAACAGGGGCAGGTTGTCGTTGAGGCACATGCAGCGCAGCCGCTTGCCGTCGCGCCCGCGGATGCTCTTGCTCCAGTCCGATGCGTAGTGCGACGCGGTGGAGCCGCTGCCCCCATTGCCGAACGTGTAGACGGTGCCGTCCGCGCGCCAGGTGGCCTCCACCAGGTCCACCGCACGCTCCACCTCGTCCAGGTCCAGCGCCTGGATGGCCTTCACCATCCGCTCGTAATAGCCACGGCTGAAACTCATGACCCCTCCCCCCGACGCACCGGGGTGATGGCGCTGCCCCGGGGCTGGAGCCGCACGTCCACCTTGCGCAGCTCCGGCAGCGCCGCGGCGATGGCCGGGTGATGCTCCTCCGGCGCGTAGAACAACAGGAAGCCCCCACCGCCCGCGCCCAGCAGCTTGCCGCCCTGGGCCCCGGCCCGGCGGGCGCGTGTGTACCAGTCATCGATGGTGGGCGAGCTCACCCCGTCACGCAGCTCGCGCTTGAGGTGCCAGTTCTCATCCAGGAGCGCCGCGAAGCCGTCCAGGTCCCCGCGCTCCAGGCCCACCCGCATCTGCCGCGCCAGCGCCACCATGCGGCCAATGGCGTCGCGCGTGCGGCGCTGGGACTGGATGGCCGCGTCCTGCCCTCGCAGCACCGACGCCGCCGGACGGGTGATGCCCGTGTAGAACGTGAGCAGCCGAGACTGGAGCAGGGAGAGCGTGGGGCCGGGGCACGCCACCGGGTGCACGCTCACCGTGTCATCCGGGTGGAACTCCATGAAGTTCAGCCCCCCGAACGCCGCCGCGTACTGGTCCTGCTTCCCGATGGGCTCCCCCAGCCGCTCCAATTCCACGTGGCAGCTCCAGCGCGCCAGCGCCGCCGCGTCCACGGAGCGCCCCTGGTGCGCCGCCACCGCGTGCAAGAGCGCCACCGTGAAGCTGCTGGACGACCCCAGCCCCGTGCCCTGCGCCGGCACGTCCGACATGGAGACGATGTCCAGCCCGCCCCGCACCTCCAGCAGGCGCAACACCTCGCGGGTGAGCGGGTGCTTCAGCGCGTCCGTGCTGGCGGCCGTCTCCGTGAAGCCGCCGCCCAGCCGCAACGAGCCGTCAAAGGTGTCGTGCACCGCGACGTACACGTACTTGTCGATGGTGGCGGACACCACCGCGCCGCCGTGCTCGCGCGAATAGGACGGCAGGTCACTGCCGCCGCCCACGAAGCTCATCCTCAGGGGCGCATGGGCCAGGATCACGCCGCGCCCTCCAGCACCACGTCCGCGCGGGCGCGCGTGGAGCGCACCAGCGGGTGCTCGCCCTCTTCGCGCGCGGCGTACAGCGCGCGGGCGGTGGCGTCGTCCTGGCCGCGCCAGCGCCGGTCCTTCACGAAGCGCTCGCGCCGGGCCTCCTCCGGCGCCTCCACGTACAGCTTCAAGTCCAACCGGGGCAGCAGGCCCGGCACGTCCAGCGCGGGCACGCCCTCCACGATGAGGACCTCGTCCGGGGACAGGGCCAGCGTGTCGCCGTTCTCATGGCGCGTGCGCGTGGCGCGGTCGTACCAGGGCAGGCGCAGCCGCTCGCCCGCGCGCAGCCGCTCCAGCGCGTCCTGGATGGCTTCATAGTCGAAGCTGTCCGACAGCCCCCCGGAGCGCCGCGCGCCCACCGAGCGGATCCAGTTGTCCAGCGACACCAGCGCCGCGGGCTGGCCTCGCGCGCGCAACAACTCGCGCAGCACCGTGGACGCGGTGCTCTTGCCCGAGTGCGCCAGGCCTCCCACGCCCACCCAGTCCCCGGGGCGCAGCTGCGCGGCCAGCGGGGCGAGCCGCGCGGACAGCGCCGCGTGCCCCTCCAGGATGAAGTCCACCGCCTCGCCCAGCGACAGGAAGACGTAGTCCGGGCGGTCGCCGAAGCGCGCGTCCCCGCCGGCCTCGCCCGTGCGCACCAGCACGGAGCGCAGCCCCGCCGCGTGCGCGGTGCGCACGTCTCCGGTGGTGTCCCCCACGAACCATGAATTCCGCAGGTCCAGGTGCAGCTCGCGCGCGGCGCGCTCCACCATCGCCACGCCCGGCTTGCGGCAGGCGCACGGCCCCTTCAGCTCCGGCCGCTCGCCGGGGAAACCCGCGTCCGGGTGGTGGGGACAGACATAGAGCCGGTCCAGGTACGCGCCCTCCTGGCCCAGCAGTGACTCCAGCCGCGCGTGGATGCGGCGCAGCTCCGCGTCCGAACACTCGCCCCGTGCCACCACCGGCTGGTTGGTGACGAGCGCCGTGCGCAGGCCGGACCGGTTGAGCCTGCGCACCGCGGCGCCCACGCCGTCCAGCAGCTCCAGCTCCTCCGCGCGCTTCAGGTGGCCCACGTGGCGGTTGAGCGTGCCGTCGCGGTCCAGCAGCACGCCGGGCCGGGGCGCCGCCAGCGAGCTGCGCGCGGGCCGCCCGGACTCGAAGTCCGCCGTGACGCGCGCGTAGCGCTCCGGCGTGCCCATGTCCTTGATGTACTCCGGGCTGCGGTAGCCCATGAGCCGCGTGCCGCGCGCCAGGAGCTCCGGGAAGACGTCCCGCGCCAGATCCGCCTTCCGGGGGGAGAACACCTCCAGCGCCCGGCGCTCCACCACGTAGAGCGCGGCGTTGGCCAGGTTGGGCAGCGGCGTCCCGGGCGGGTGCGGATGCGCGTGGAAGGCCACCACCTGGTCCGCGTCGTCCACCTCCACCAGGTCCGAGTCGTGGGGATGGTCGTTGGGGTGCAGGAACAGCGTCAGCGCCGCGTCGGCCGCCTGGTGCCACGTCCACATCCGCGCCAGGTCCACGTCCAGCAGCGTGTCGCCGTAGAGGACGGCGAAGCGGTCCGCCAGCTGGGGCCGCGCGTGCAGCAGCGCCCCCGCCGTGCCCAGCGGACGCACGTCGCGCAGGCAGCGCAGGCGCAGGCCCAGCGACGCGCCGTCACCGAAGTGCGCCTCGATGACGTCCGCGCCGTGGCCCACCAGTAGCACCGCGTCGGTGAACCCGTGGCGTGCCCCCAGCTCCAGCTGGTGCTGGAGCAGGGGCTTGCCCCCGAACGGGGCCATCACCTTGGGCAGGCCGCCCAGGTGCGCGCCCATGCGCGAGCCCTGGCCCCCGGCGAGGATGACGAGCTGCTTCATGGTCATCGCGCCGGAGGGACCACCGACGGGGTGGCCGGCGTGGCCAGCGGCAGGGCCCACGGGGCGACGGGCACGGAGAGGCCGCTGGCGGCGGCGTCCAGGTCCGCGAAGGTCTCCTCCACCAGCGCCTGGATGCCCGCGGCCACGCGCTCCACCGGCGTGCCCGCCGGGAAGAGCACGCGCAGCCTGCCGCGCCCGCGTGACCACGCTCCATCCCACGTCACGTCCAGCCCGGGGAAGCGGCCCGCCACCCGGTCCCGCAGCGCCTCCACGCGCGGCCCCAGGGGGCGCACGGCCTCGCTCTCCAGGTGGATCTCCGCGCCCACGTCCGCGCCGTAGTCCAACAGCTCGTAGTGGAACGCGCGCGGCCAGGACGGCGGCGCCATGCGGCGGAAGTGCGTGAAGCCGCCCCGCGCCTTGAGGTGCGCGCTCGCACCCTTGGAGTAGCGCGCGACGATGGCCTCGAACTCCGGCCGTCCTCCCACCGGAGGCGGCGCCAGCGTGTAGAGCCCCTCACCCGTGGGCGCGGGGCCCGCGGCGTCCAGCGACACACCCGCGGGCAGCGGGGGCAGCTGGTCGAAGTCCACCGTGTAGCGCGCGAAGTCCGCGGAGGTGAGCGCGCGGCCCTCCGCGCGGGCCCGTTCCACTTCCATGAGCAGCGTGATGGCGCGGCGGTAGTGACCGAAGTGCAGGAAGCACTCCGCGAACACCGTGTGCGGCAGGAAGCGCGGGAAGGTGTGGTTGAGCCGGTTGGCCACGAACGCCATCGCGTTCCAGGTCTCCGGCGGAATCGCGAAGCCCGCCACGTGCGCCAGCGTCGCCAGCTCGATGAGGTGGCCCACGTAGTAGCAGTGGTTCTCCAGCGGTGAGTCGATGAGCAGCGACTCGCGCAGCTGGTGCAAGAGCGTCCCCGGCCCGCCCTTCTCCCCCCGGGCCGCCAGCAGGTCCACCTGCTCCAGCGCCGCGCCCAGCACGAAGAGGATGTCCAGCTGCCCGTCCAGGAAGCCCTGCGCGTCCTGGCGGAAGCGCTCCATGCCCCGGATGTTCGCCGCCGCCGCGCACAGCCCTTCCGTCAGGTGCACCTTGCGGCAGACCTCGAAGCCGCCGTGGTGGTGCGCGTCCACGGCACGCTCCATCAGCGCCGCCACGTCGCACACGTCCGAGCCCATGAGGAACGGCGCGGTGTCCGCGCGCGGCTCCGGCTCCAGCGCGGCCAGCGCGTACAGCAGGTGCCCCAGCTCGATGCCGTCCGTCACGTTGAGCTGACGGCTGTTGAGCGCGATGTCGCGGAACGACGCGCGCACGCCCGGCAGCGGGTGCAGCGGATCCACGCCCGCCATCACCGTGTACGCGATGGCCTGCCACGGGTGGAACTCACCCTCCGGGTCGCGCTGGAGGATGTACGGACGCCCCGCTTCATCGCGGTGGACGAACGGCTCCAGATGCTCCAAGAGAGGCCGCCCGTCCAGGCGCGCGTTGCCCCAGCCATTGAGCAGGTGGCAGGTGTGCGGCAGCGAGTCGCGCTCCAGGATGCCGTGCACGTGCCGGCCCATCATGTGCGCGAGCAGGTCCGCGGCCAGCGTCGCCGCGCCCACGTCCAGCGCTTGCGGCTCGCGGCGCATCCGCTCCCGGAACGCGCCGGTTGCCGCCTCCTCGGCGGGAGACAGGTCGAAGGGCCACCAGAAGCGATTGTCGTCGGACACGGGAGCAGGCCTGGGTGAGGGGGAGACAAAGACAGCGCGCGAAAGAAGGGACCGCGGAGGGAACGCCCCCGGAAAAGCCAGACATGAAAGCGTCCGCTTCCCGGGGGAATTCCCTTAACGGCTGACTACTTGGGGGTGACGATGGGACCCGTGCCCGTGGTGTCCTTCGGGGGGGTCGTGGGCTCCACGCAGCAGCCCTGGGTGCAACAGCCGGGGATGAGGATCGCGCCACCGGTCGTCTTGGACAGGTCCTCGCGGCTCAGCTTCCGACCCGGGGTACGGCCCTGGAACTTCTCGTTGTTGTCGCTCATGTGAATGCGCCTCCTTTAGGACGCGAAAGCAACGCTAGAAGAGAAAAACGAGAAGGGTCAATCCGTTGACCGGCGTTGGCCGGAACAGGGAAGGTGCCCCCATGGTCCTGGAGCAGAAGAGGGAGCCCACCCGTGACGCACCCCGGCTTGCGTTCGCGGTGATGCATGCCGCGTTCGATGCCGCGCGCGCGCCAGTCCTCCAACGATTGGAGGAAACCCTGCGCAGCGGGTTGGGTGCTGGCGACGTGCTGCACGTGGAGCGGGACACCGTGCGGCGGGGGGTGTGGAACGTCGCGAGCGCGTGCTGGCGGTGGGGCATCTCGCAGGCCGCGCGGGGCATCACCCACGTGGTCGTGCTCAATGACGACGCGGAGCCCTGTCCCGGCTTCGTGGAGGCGGTGCGCGCGGCGCTCGCGGCCCGCCCCGCGCATCCGGTGTGCTTCTACGCCAACCACGAGACGGCCCTCGCGGCCTACGCGCAAGGTGAGGCGTGGTGGACGTCCGACGACGGGCTCGTCGGCGTGACGTGCGCGCTGCCGGTGGACCTGGCGGGTGACTTCCTCGCGTGGGCGGACACCGCCCTGCTGGAGCGCACGCCGCGCGGCCTCCCGGACGACACGCGCCTCAACATCTGGGCCATGGCCCACCGCCGTCCCATCTGGCACGCACGGGGTCTGGTGGAGCACGGCGAGCCGGAGACCAGCCTGGTGGGCAACGCGCACCACGAGGGCCGCCGCTCCCTCACCCCCGTCCCCGCCACGGACGCCGAGGCCCGCGCCATTGACTGGAGCCGCGGCCTGGAGTCCCCCCTGCACGCGCTGGTGTACGGCGTCTCCCCCATCCACCTGCTGCGCGAGGTGAAGCCGGAGGTGCGCGAGCGCATGGGCCTGGAGCACGTCGTCGACGAATTGTGGGGCGAGGCCGCGCCCCAGTGCCGCGCCTTCTACGGCGCCCGCCCCTGAGCGCGGCCCGCCCGCCTGGCCGGCGGGCATCCATGTGCCGTTGGAAGATTGCAATTACAGCCAACACAAAGACCTTTCGCGCACGGCATCCGCAACACTTTCCGGATCCTGCCGACAACCTCCTGCTTTTGATTCGCCTCATCCCCCCAGGCAGGAGTGACCTTGTCGTTCTTCAACCGGAATGTTTCACGCATGCTGTGCTCGGTGTCGCTGTTCGCGCTCGCGGGGTGCGGGCCGCTGGACGCGGACGCCCCTTCCCTCCCGGAGCAGGAGGTCGCGACCGCCCGGCAGGCGGTGTCCAACATCGCGTACCGGAGCAGCGCCACGGCGGGCGGCAGCACGCGCACGTCGCTGAGCATCGCGAAGCCCACGGGCACGGCGGTGGGTGACGTGCTGCTCGCGCGCATCATCAACCGCAACAACGTGGCCGCGGTGGCGACGCCGCCCGCGGGCTGGACGCTGGTGCGCTCGGACCAGAGCGCGTCGCAGCTCAAGACGTGGATCTTCTACAAGGTGGCCACCGCCTCCGAGCCGTCCACGTACGCGTTCACCCTCGACATCGCCAGCTACATGGCCGGCAGCATCTCCGCGTTCTCCGGCGCGGACACGGCCAACCCCATCGACGCGCAGACGGGCCAGAAGAACGGCCTCACCGCCAGCTTCAACACGCCCGCGCTCAGCACCAGCACCGCCAACGGCGTCGCGGTGTGGTTCGGCTCGCAGCTGTGGACCGGCGCCGCGTGCCCGGCGAGCCCCATCGTCCCGCCCGCGGGCTTCACCGAGCCGGTGGACACCTGCCTCGTGTCGTCGTCCACGGGCGTCATCTACAACGTGGCCTACAAGGACCTGGGCGCCGCGGGCGCGCAGGGCTCCTTCAACGGCTCGTCGCCGTACGCGGAGACGAACACCGCGCAGGTGGTGGCGCTGCGCGCGGCCAACGCCTCCACGTCCTGCTCCGTGGGGGACACCTTCTCCACCGCGTACACCACCCAGGGCACCGTGACGGCCCCCGCGCTGGTGGAGCCGTCCGGCATCGCCGCCAGCCGCCTCACCCCGGGCGTCCTCTATGCGCACAACGAGGACACCACCGCCATCGTCGCCATCAGCACCGCGGACGCGAGCACGAAGGGCACCTTCACCGTGTCCAACGTGACGCCCGCGGACTGGGAGGACGTCGCCACCGGCCCCTGCCCCGCCGGCCAGTGCATCTACATGGGTGACATCGGCCGCTCGAGCGCCAACTTCCCCACGCCGCCGTCCACCTTCGCCGTCTACCGCATCCCGGAGCCCAACATCGGCGCGGGCCAGACGAGCGGCAACCTCACCGCCGAGGCCTTCCCCTTCCAGTACCCGGACTCGCCCAAGGACGCGGAGACCATCATGGTCCACCCCACCACGGGCGACATCTACATCGTCACCAAGTCCTACTCGGGCGCGAGCAAGGTCTACAAGTTCCCCCAGCCGCTGCCCACGCCGGGCACCATGAGCACGCTGGTGTTCGTGGCCAACCTCCCGCTGCCCACCACCACGGACACCAACTACGGCGCGGCCACGTCCGGCGCCATCCACCCGTGCGCCAACCGCTTCATCCTGCGCACGTACCGCAAGGTGTATGAGTTCCGCGCCGCCCCCGGCGCTGCCTTCGACACCGCGTTCGCCGCCACGCCCGTCTCCCTGACGGACACCGTGGAGGGCCAGGGCGAGGCCATCGAGTACGACGCGACCGGCACTGCCTATTACACGATGAGCGAGTCCCCCTCGCCCTTCAAGCTCAAGCGCGTCGTGCGCCAGTAGCACGCAATCGCAGTCATCCCCCAGGCCGCGTCCGGGCTCCATGCCGGGCGCGGCCTTCGCGCGCGTGGAGAAACCCCGGATTTTTCCCATCCACGCGGAATTTATGATCTTTCCTGTTTTACATGTATAATCGCAATCATGCGTTGCTTTCCGTCCCGCCTCGCGCGCTTCGTCGCGCTGTCCTCGGTGTGCTCCACGCTGTTCCTGGCCTGTGGGCCGGACGGGGGCACGCCGTTCGCCCCTGAGTCACTGCCAGGGCAGACGCGGGCGCTGGCGGCGACGGGCCACAAGGCATTCCGGGTGATGACGTACAACGTGCGCGGGCCGCTGGACACGGGCGTGCGCGCGTGGCCCAACCGCAAGGCGGCGGTCCTCCAGCGCATCCTCGCGAACAACGCGGACATCGTCGGCGTGCAGGAGGCCCAGGCGCCCTCGGGCGGCCCCAGCATCCCCGCGGACCTCATCGCGGGGCTGACGGGCGCGGACAAGCCCTACGGCGTCCACAACCCGGGCGGTGGCAGCCCGAAGCTCATCTTCTTCAAGAAGAGCCGCTTTGAAATCGCGGCGGAGGTGGGCGGGGGCAACGAACCGCTCGTGAACCCCTACGCCTCCAGCGCCACGTGCTTCAGCCACGCGGAAGGCAAGAAGATCTCCTGGGTGGGCCTGCGCGACCTGACGTCGGGCCAGGTGTACTTCGTGGCCAACACGCACTTCGCCTACGCGGCGGAGTGTTCGCTGGGGCGCCTCAAGGAAGCCGAGCAGATGGCGGCGTTCCTGGCCACGAAGCCCGCCGGGCTGCCGGTCATCGCCATGGGGGACTTCAACGCGGACGCGCAGGGCCAGTCCACGCCGGGGGAGAGCACCATCGAGGACCTGGAGACCGGAGCCCGGCTGTTCCGCACCGCTCGCTTCGACGGCGTGACGGGGGTGGACGACGCCACGTTCAACAACGCGTGGCACGGCTCCACGTCCACGAAGTACAACCGGCTGGACTACATCTTCCACAACGGCGGCGCGCTCACCTCGTCCGCGCCCTCCATCGACCGGACGGAGAGCGGCGGCCTCACGCCGTCGGACCACTACCCGATGCTCGCCACCCTCCGCCCCGCCATCTTCGCCGCGGGCTCCACCCTGTCCCCCACGCCCAGCGGCACCTCCACGGGCACGCAGCTGTTCTTCGCGGACGTCACCGGCGACGGCTGCGCGGACCGCATCACCTGGAATTACGCCGCGGGCGAGGGCGAGACGTGGGTGGCGAAGTCGAAGTGCGACGGAGGCTTCGCCGCGGCGGTGAAGAACACGGGCGCGACGAGCGGGGTCGCCACCACGCGCTTCTTCTTCGCGGACGTCACCGGGGACGGCTGCGCGGACAAGGTCCTCTGGCGGCCCAACCTGGGGGACGGCGAGGTGCGCATCTACCCCGCGAAGTGTGACGGCACCTTCGGCGACCGCGTGGCCGTCACGCACGCGGCCAGCACCAGCGACGCCACGCGCTTCTTCTTCGCGGACATCACCGGGGATGGGTGCGCGGACCTGGTGAGGTGGAACCCCACGCAGAAGTCCGGCGCCTTCGACACCTTCGTGTCGAAGTGCAACGGCACGGTGTCCTTCGGCGCCGCGGTGACGAGCACCACCGGGGCCAACACAAGCGCGGGCACGCGCGTGTACTTCGCGGACGTGGACGGCGACGCCAAGGCGGACCGCATCCTGTGGAACCCGGACCAGGAAGGGGGCCGCACGCGCGTGTACCGCTCCACCGGCGCGGGGGCCTTCGCGCTGCTCTTCCTGCACGAGGCGGGCACCAGCGGCGTGGACACGTCCCGCTTCTACTTCGCGGACGTGGACGGCGACGGCAAGGCGGACAAGGTCTTCTGGCGGCCGGGCTTCCGCGAGGGCCGGATGCAGATCTACCCGAGCACCGGCAGCAACTTCGCGGGCAGCCCGGTGATGGACAACACGGGCTTCAGCAACTCGGAGAACACCGGCTTCTTCTTCGCGGACATCGACGGCCGGGACGGCGCGGACAAGGTGTACTGGAACCCCAACAACTACGACGGCGACACCAAGGTGTTCCGCGCGCTGGCACCGTAGCGCCAGCGCGTTGACGGCGCGCTTCAATCCTGGAGGATGACTTCGCCGTACGCGTTCGTGTCCCACGCGTTCGTCCCGTACAAGGTGGGCGACTCCTTGAAGAGCTCCGGGTAGCCGAGCCCCGTGCCCAGGAAGCGCGAGGACCACCGCACGAAGTAGCGGCCCGCGGCCAGCTCCCGCAGCGGCGACACCTCCGCGGGCAGGATGAAGGGAGTGAAGCCGCTCGCGGAGGCGGAGGCGGTGACGTCCCAGCTGAGCTCCGGCCCCCCCTGCATGGGCGACAGGCGCACCGTCACCGTGTGGGCGGAGGGGTCGGCGCTCCAGCGCAGCGTCAGCCCGGAGCGCGGCACCGTACCGGGCGCGGCCTCCGTTCCCGGCGTGGGCGAGGTGAGCGTCATGGGCGCCGGCAGGGCCAGCGACGTCACACCCTCGTGGGCCATCCACGTGCTCGCCAACACCCGCCCCGACGCGGTCCGCTCACTGCTGCCCGCCGTCACGCGCAACCGGGCCTCCACGGTGTCGAACGGCGGCGTCCGGGCCATGGCCATGATTTCCGTGGGCGTGCCGCTGACCGCGTTCGAGGTGAAGAGGTACTCCGACCCGAGCATGAAGTGGGCGGAGACATCCGTCAGCGATTGATAGGGCTGGAGGTTCGTCACCTCCACGGGCAGCCGCTGGTCCAGCGGATGGTCCAGGGGGATGACCAGGCCGCTGACGGTCCGCCCCTCTCCCACGGCGATGTCCCGCAGCATCCCCACGGCCGAGACCGCCTGGGGGTTGTCGATGACGAGCAGCGACACCTGCCCGGCGGTCTCGCTCCAGACGTCGATGCTGAAGGTTCCATCCAGCGCCGTGTTGGTGACGCCCGCGAAGCCGTTGCCCACCACCTGCACCTGCGCCCGGCGTCCTGAGAGGTTCGTCACGCGGCCGGTGAGGGTGGCCTGCCGGCTGCCCTGGAAGCCGCCCATGAGCGAGCCGAGGCCGGCGCGCACCCACACCTCCGAGCCCTCCACGCCCAGCGTCGTGCTGACCTGCACCTTGCCATCGCCCACCATGACGACGGTGATGTCCTGCGGGCCGGTGATGGCCGCGTCGCGGAACCGCGCGATGCCGTCACGGCCCAGGGGCGCGCGGAAGCGGCTGCCGTCCCCCAGGAGGACGGTGATGCGCTCCACGTTCCCGAGGCCCAAGGTGTGGTCCCACCAGTCCGAGTGGACGATGAGGGTGGCCGGCCCCTGCGTGCCCGCGTCCGGGGGGTTCGTGGGAGACGGGTCGGTCTTGTCACCACAGGCGACGCACAGCAGCACGGCGAGCAGCAGCATTCGATGCAAGGAAGGGCCCCAGGGAAAGGTGCGGCGGCCCCCCTGACGCCTGGGCGCGGACAAGCTGACTTCGTGCGTGAAGAAAAGCACTCCACGGAGCCCTGCCCCACAAACCGATGGTCCCAGGCGGCGGGGCGCGCGCAGACTGCGCATCCGACATGCGCGCCCTGCTCCTCGCCACCGTCCTGTCCGTGGTCCTCGGCTCTGCTTCCGCGCGGGCCCAGGCCCCTGCCCGTTCCTACGTGCTGCGCCCGGCACGCGTCTTCGACGGCACCACCGCGAAGCCCCACACGGGCTGGGTGGTGGTCGTCACCGGCGAGCGCATCGTCTCGGCGGGCCCGGCGCAGGGCGTGAAGGCACCGGAGGGAGCGGAGGTCATCGACCTGCCCGGAGCGACGCTGCTGCCCGGCCTCATCGAGGGCCACTCGCACCTGCTCCTGCACCCGTACAACGAGGCGAGCTGGAACGACCAGGTGCTCAAGGAGTCACTCGCGCTGCGCGTGGCGAGGGCCACGAACCACGCGAAGGCGGCGCTGCTCGCGGGCTTCACCACCACGCGCGACCTGGGCACGGAGGGCGCGGCGGACGCGGACGTGGGCCTCAAGCAGGCCATCGACCAGGGCATCATCCCGGGCCCTCGCATGGTCGTCACCACGCGCGCGCTGGTGGCCACCGGCAGCTACGGCCCCAAGGGCTTCGCCTCCGAATGGACCGTGCCCCAGGGCGCGGAGGAGGCGGACGGCGTGGACGGCCTCATGCGCGCGGTGCGCGGGCAGATGGGGCGCGGCGCGGACTGGATCAAGGTCTACGGCGACTACCGCTGGGGCCCGCGCGGAGAAGCGCTCCCCACCTTCTCCCTGGAGGAGATGCGCCTCATCGTGGAGACGGCGAAGAGCGGCGGGCGTCCGGTGGCCGTGCACGCCAGCACCCCGGAGGGCATGAAGCGCGCGGTGCTGGCCGGCGCGGAGAGCATCGAGCACGGCGACGCGGGCACCCCGGAGGTCTGGAAGCTGATGGCCCAGCGGGGCGTGTTCCTGTGCCCCACGCTGGCGGCGGGCGACGCCATGCTCCAGTACCGCGGCTGGAAGCGCGGCGTGGACCCGGAGCCCGAGTCCACGAAGAAGAAGCGCGAGGGGCTCAAGGCCGCGCTCGCGGCGGGCGTGCCGCTGTGCGTGGGCGGGGACTCAGGCGTCTTCACGCATGGGGAGAACGCGCGCGAACTGGAGCTGCTGGTGGCCAGCGGCGTGACGCCCGCGCAGGCGCTCCAGGCGGCCACCTCCGGCAACGCACGCATGCTGCATTGGGAGGACCGCATCGGACAGGTGAAGGCCGGGCTCCTCGCGGACCTCGTCGCCGTGGAGGGCGACCCCACGCAGGACATCGCCGCCGTGCGCCAGGTGCGCCTGGTGATGAAGGGCGGCACGCTGTACCGGCGCTGAAGTGGCGCTCAATGCCTTGCACGGCGGACACGGCCCAGCATGACGTCCGCGAGCCCCGCAAGCAGCAGCGCCGGCGCCACCAGCACCGTGCCAAACCACGACAGCGCGTAGGCGACGCCGATGCCCATGCGCCAGGGACCGCCCACGACGGTCCCGGACAGCAGACCCACGGATTCACGGCCGCCTCCCAGGTGCAGCGCCAGGAAGAGCGCGCCCATCCCCAGCGCGGCCATGACGAACGGATGACGCCTCATCGGTGTGCCTCCAGGTGCGGCGCCCGCGCGAGGCGCCAGAGCGGTCCTTCGACGAGCGCATAGAGCAGCACCGCGTCCGCGAGCGGATTGCCCGCCGCGAAGCGCAGGCCGGTGTCGTCGTGCACCGGAAAGGCCGCGAAGTGGAGGCTGGTGAGCAGCCCGTCCAGCGCCTCCTCGTCATCGAACGCCGCCGCGCCCACGAGCGCGAGTCCGCTGGAGCCCGCGTTCGCGTTCACCCACGGAATGGTCGGGCCGGAGTCGATGTCCTGCACCGCCTCCGATTCGGCGGGCCACTCCCCCGCCCATGCGAAGCCCAGCGCCTGTCCCAGGAGCGCGGCGCGGGCCCGCCCGTACTGGTCGCGTGCGAAGTCCGCGTCCACCACCTGGAGCATGTGCGCCGCGAGCCACAACGTGGAGCCCTCTGGCCCGTCCTTCGTCACGCCGTCGTAGGTGAAGCTCGACACGAGCAGACCGGTCCGGCTGTCGGACAGGTGCGCCCGCGCGGAGGCCACCCACCGGCGCAGGAGCGCACCATGGTCCCGCCCGTCCACCGTGTCCGACAGCCGCAGCGCCGCGAGCGCCATCGTGTTGCAGAAGGTCCAGCCCTCGTCGGGATAGCTCTCCGCCGCGAGCACCGGCGCGCGCTCCAGCTGTCCGGCGATGAGGTCCACGCGCTCACGCAAGAGCGGCGCGTAGTCCGCGCGCGGCTCCACCAACTGGCGCGCGGCGAGCATCAGCGCCAGCTCACCGTCCACGAAGAGGCTGCGCCCGGCCGGATCCTTGAAGGGCCCCGCGTGCACGTAAGGCAGGAAGAAGGCCTCGTGCGCCTGTCGTTCGTCCCGCAGTGTCCGGGAGATGAGCGCATCCACCACGGCCAGGTGCTCCGCCTTTCGCTCGGGCTCCGACAGCGCGAGGTTCACGAACGACAGCACGGAGAAGGTGCGCACCATCAGGTCCCACTCCGGGTTCGAGCGGTGGAGCACGTCGCGCTCCGCGCTCGACGCCTGGAGCGAGAACGCGCGTTGGCGCAAGGCCAACGCCGCCGTCAGCGCCGCCCGGTCCCGGGGCAGGAACAGCCAGTGGAGCGCCGGCAGCCACACCGCCACGGCCAGCACCAGCAGCACGAGTTTGCGTCGCATGCCCGGCAGTCTCCGCCACGGACAGGGCGGCACCCTGCCCTCTCAAGCCAGACGGTCTCCCTTGCGCGTTGAACGGTCGCGGGCCTGCTCGAACCGGCCCATGAAACGCCATGTCCCAATCCGCCGGCCCCACGTGTCCCAAGGGACATGAAGACACACGGATGGACGGCGCTGACGGTGGGAGTGTTCCTGGGAGGCTGGGGCCTGGCGACGCCCCCTTCGGCGGAGGCGTGCGGGCGTCCCTTTTGCACCCGGAAGGACAGCCGCGTTCCCCTGCCGCCGGATGCAACCGTTCCAGCCAACGTGCCCGCCCTGGTCGTGGTGCCGCCTGCCTATGAATGGGTGGAGGAGCAGAGCCTGCGCCTGCGAACGGCGGACGGCTTGGACGTGGAGGCACGCCTCCTCAAGGGTCCCGACAGCAGCGGAGTCCTCGTCCCGGCGGATCCGCTCATTCCCGGAACGCGCTACCACCTCGAAGGGAGCGTCCCCTGCTCCGACGGCCACACAGGGAAACCGTTCACCGCGATGGCGGACTTCACCGCGGGCCCGAAGGCCGCGCTGCCCACGGCGACAGGCGTGCTCCAGGCGGGAGCCGAGCAGCACGGAGTCATCCGGGTCTGGGACAGCGGCGCGTCCTGCTCGTCCGAAATCCTGGGCAGCCAGGTGATGCTGGGCTTCACCCCTGCCCCCGAGCTGGTGCCCTTCCTGCCGTGGGTCCACTGGAAGCTCGAGGTGGATGGGCAGACGTGGGCCACGGCCCCGCATGGCGCGGTGGATGCCAGCGGCGGCGCCTGGCCCGCGGACGGGTTCAGGACGATGCGGGACCTGCTGACCGTCTACACGCTCTGTGGCAATGAGTCCCCCAGCCTGCCGCCCTCGGCCATGGGCCTCGCGCCCGGAACGCACGTGGCCACGCTGCGTCCGGTGCTCGAACAGTCAGGGACGGCGCTGCCCGCGCTGGAGGCCTCCTTCGAGCTGACGTGTCTTCGCATGTGCGGTTGCGCCGATGGCGGCTCCTGGCCGGTCCTCGACGCCGGCTCCGACCCGGATGAAGACCTCGCCCCGAAGGCCAAGGGGTGCTCGCAGGCCGGAGGCGGACTGTCGGTGCTGGGCGTCCTGGCAGCCCTCCGCCCCTGGCGACGCAGGACGGCGTGAGCATGTCCCATCACCCCGGGCCCGCGATGGAGGCGTCCTTCGAGCTGACGTGTCCCAAGGAAGAGCCTGAGCCCGAAGCTCCGCGGAGCGAGGGTTGCTCGCAGGTGGGCGGAGGCCTCACGGCGTTCGGGCTCCTGGCCACGCTCAGGCTCTGGCGGCGCCGGTCGCGCACGGACCGTCCCTGACGGATGTCCCATGTTCCCGGGCTCGGGTGTCTGATGGAGCAAATGCACGGACACGCTTGGACATGGGGCGCGGTGGGGATGTTCCTCCTGGGGCTGGGGGCACTCGCGCCGCCATCAGCGGAGGCCTGCGCCGCGCCCAACTGCCTCATCGACGTCCGCTTCCCGCTCCCCGAGGACGGCGGCACGGTCCCCGCGAACGTCCCCGGGCTGGTGGTGAGGCCGCCGCTGCTGGAGAGCACGGATGTCTCCACCCTCAAGCTGCTCCAGGCGGATGGCACGCCGGTGCCCTTCACGTTGGCGAATGGCGGCCGCACGACGCATGTCTTGGTCCCGAAGACGCCGCTCGTGCCGGGCACGCAGTACCGCATCGAGGCAAAGGGCATCTGCCAGTACCGGGAGACGCAGACACAATCCGCGGCCTTCACCGCGGGCCCGGAGCTGCCCCTGCCCACGACGCTGGGCACGCTGAGCGTGGACGCGTCGAGCCGGGGTGAGTTCCCGGTGTACGGAGATTCGAACTGCGGAAGCACGCAGGAGGGCGACTCCACGGAGCTGCGCTTCACCCCGTCACCGGAGCTGGTGCCGTTCCTGCCCTGGGTGCGCTGGGAGGTGGAGGTGGACGGCCAGCCCTGGTCGTTCAGCAATCACCACGGGCTGACCGCGACGGGCACGGACAACTACGAGAGCCACCGCTACGAGTACAACCGGCCACTGCTGTTCCTCTACACGGTCTGCACGCCGTACAACCCGGCGCCGCCCGGCCTGGGCCTCACGCCCGGGCGCCACCAGGCGACGCTCAAGGGAACACTGGAGCGCGCGAACCTCACGCTGCCGCCGCTGAGCGTGGACTTCGAGCTGAGCTGCGCCACGCAATCCGTGGACGCGGGCACGCCGGATGGAGGAAGCACCGGCGACGACGGCGGCACCCCGAACAAGGAGCCCACCCCGTCCAAGGGTGGCTGTACCCAAACGGGAGGAGGCCTGACGGTGCTGGGCCTCCTCGCCACGCTGCGGCTCTGGCGCGGCCGCCTCTTCAGGGCGTCGGCGGGGGAGCCGTGAAGCTCACGATGGTGCTGCCGTTGCCCACGGCACCAATGCGAGTGGGTGAAAGGCCATCAAGCGAGAGCAGTTCGGTTCCCCCTTGATACTCGATGGTCCACCCGGAGCCATTGTAGAAGTGGATGTCCCCTTCAGCGGTGGCGACGTAGATGCCCTTCTCACTGAAGGCGAGCACGTCTCGAATGGCGATCGTCGTTGTTCCATTGGCTTCGGTGAGGGGGGGCAGGGCAGTCCAGACGCCTCCACTCCTCTTGAAGACCAGTCCATTATCGCCTGCCGCGTAGGCGAATCGGCCATCCGTCACATGGATGCCCTTGAGGGACCCGTCGAAGGTTCCGCCCAGGGATTCCGGCTTCCACGTGGAAGTAGCCGTGTCATAGCGATAGGCAACTGCCTTGGTATTGGCATCCGCACCCACGGCCAGCAACGTCCCCTCGGACTGGGCACCATCGATCGCACGAAGGTTGTCGGGAACAGTGCCGAAATCAGAGAGGTTCTCATTGGCTGGACTGTAAGGTGGCTTCCACTTGAAAGTCTTTCCACCACTTGAAACCGCATAGACAGTGGCTTCGACGCCGGAACTCTCAATCCCCGTAATGCCGTAGAGCGACGGCGAACCAGGCACATCCGTTGCGAAACACGGCGCAGTGGGGTTGTCGGGGCGACGGGTCATTATCTCTCCTGACACGGCGACGGCGAAAACGCGTCCGTCCGCAGCTGCCCATACCGCCTTCCAATCTTTCTTGCAGGAAGCATCCGGATACAGCGTCGACGTGCCCGCCGTGTTGTCCAGATGGACGAGCTTGTTCTTGCCGACGATCCATCCCTTTCGCCCCTCATCGTAAAGGGCGATGCCCGTCAGGTTCTCGTTTCCTTCAACCCCTGCGTTTGTCGTCCAGGCGAGAGTGCCGCACCCCTCGTCCGGGACACCGGAGCAGTTGTTGTCCAGCCGGTCGCAGGCCTCCGTCAGCCCAGTCCGGACGTAGACCGAGCTCTCATCGCAGTCCTCTGACGTGGAGATACTGCCAGCCACAGGCGACTTACAGAACATCCCCACGGCCTGTCCCTTGGAACCGTCGCCGTCGTCGTCCACGAACCAGGTCACCGGATTCTGCCCTGCGGATCGCACACAGGTATTCTGGCTCTGAGTGGCACATGCATACGTGCCATCGCACTTGAGCTCGTCCTCGCAACCATTGCCGATGTCGAAGCGCTCATCGGTCATGCCATTGCAATTCTCATCCACGCCATCGCAACGGGACTCCGACGGGCCTGGTTTGATGAACGCGTCGTTGTCGTTGCAGTCGGTGTTGTCAGTCACGAGCCCTGCACGCGGGAAACAAGACTGCACCAGGGCGCCTCCGAAGCCGTCCCCATCCACGTCCGCGTAGAAGGTCTTGATGTCGGTCGCGTCCGACTCTTCACCAACGCAGTTGTCGTCCTTGTTGTTGCACACCTCCGTGGCACCGGGATTCACGGCGATATCGCTGTCCAAGCAGTCGGTGCCCGGAATGCCGCCTTCGACGCTGACGTCGCTGAAGTAGCCGTCCCCGTCCGCATCGGTGGCCTTCACGTCGAAGGCCACGTCCAGCGTGCCCTTCTCAGGAACCCGCGCCTGCGACACCTGCGCCTCGCCCACCCCGGAGCCCGTGCATTCGCGCTCATACAGCTGGGTGGTCACGCTCAGCACGCGGCCCCAGTCCTTCTGCCGGAACACCGCCACCGATACGGTGCCCGGCGTCTTGCCGGGGATCGCCACGTCGACGCTGTTCGTGTGCTGCGCGTCGTCCACGTCCGTGGCGGTCACCTTGACGCATCCGCGAGTGAAGCCGCTGTAGCCGACGGTGACGTTCAGCGCTCCAGCCTTCGAATCGTCCTTCTTACAACCCGCCAAGACGGAGCCGCACAGCACTGCGATCAGGAATATACGCATGGGGCGGACATTCTCGGGCGCGCCCCTGACCCGGGCAAGACGCACCGAAGAGAAACCGCACCTACACGCGCTCAAACCCCCGGCGCCACAGGGAGTTTTCCGCCGCGTCGTGGGCCGGAACTTGCGTCCCCGAGGCCCGGCATGACGCGGGTGAGCCCCGGCGATCCGCGCAGCACGCAGGATCGCCGAGGCCCGGTGCCACCTTACTGGACGGCGCGGAGACCCTGCTGCTCTTCAGCGCCCTGTGCGGACGCGTCGCTCAGCGCCGTCAGGAGCCGCTCGCCCTCGGTCTCGTCGATGGGGACGAAGCGGCCGAGGTCCTCCCGGTAGGCGTGAACCTGCGCCGCCCCGATGTCGAACCACCAGCCGTGCAGCCGCAGCGTTCCCGCCGCGAGCCGCTCGCGCACGATGGGGTAGGTCTTCAGGTGCTCGAGCTGCTCGAGGACGTTCAGCTGGGAGAGGCGGTCCGCATCCGGCAGTCCCGCGCCCACCTGGGTGTTCTCCTTCAGCGCCTTGAGCGAGGGCGTTCCGTGCGCGAGCCACTTCTCGAGGTTCGGCGCGCCGTCCACGACGCCTCCGGCCAGGATCGCCTTCATCGCGCCGCAGCTCGAGTGTCCGCAGACAACGACGTCCTCGATGGGCAGGAAGCCCAGGGAGAACTCGATCGCCGCCGCCTCCGAACGGTCCGCAGTGTTCTGTCCGTCGAGCGTAGCGGGCGGAACGAGGTTGCCCACGTTGCGCACGGTGAAGAGGTCACCGGGGTCCGTGGACACGAGCAGGTTCGGCACCACGCGGCTGTCCGAGCAGCTGATGAAGAGGCAATCAGGAGACTGCCCCTTCGCGAGCCTCGCGAAGGTCGCCCGGTACGAGGGCAGCGTGTGACGCCGGAAATCGAGCAGACCTCTGATGAGCTTCTTCACTGCGCACCTCCGGAAGCGAGAGACGAAACGTGATGAACGGGGGAGGAAGAGGAAACAGCAGCAGTCCCTGGAGCAGGGGCGGAACGCGCGCTACGCCGGCTCCAGACATCCTCGAGCGGCTCCATGTGCACGGTGCCGCCCGTCTTGCGATGCGTGTCAGCCCAGCTCTCGAGCGCCTCGAAGCCGGAGTGGTCGAGCGTGTTCACCGCCACGTCCACCTCCACCTTGGAGCCCGAGGGAATCTTCGCGAGCGCCGTCGACAGCTTCGGCACCCCGACGAACGTCAGCGCTCCGCTGATGCTGACCTGGTGAACGCCATTGACGGCCTGGGTCTCCACGCGCACCTGGCCGAGCTGCCACAGGAGCCGGAGGATGGCGGCGCCGAGCCCCAGCCCGATGCCCGCCAGCAGGTTGATGCCCACCACACCGAACACGGTGATGAGGTAGACGGGCAGCTCGCCCCGGTGCCGGAGCTCCCGGATGTGGGCGAGGTTCACGAGCTTCAGGCCCACGTGCACGAGCAGGCCGGCGAGCACCGTCAGCGGCACGTAGGCCGCGAGGCTCCCCAGCAGGGTCACGAAGGCGAGCATCCACACCGAATGAAGCACCGCCGACCAGCGCGTCTTCGCGCCGGCATTGATGTTCGCCGCGCTGCGCACGATGACGCCGGTGATGGGCAGACCACCGACCAGACCGGAGAGGGTGTTCGCCACGCCCTGCGCGAGCAGCTCGCGGTCGAGGTTCGCCCGCGGGCCCGTGTGGAGCTTGTCGGTCGCCACCGCGCTCAAGAGCGACTCGGCGCTCGCCACGAGGGCGAGGGACAGCACGGCCACGAAGAAGGCGCCCCACATGGACCCTTCAGGGAGGGAAGGCAACTGGATGGCCGACAGCGCATCCGCCGCCAGCTGCACCCGCTTCACGTCCGCGTTCATCACCGCCGCGACCACGGTCCCACCCACGACCGCCACCAGCGGCCCCGGGACCTTCTTCAGCTTCCCGTTCGGCAGGAACTGCCACGCGATGAGGACTCCCAGCGTCAGCAGGCCCAGCAGCGTGGCCGGCCCATGAAGGTCGGCGATCTGCCCGGGCAGCTCCCGGATGTTGTTCCAGGCATTGCTCTGCGGAGAGCCACCGAGAACGATGTGGACCTGCCCCAGCACGATGAGGATGCCGATGCCCGCGAGCATTCCGTGAATCACGGCCGGCGAGATGGCGAGCGCTGAACGCGCCACCTTCAGCACGCCGAGCGCCACCTGCACGAGCCCCGCGGCGGCCACCGCCGCGCACGTCACGGCGAAGCCCAGCTGCTGGATGAAGCCAAAGACCATGACCGCGAGGCCGGCCGCGGGGCCGCTCACGAGCAGCGGCACGCCACCCAGGAGGCCCACCACGGTGCCGCCCACGATGCCCGCGATGAGGCCCGCCATGATGGGCGCTCCCGAGGCAAGCGCGATGCCCATACAGAGGGGCAGGGCCACCAGGAACACCACCAGCGAAGCAGGCAAATCCGAGGCGAGGATCGCCTTCAGCGAGGGCCTCTCCTCCGCAGCTTTTCCACTCGAATTCATTGCTTGAGCTCTCCTGTCATCTGCCGAACCGGAAAAGGGCTCGAAGTGACAGGAGGCCTACGCAAGCGTCGTGCCGGACCGTTTCGGGCCCTTCCCGCCTGGGGCCGGGCGCGCCAGGACCCGGGGATGAAAGAAACTTGAAGCCCTCGGCTCAGGCGATGAAAGACTTTTTAAGTCCTTCACTCCGTGGGAGGGGTCTCCTCCAGGCGGCGGAGAAAGGTCGGATAGGACAGGCCCAGGACGCGGGCCGCCTCCATGCGCCTGCCTCCAAGCTGCTCGAGCACGTGCCGCACATAGAGCCGCTCCACTTCATCGAGCGGCCGGGGTGGGCCTGAGACGGAGAAGGCGTTGGGGTCGGCCGATGCCGGCGCGCCGCCCCCCTTGGCGAGCGACTGCAGCTCGAGCGTGGGCCCGCCCTCCAGCACGAGCGCTCGCTCGAGCACGTTGCGCAGCTCCCGGACATTGCCGGGGAAGGGATAGCTCAGCAGGCGCTCCTCCGCGGCGGCGGAGAAGGGAACCGGGCGTCGGCCGAGCTCCGAGCAGAGCTCCAGCACGAGCGTCCGTGCGAGCGGCAGCACATCCTCGCGGCGCTCGCGCAAGGGGGGCACGTCCACCCGGAACACGGCGAGCCGGAAGAGGAGGTCCTCGCGAAAGTGCCCGGCGGCGACCTCCGCTTCGAGGTTCTTGTTGGTGGCCGCCACGATGCGGGCGGTGCTCGTGAGCTCCGTCGTGCCACCGAGCCGCCGGAAGGCCCCCTTGTCGAGAAACGTGAGCAGCTTCGCCTGGAGCGCGAGCGGCAGCTCGCCCACCTCGTCGAGAAAGAGCAGCCCATCGCTCGCGAGCTCCACGAGCCCGCGCCTCGCCGTCTTCGCATCCGTGAAGGCGCCGCGCTCGTGTCCGAAGAGCTCGCTCTCCATCATCGTGGCCGGAAGCGCGGCGCAGTTGATCTGCACGAAGGCGCCCTGCTTCTGGCGCAAGGCGTGGAGATGGCGGGCGAGCACCGCCTTCCCGGTCCCGGTCTCCCCGAGCAGCAGGACGGGGCTTCGCGGAGTGGTGGCGATCCGCTCCAGCATCTCCAGGGTTTGCTGCATCGCCGGCGAGCGGGACTCCGCCATCCGATGCTGTCCTTCGAGGACGCTCTCGGCCTGGCGCAGCCGCTCCTGGAGCTGGAGGTCGCTTGCCGCGCGGCGTGCGCGCATCACCAGGTCGTCAATCTCGACCGGTTTGCTCAGGTAGTCGCGAGCCCCCGCCCGGATGGCTTCGACAGCGCTCTCGATGTCGCCGTGCGCGGTCACCATCAGCACGACGGTCGCCGGAAGCTGGGCCCGCAGCTCGGGCAGGAAGACGAGCCCATCTCCGTCCGGCAGCCTTCGGTCCAGCACGACGAGGTCAGGCGCCTCGGCGGCGAGCGCGGCGCGGGTCTCATGCAGCGAGCGCGCAACCCGGACGCGAAAGCCCTCCTGGCTCAGCATGGAGGCCGCGAGCGAGGAGAAGGTCCTGTCGTCATCGACGAGCAGCAGGGAGGTGCTCATGAAGCCATTTTCTCAAGCGGAAGGCGAACCGTGAAGCGGCTGCCTCCGGGCACGCGTGTGTAGGAAACGCTTCCTCCATCATGCGCACGGATGGCCGTGCGCACCATCGGCAGCCCGAGCCCGATGCCCTTCGAGCGGCCCACCGCGAAGGGCTCCCAGAGCCGCGGCTCGAAGGCCGGGGGCACTCCTCCCGCGTTGTCCTCCACGACGAACACCACCTCCGCGCCTTCGCGCAGGAGCCGGACCTCGACGCGGGGTGTGGGCTGCTGGCCCGTATCATGGGCCACGGCGCCGGCTTCGACGGCGTTGCGCATGAGGTTGTCGACAGCGGAGACCAGCAGCGTCGGGTCCCCCTTCACGAAGAGCCCCTCCTGCAGCGTGGTCTCGATAGTGACATCCGCGGCTTCCGGCAGGAGCCTCACGGCCTGGAGCGCGTCCTGGACGAGCAGGTGCATCTCGCAGCTGCGCCGCTGCGTGGACTGGGGGGAGGCGAAGCTCAGCAATGAGCGGGCAAGGTGGCCGAGCCGGTCCGCCTGGGAACGCAGCGCCTGGACGGGCAAGGCCGTTTCCCCGCCCTTCGCGCGAATCATGCTGAGCGCGGCCTGCATGCTGTTGAGCGCGTTCTTCACCTCGTGGGCGATGAGCGAGGAGGCCGTGCCCAGCGCCGCCATCGTCTCCTGGCGCCGCAGCTGTTCCTCGGCGGCCACCAGCGAACGGTAGGAGCGGCGCAAGAGCAGCGTGAAGAGAAGGAGCACTCCGCCCAGCAGCGCGGTGTGAAAGCCGAGCTGGCCGAGGTAGCGGCTCTTGAGCAGCTCGCGGTCCCGCGCCTCGTCCTCGAGCACGGCGAGCAGCATGCCGGTTCCGGGAACGAGCGCCGCCGCGCCGAGCAGCCGCGTGCCTCCGAGCGTGACAGCCCGGGGAGCGTCCACCAGCGGGCGCAGGCGTGTGGCGAGCTCCCGCTGGCGCAGGAGTGGCGGGGGCGTTGCCGGGAGGAGGAGCCGGCCGCGCTCGCCGAGCAGGGCGACCAGGGACTCGTTCGTCCCGCGTGGGGTCGGTAGCAGCTCGCTCGCCGTCGCGAGCTCGCCCACGAGGAGGCCCACGACCCGCTCGTCGCGCACGATGGGGACCGCGACCGCGATGAGCCCTCCGCCTTCTTCGTCCAGCAGCCCGACCGACGCGACCCGCTCTTCCACCATCCGTTGGAACCACACGCGCGAGGCGAGCGGTGTGCGCCCGAGCGGCATGTTCACCGGGTCGCTCCACATTCGCTTGCCGTCCAGGGCCACCAGCGCGACGCCCCCCGAGAAGAGAGACGTGTGACCAAAGGCATTCTCGAGGAGCGCGATCTCGGGTCCTCCCGCGCCATCCTCGGGTCTGAGCGACGGGTGCTCCGCGAGCCGTTGCAGCTCCGAGCGCAGCAGTCCCAGGTGTGCGCCCAGAGCCTGGGCCTGGAGGCCCGCGCGGTCCGCCAGGTGAACGAGGAGCTCGCCCTCCGCCGCCTTCACGTCCGCCTGGTAGGTCACGAAGGGACTCACGAGGGCGGCGCCCCAGAGGAGCATCAGACCGACCACGGCGGACCGGCCCGCTTTTCTCTGCGTGCGAAGCAGCTCGCCCGGTGGGGGCACGAGTGAGGTCAGGGAGGGATGGGCCGGAGGCGGCGACATGCGCCCATCATCAACACACTGTCGCCAACGGCTCCAGGGTCGCGGAGCGCGCGCTCCAGCAGCGCCCAGGGCACCGTCTTCCGGGGGCCCGACGCTTCCCCGTCGAAAGGCTCGATCAGCAGGCCTGCCTTCGTCACCGCGCGCGCCCGGTATGCATCCGGGTTGAACGTCGCCGTGCGATCCAGGTCCAGGTGCCACGCGGCTCCTGACTTCACGTCGATGGCCAGGAGCGAGAAGCCGGGGTCCAGCGCGCCGGGCGACTTCAGCCAGGCCCGGCCCCCGTGCATCCCCAGCCACTGCAAGCCACCCTCGGACGCCGCGAGCCATGCCGCGCAGTGACGCTTCGGCAGCTCCAGCACCACATACGACGCCTTCTGGATGGCGCGGCTCGGACTGGAGAAGAAGCGCAGCCGCTCCGTGCCTGCCTCGCGCACCGCATCCGCACGGACGCAGCAGTCGCCCCGGTGGACCGAATAGAAGCGACCCGAGCTCACGAACCCCTCCGGCGCGCCGATGGAGTCCTCCTCCTTGTCGGCGAAGACGTGCGACTCGGCCCATGACAGTGATTGCGCCACGGGGGGCCCGGCCAGCCATCGTGGAGGCGGCTGCGCCACGGCGCGCACGATGAACGAGGCCGGGGGCGTCTTCGCTCCTCGGGTGGGCTCGGGAGCATCCTCTTCCCCATCCCCATCCGAGGCCTCCTCCCACTTCGGTGGCAGGGGCGCCAGTCCCGGAGCGATGGAGGCCTGATGCTCGGGCTTCTTCGGATCGCGCCGGGTACCGCCCAGCCATGACAGCAGCAGCTCGCGCTCGGGGTCCGTGGGGGGCTGTCCCGGACGGTGGAGGACCTGGGCCGAGCACTCCGGGTGGCCCCCCGCGCAATCCATCTGGAGGGCCAGGGTCCGGCACGTCTTCGGAACGATGAGCCACCGCCGCTCCGTCACGTACCTGCCGGAGCCCGAGGGGCCATTCTTTTCATAGAAACGGACGGCCCGGCCTGCTGGGGTCTCCACGAACTCCGCCGTCGTGCCATCGACTGCATCCAGGACGGCGGGCCGTGCGCAGGAAGCCACCGCCGCGCGAGCCTCGGAACCGGCCGCCGCGCCCGCGTCTGGCGCCGATGCCACGACAGCGACAGTCAGGAAGAGGGGGAAGCCCATCCCCCCGCCCTACCCCCCGGATGTCGGTGCGTCAATTGGCGAGGAACCCAGGCCTTTCGTGCATTTCTTGTTTCCATGAATCACGGCTCGCGCATTAGCTACCCGAAAGAAATCCTTCGGAGGCAGTGCCCATGAGCGTTCGGAGTCTTGCAGCGGTCCTATTCATCGTGGTGTCCGCCTGTTCCGCCGGCACCGTGGACGATTTCACGATTGCCAGTGAGCCCCAGGCACTCGAGGCGGGCGAGGTCTCGCTCTTCCTCGACTCGGCCCTCCCCACCATCGCGATGGACAGCGATACCGGCGCGGTGGAGCTGGGGATGAAGTTCCGCGTGTCCGTCCCGGGCACCGTCCGCGGCGTGCGCTTCTTCAAGGGCGGGGCCCAGAACGCCGGCCCGCACCGCGTGAGCCTGTGGAGCCGGGCGGGCGCGAAGCTCGCGGAGGCGACCTCCACGAGCGAGACGACGACGGGTTGGCAGACGGTGCGCTTCGCCACCCCCATCACCGTCACCGCGGGGACCACCTATGTCGTGTCGTACTACGCGGCGGCCGGGCGGTATGGCGCCACCGTGGGCGGCTTCACCGCGGAGAAGTCACGCGGCCCCATCCGCGGACTCGCGTCAGGCGTGGACGGGGTCAACGGCGTCTATCGCTATGGCGGCGGCTTCCCGACGCAGGGCTTCCAGAACACCGACTACGCCGTGGATGTGGTCTTCCTTCCGGACAGCACCGAGCCTCCGCCGGACACCCAGGCGCCGACCGCACCCTCGGGACTCGTCGCGTCCCCAGCGTCCGCGAGCGCCATCAACCTCGGCTGGAATGCCTCCACGGACAATGTCGGCGTCACGGCCTACGACGTCTTCCGTGATGGCGTGAAGATCGCCTCCACGGCGAGCCGCACCTACGCGGACACCGGCCTCACTGCGGCCACGACGTACGGCTACCGGGTGAAGGCGCGCGATGCCGCAGGCAACCTCAGCGCCAACTCGAACGCCGTCACGGCGACGACCGGCTCCAACCCGCCAGCTGGCGGCTTTCCGAACGCGAGCACGACGGGCGTGCCGGTGGGAACGCAGCTCACGCCCTACACCGGGCCGTGCACTGTCACCGTGGCCAACACGGTCATCGACGCCAAGACCGTGAACTGCGACCTCAACATTCGCGCGGCGGGCGTCATCATCCGCAACTCGAAGATCAACGGGAGCGTCGCCACCGACGAGAACTCCACCGGCTTCTCCTTCACCCTCACCGACTCCCACGTCGACGCGGGTGACCGCATCGCCACGGGGGTGGGTGCCGTGAACTTCACCGCCATCCGCGTGCACGTGCAGGGCGGCAATCGCTCCATGCACTGCTGGCACGACTGCGAGATTCGCGACTCCTACGTCCATGGGCAGATGACGGACGAGACAGGGACCGCGCACGAGTCCGGCATCCGGATGGGCCGCAATGTCATCCTCCGGCACAACACCATCACCTGCGACGCACCGGACGTGCCGCCCGACGCGGGCTGCTCGGCGGGGCTCACCGGCTATGGCGACTTCGCCCCGGTGGAGAACAACCTGGTGGAGAACAACTTCTTCCCCGGCACGACGGGCGGCTTCTGCGCCTATGGCGGGTCGTCCCAGGGCAAGCCGTACTCGGGCGCAACGAACAACATCCGCTTCATCGGCAACGTCTTCGGCCGCGGCCAGAGCGGGCGCTGTGGCTACTACGGGGCCATCACCAGCTTCGATACCTCGGAGCCGGGGAACGTCTGGTCCAACAACACCTGGGAGGACGGAACGGTCCTCCCTCCGTCGAACTGAACAACCACTCGTCATTCTGAACGGAGCCTCTGGATGCAACCGGCGATTCACAACTTGAAGAGCACATGGAAGGCCCTGTCCCTGGGGCTGCTGGCCGCGTGGATGGGCTGTGGTGGGGATCCACTCCAGGAGCCCCTGGATTCGCGGCAGGACGCGCTCGTGGACGGCTACAACCTCGTCGTCATGGGCGTGAGCCCGGCCACGGTGGCCCCGAGCAGCGCCGTCACCTTCAGCGCGACCATCAAGAACGAGGGGAACGTCGCGACGCCCGCGGGCATCGTCCACGGCCTCTCCTTCTGGGTGAACGGCACGCAGGTGTCGTGGTCGGACACGCACACGGGCTCCATCGCGCCGGGGGCCAGCGTCACGCTCACCTCCAACTCCGGCCCCGCGGGGACGAAGCTGTGGACCGCGCCGGCCACGGCGGGGGCCCACACGCTCCTGGCGCATGTGGATGACATCAACCGCCTGCCGGCGGAGACCAACGAGAGCGACAACCAGTACAGCGTCCCGCTGAGCGTGACGGCCGCCGCGACCTGCTCGGACCGGGTGCGCAACGGCACCGAGACGGGAGTCGACTGCGGGCCGGACTGTGGCCCGTGTGAGTGGCCGTTCACCGCGGTGCCGCGCACCACGCTCCGGAACTCGGCGAAGCGGGTGTATGCGCACTGGCACTACTACCCGGTGTCCTTGGACAACACCAACCCGACGTCCAACGACTACTACGAGCGCGCCTACATCGCGGTGAATGGCGAGGGCGGAACCCACGCGGCCTACGGCGGCATGATGCGGGAGCGGCCGCTCCCGAGACTGCCCCGCACGGAGACGGACTGGCGGCTTCGCGACGCGAAGGACGAAATCGAGCTCGCGGCGAGGATTGGCATCGACGGGTTCTATCTGAACCTGTGGACCGACAGCGACGTGAACAACGGCGCGGTGTGGACGCGGGCGAAGACGATTGCCGATGCGGCCTCGCAGTCCGGGGGCTTCGACATCGTCCCCAACTTCGACATGACGATTCTGGGGACGGGGAGCCAGTCCGGGGACCAATCCCTGATGATTCGCATCCTGGGCCAGCTGAAGAGCTACTCAGCGCTCCTGCGGCGGCCGGATGGAAAGTATGTCGTTGGCCTGTTCAATCCCGCCGCGCAGGGCCGGACGGCGGCATTCTATGCCACCGTGAAGCAGCGCGCGTCGGCGGAGCTGGGCATGAGCCTGTACCTGGTGCCCGTCTTCCTTGGCACGGGGAGCACGGCGCTCTTCGAGGAATACAAGAGCGTGGGGGATGCCTACGCCGGGTGGGGAACGGCCGTCCCGGTGACGACGGCGGGGTACTCCGGGAGCCTGAAGACGAAGGCGGCCGGGTACGGGAAGCCGTGGATCCACCCGATGAGCAGCCAGGACTTCCGGCCCAAGGACAAGGCCTTCTGGGAGGCGCGCAACTCACTGACGCTCCGCTCCATCTGGGAGAACGTGATTGCGGACGGCCTGGACGAAGTCCAGATCGTCACCTGGAACGACCAGCACGAGCACCACAACATCCGGCCGTCGACGGGGAAGCAGTGGCCCGCGTACGACATGACCGCGTACTACATCCAGTGGTTCAAGACGGGCACGCGGCCGACCATCGAGCGCGACGTGCTGTATTACAACCACCGCATCCACCGTCAGTCCCTCGTGCCCACGACCCAGACGTCAGCGAACCTCGCGGTGTGCAAGGCAGGGTGCCCGGCGACGAACGACGTGGAGCTGGTGGGCTTCCTCACGTCGGCGGGCCGGCTCGAAGTCACGCAGGGCACGACGACCTACGGTGAGGACAAGACAGCGGGCGGCGTGCAGGCCCTCCGGACGGCGTTGGCGGTGGGGACGCCAACCTTCCGGTTGAAGCGCTCGGGAGCCACCGTGGTGCAGTTCCAGAGCATGCACCCTGTCGTGGGCTCCATCGCGTACCAGGACCTGCTGTACCGCGCCGGAAGCTCGGCCCGCGCGGCGCTCCCGTCCTGCACGGCCTCCTGTACCAACGGCGAGGCCCGCTGCCGGCTGTGCCCCGGCGAGCCCATGTGGCTGAAGCGCTGACCCGGTGATTTCAGTGCCCGAAGCGCATGGCTTCGGGCACTGGATTTGGAACCGCTGTATCCTTGCTGACTCCCCGGGGGGGCGTCATGAATCGGATGAGGATGTTCGCGATTGCCGTTGCGGTCCTCCTTGCTGGAGCGGCAGTGGCCGTTGTTGTGCTTCGAGGCCGCACAGACGACTTTGCCTCCGCCCTGGAGCAGCGCCCGGGGTGCTGGGTGAAGGTGCAGTCATCGGAGCCGGGGAAGTGCCCTCACGGCGTTGGTCGCATCTACAAGGGTGAGTGCTACATGGCCAACTGGGCTGCCTGCTCGAAGAGTTACTGAAGGGCCGGCCCATGTTCTGGACCCGGCGTCCGAGCTGCTGCGCCACCACCCACGAGCCACAGCGTGGGTGCGCGGCGGCTTCCTCGAACCCTGAGCGGTTCTTTGGGCCCGACAAGAAGCCCAACAAGACCCGCACGCTCCCTCCGCGCGCGAATTAGGATGCGCGCATGCTCAAGGTCTATGGCTTCTCCCGAGTGAACAAGATGGCCCATGGCAAGACCCGCGACCTGCGCGTGCTGTGGGCGCTGGAGGAGATGGGGCTGCCGTACGAGGTCGTGGGAATCGATCATCCGCAGCGTGGCCTCGATACGCCCGCGTATCGCGCGCTCAATCCGTTCGGACAGATTCCGGTGATCGACGACGACGGCGTGGTCGTCACCGAATCGGGCGCCATCCTGCTCTACCTCGCCCGCAGGAGCGGCAAGCTGATGCCGCGCGACCTCGCCGGCGAAGCGCAGGTGCTGCGCTGGTGCGTCGCGGCGCTGAACACGATTGAAGTCCCGGTCCTGACCGCGTGGTTCGTCGACCTGAACGGCGGCAAGGGCACCCAGGCAAGCAATGCGCTTCACCAGTGGGGGAGCATGCGCCTGAAGCAGCTCGACGGCTGGCTCGCGGGCAGGGAGTTCATCGCGACCGACGAGTTCACCGTCGCGGACCTCTTGATGACGCATGTGCTGGGGGCCGGCACCGACGAGAGCGTCGTCAAGGACCATCCCCATGTGCTCGCCTTCCAGAAGCGCTGCATCGCGCGCCCGGCCTGGAAGAAGGCGTTCGACGCCTACTGCGACCGCGTCGAAGCGGCCTGAGCGCGGAGCGGAAGCCTAAAGCCTACAGTCCAGCCACGCGAAGAACGCGGCATGGGCGGTGACTGCTTCGGGGGGGATGTTTCCGACGGAGCGCTGGAAGCAGTAATAGGACTTGAGCTGCTGATCCGCGGCCTTCGTCCGCGGGCCCAGGAGCACTTCGAGCGGCTTCACCTTCAGGGTCTCGAGTTCCTCCTTCCGCAGCGGCCGTACGCCCTGGACTCCGTGAGACGTGAGCCGGGTGTCCAGGCGGGTGAGCTCCAGCTTCTGGCCCTGCGCCGACCAGGTGACTCTGGCCCAGGTGGGGCCAACGAACTCCCCGTCCCGCAGGCGCATGGGATTCATGCCTCTCGCGTACGCATAGAATGCAAACGCCGGCTCCACGAGGGGCCACGTCATGGGAAGCGGGTCGCTGAGGCGGGTATTCCAGCTGATGAACCCGGCGTCGGCTGGATTCCCCCGCTTCGTATCCACGGACTCCTTCCAGGTCTTTTCGGCCGTGGCCCTGACGCTGGCGACGATGGCCACGGTCTCGAGGGGCGGGTGGTCCGGCAGGCTCATGCGCTCTCCATGGGAGCACAAGTGCGCCGGGGCGCCCTCGTGCGGTGCCAGCGTACCGCGAGCCTCCGTCAGGCCGCGAGGGTGCGCAGGGAGCCGTATGGCCCCCTGCGCTGATTACATCCTCAGAGCGGCTCCCAGCCGTTCTCGGTGCAATAGCCGACGAACTCGTCGGACGTGTACTGGGTGTACGTCCCCACGAGATGATATTGGACGTAGCGAAAGCCACACTCGGGATAGATGTGCCCGACCACCGTCGTGTGGGTGGCATCGCTGTAGAGCGTCGTCACGTAAGCAGCTTCCCGGTAGCTGGCGCTGGCCGGGCTGGCGCTCAGGAAGACGGACGCGACAGCGAGAGAGGTCAAGATCCGCGTTGCCATTGTTTTCTCCATGGATGGACTGGATGCCTGTTTGTTCGTGCGAGAGGGCTGACTGCCCACCGGCACGAGCCGTGAGTAAAGCCGTGCAGGAAGAGCAAATCCAGAGCGCAGGAGAAATGGGGACGCAGCAGCGCTGGTGCGGATGACCCTTTTCGTGCCGGGTCCGTGAGCTGACGCAGTACGTTCGGACGGAGGATGACGTCAATCCCTTCCGATGGAGTCACGACATGGTGAAGGTGTTTGCCTTTCTCACGAAGAAGCAGGGACTCGAGACGCAGGCCTTCATCGACTACTACGAGAAGAACCACGTGCCGCTGGTCTGCGGCCTGGCGCCCCCGCCCATCGTCTACAAACGCAACTTCCTGGTGCGGGGCGATGCGCTGAACATGGAAGACAGCTCCATCGACTTCGACGTCATCACCGAGCTGGTGTTCCCCGACCGGGAGGCCTTCCATGCCTGGGGGGCTCTGCTCTTCGCTCCTTCCAATGGTGACGCGATCGCCAAGGACGAAGAGAATTTCCTCGAACGCTCACGGACCCGGGCCTACGTCGTCGATGAGCGCGTGACGACCTCGGGGTGACCGGTGGCCTCGGCGCCAGGGGGCAGGACGCCCACCCCCTGGCGGTCTGCCAGGGATTCTCGGGAGCCGTGAGAGGAGGACCTGTCTGGTCGGGTGGAGCGCGCGT
The DNA here is from genome assembly GCF_003612165.1 of Corallococcus aberystwythensis. Taxonomy (GTDB): domain Bacteria; phylum Myxococcota; class Myxococcia; order Myxococcales; family Myxococcaceae; genus Corallococcus; species Corallococcus aberystwythensis. The sequence continues at coordinate 867 of NZ_RAWK01000071.1, read as the reverse complement.
GTCCGGTTTCCATCGCGAGACGGGCCTTGGGTCCCAATCCCTGTCGCTGGAGTTCAAATGACTCGTCTGTGAGTCCAATCGCGCCCGGCCGCCCTGCTTGTATTGTCTCGGAAATCTCGATTGTCGGGGCTGCCCATGTACAGACAGGGGTTGTTTGTTGAGCGTCAGGGGCGAAGGGCCATGCTTTCGCTCATGGCGGTGTTGTTGGGGGCCCCCATGCTCATTCCCCTCGAAGCGCGGGCCCTGGAACAGGGGCGGCTCCAGACGGCGGTGCGCTCCGCGCTGCGGCTCTACAACGACCTCGAATACGAACGGGCGATGGAACAGCTTTCCCTCGCCAGGCGCTATTCAACGGGGGCAGCGGACGACGTGCTCCTGTCGCTCTACGAGGGCGTCATCCTGGCGGATCTCGGCAAGGCGGAGGCGTCCTCCTCGGCCTTCAAGACGGCCCTCCTGCTTCAGCCGGGGGTGACGCTGCCGGTGGAGGTCTCGCCCAAGGTGGCGCGAAGGTTCGAGGAGGTGCGGCGGCAGGTGCGGCGCGAACTGGCGGAGCAGGAGGCGCGCGCCAGCGTGGTCGTGGATGCGCAGGCCGCTCCCGTGGCGCAGCCGTCCCCGCCGCCGGTCGAGTCCGCGTCCCAGGCCGCCCCCGACCTCCAGCCCGTGCCCTTGTCTCCCAGCGCGGAGGTGTCCGGGAGCAACGGCTTGCAGGGGCATGCGTGGCTTCCCGCGACGATAGGTGGGGTGTTGCTGGTGGGAGGTGGGGTGGCCGTCCTGCAAGCACGGAGCGAACGGACCGGGCTCCGGAGCAACGACCCAGGTATCGCGACCCTTCAGGACGTGGACCGGAGCGTGGCGCGAGGACAGGCC
>NZ_RAWK01000070.1 GCF_003612165.1 Corallococcus aberystwythensis | reverse complement strand
CTCCATGCCGGTCCCGCCCATCGTTGATGCCTTGCCACCGCCCGCCCAGGCAGGTTCTGGACGCCCGCTCCCCGTCGCGGTGCGACAGCGTTTCGAGTCAGGCTTTGGCGAAGGGCTTGGCGACGTGCGCCTCCACGAGGGAACCCACGCCCTGCCCCCGGGCATGGCGGCGCTCACGGTGGGGACGGACCTCTACTTCGCTCCCGGGCACCCGGCGCTGGCCTCACCTGACGGGTTGGCATTGCTGGCGCATGAGCTGGTGCACGTCCTCCAGCAGCGGGCGGGCCGCGTGCCGGGGGGCCAGGGGGCGACGGCGCTGGTGGTGGATTCGCGGCTGGAGCACGAGGCGGACCTCCTGGGGGCCCTGGCGCTCCAGGGCCGGCTGGGTCCCGCTGAGGCGGCGCGCTTCTTCGGAGGCCCACGGCAGGCGTTCAGCCTGGCTGCACAGCCGAAGATTGGCTTTGAGTTCCAGACCAGTGCGACGTTTCACAACAGCGCGAAGAAGAGCCGAAGCTCTCTCATCAAGGTCGCCGGGCTTGAGATCGCGCAAGGACAGGGATTCCAGATCCTCTGTGACGAAGGGGACCTGGAGTTCAGGACCGACCCGTTCGAGGAATCCACCGCCGGCCGTGCGCACCTCATGGAGACGTTGAAGCGGATACAGGCATGCATTGATGCGATCAAGGAGGCTTCGGATGGCAAGAAGCTTTCGGACATCTGCCATACGTTGAGCCATACCAAAATTGTCTACGTGCATGACACCGCGAAGGTCGTGTCAGGGAGACCCCAGGCCTCGGTCGGCGTACGGCTGGGGACGATGGAAAACCTGATGAAGTTCCTGACCGACAAAGACTTGAATGCCATTTTCAAGGACAAGTCGGCCCTCTACGAAGCCTCCAGGGCGATGGCCATGCGGTTCGTCAAGACGAAGAACCTTGACACGGAAGACCGCAGGGCGTTGCGAGGACTGGTGTCGCTCTTCTACACCTATGTCCTGATGGGTGGGGTCCGCCGGGACAAGAAGCTGGACTATCCCAAGAAGAACCATCCCTTGATGCATCGGACGGATTTCCACGCCATGTATCAAGTCCTGAGTCCCACCGCGCGCCTTGCCTTCCAGGACCTGGACGGACTGCTGGGGGTGCTCAACAAGACAAAGGGGATGCTGGGTGTCATGAAACTGAAGAAGGACCTCACCGATTCCGCCTTTGTCTATCCCGGAGGTTTCACGGTCAGCGGTGCATTGACGAAGAGGGAACTTCAGCCGCTCCAGGGCTTCTTCAAGGGGCAGACCTCCCATGGACCGACCCTCCGTCAGTGGATGGACTCCATCGTGAACCCTGGCCCGAGCAAGAAGGACCTGATGTCCCCGCCACCCGGCTGCCAGGCGGAGGACTCGATGGGCGCACTGGGGACGGAAACAGTGGGGCCCTATGGCGACATGAGCGATGGGGTCATCGTGGAGGTGCGCCACATGAACTCGGCCACGGACGAGGACCTGCCCAGGGTCCTTGGCCTGGTGTTCGACAGCATCATGGCCATCAACGGCGGCTACAACGCGTTCGCCACCACGATCAAAGACCGCTTCCCCACCGAAGCGGTCTGGCAGTTCGAGCACGACGCCTATATGGCCTTGCGTGAGGACGACCTCTGAGCCCTGGCGATGGGCCGCGGGCCGAGTGTGCAGCGAGTCGCGGCGTACGGCCGTGGCTTGCGCACTGGCCCCGGGGCCGAGGAAGCTGCCGTCCCATGAAAATCAATCCAGCCGTGCTCATCATCGCCGGAGGCTTCAGCCTGTTCTTCCTCGTGTCTGGCGTGCGAGCCCTGGTGCGCAAGCGGATGACGGTCGTGAACCCCGCGCATTCCGGGGCGTGGCCGGGCCTGCTCGGCAAGGCAATGCACTCGCAGCTGCCGAAGAACCCGTTCGATCCCCACCCTTCGATGCACATGGAGGCGACGGGGGGCCGGGCCCTCGGGATGGCAGTGCTCTACATCGTGCTGGGCGTGGCCTTCCTGGGCCTAGGCATCTTCGCCACGCTGGTGGAGAACGACGTGCTTTGAAGCAGCGGGCCCGCCCGGCCTGCTCGGGTGGCCCTCGCGCAGGGCCACCCCAGACGAAGTCGCGTCGCCGTGCTCCTGGTACTCACGTGGAAGGTCCAACAGGTGGAGGCCCCTGGTTCCCGGACTGGGGCGCCTGTGCGGCCTGGCGCTCCGCGCGCCGGCTGCCGTGCTGGCGCGAGTACACCTGGGTGAACTCCGCCCCGAGGAAGAGCAGCTGCGAGGAGTAGTAGACCCACAGCAGCAGCACCGCGAAGGAGCCGGCGGCCCCGTACGAGGAGGACACGCGGCGCTTCATGCCGCCCGGGGACATGCGGATGCCCACGCTCAAGGGGAAGTACAAGGTCCCGCAGTTCGACGTGAAGGGTGAGAGCGACGCCGCCTTCACGGACCTGGGCGTGCCGGTGACGTTCGTGCGCACGTCGCTGCCCTGGGAGACGCTGCTCTTGTTCGGCATGGGCTCAAAGCGCAACGCGGACGGCACGCTCGACTTCGTGTTGCCCACGGAGGACCAGAAGCTGCCGGGCCTGGCCATGGAGCACCTGGGCGGCTGTCTCCACGGCATCTTCCAGCGGGGGCCGGAGGGCGTGGGCAGGACGGTGGGCCTGGCCAGCGAGCACCTGTCGGGCGCGGAGATCGCGAGCACGCTCAAGCAGGTGCTCGGGCAGGAGGTGGTCTATCAGTCGATGTCGCCGGAGGTGTACCGAACGTTCAACCTCCCCGGCGCCGCGGAGCTGGCGAACATGTTCCACTTCATGCGGGACTTCGCCACGGAGTACTGCGCCCCCTGGGCTCCCTGTCGCCCACGCAGGCAGCTCGTCCACTCAAGGGTCGTCGGCCGGGTCTGCCGCGCGCGGAGCCTCCTTCTTCATGTCGAAGTACTTTCGGTAGATCGCCTGGGCCGCTGGCGCCGCGTCCATGCCCCCCTGACCTCCGTGCTCGTTGAGCACCACGATCGCGAGCTCGGGAGCATCTGCGGGTGCGAAGGAGGCGAACCATGCATGGTGGCGTGTCCAGTAATCCATCTGGTGCGTCTTGAGGCGCACCGCGCCAATGCGCGCCACCTGTGCGGTGCCCGTCTTGCCCGCGATGACCACGTCCTCCAGGCGCGTGCGATACGCCGTGCCGCCCGGCTCGTTCACCACCGCCACCAGGCCGTCCACCAGCACCTTGCGGTGCTCCGGTTTCATCTCCACCGTGCGCGCGAGCTTGGGAGGAAAGGTGCGGATGACCCTGCCCGCCGAGTCCTCCACCGACTGCACCAACTGGGGCACCCACACCTTGCCGCCGTTGGCGATGGCCGCGTAGACGAGCGCCATCTGGAGCGGCGTGGCGTTATCGTCTCCCTGCCCCACGGAACCATTCAGAGCCGAGCCCTGGTTGTAGCCGCCATCCCCCTTGTGATGGCGCTCGTAATACGCCTCGGTCGGCATGATGCCGGGCGTTTCACCCACCACGCCGATGCCCGTCGGCTGGCCGAGCCCGAACTCCTGGCCCACCTCGGCAATGGGGTCCAGTCCAAGCGTGTCCGCCACCTTGAAGAACCAGGTGTTGCAGGACTTCTGCAGCGCCACCTTGGCGTCCACCGGACCGTGGCCGCGGTCCAGGGAGCAGCGCCACACGCGGCTGCCGAGCCGGTAGCCCCCGCCGCACAGGGTCGTGCTGTGGGCGTGGAACTGCCCGCTGCGCAGCGCGGCCAGGGTGGTGATGACCTTGAAGGTCGAGCCCGGGCTGTAGTGCTGCGCGGTGGGGCGGAAGAGCATTGGCTGCAACGGGTCCTTCGCCAATGCCTGCATCTGGGCGGCGGTGACGCGGCCGGTGAGCACGTTGGGGTCGAACGCCGGGCGCGACACCATGGCCTTGATGAAGCCAGTGCGCACATCGATGGCCACCACCGCGCCCGCCACGCCCGGGAAGGCGTTCTCCGCCACCGCCTGCAGCCGCATATCGATGGAGAGCACCAGGTTGTTGCCCGGGTGCGGCGTCACCTCCTCCTGGTCGATGAGGTGTTGCAGGTGCGGGAGGCGCTGGCCGCGCGCGTCCACCACCTCGCGCCTGACCCCGTCCACGCCGCGCAGCGTGGACTCGAAGGAGTGCTCGATCCCCTCACGTCCGATGAAATCCCCCTGCTGGTAGGGCCGCTTGTCATTCCCGTCCTCCGCCTGCCGCTCGAGCTCGCGGTCGGAAATCTCGTTCATGTAGCCGAGCACGTGCGAGAGCACCGTGCCAGCGCGGTAGGCGCGGTGGGGCACGACCACCACGTCCACGCCGGGCATGTCGCGGCCCTGGGCGCTGAGCACGTCCAGTTCATCGCGCGACAGGTCGACGCGCATGGGCACCGGACGGAACGGGGCTTTGGCCCGGCCGGCTTTCACGTCGTCGGCGGCCTTCTTCAGGGCCGTCTCGTCCCAGCCGAGCCGTTGGCCCAGGCGCGGCAGCACCTCCACGTCGCACCGCTGGCAGAAGGCCGGGGTGACGAAGACGTCGAACGAGGGGCGGTTCTGCACCAGGAGCTGCCCGGTCGCGTCCTTGATCATCCCGCGGTCCGCGAGGATGCGTGTCTCCTTGACGAAGTTGGCGACGCTCCTGGCCGTGTACTCGTCGTAGCGGATGACCTGCAACCGGTAGAGCTGCAGGGCGAGCGCGCCAATGCCAGAGAGCATCACCAGACCCAACCACATATAACGCATGCGCAGGTCGCGGCCCGGCGCGTTGTTCCCAAGCACCGGGTTCATTGCAGGGTCCCCGCGGGAAACCGGAGCTTTGTCGCAACGGACCGTGGAGCCCACGCCCCGGCGTCACCCTGTCTCAGGTCAACCACCAGCGTGAGGTGAAGACGCGCCTGACAAAGGCAGAGTCTCGTGTGGTTCATGTGAGTTCCCCGTGGACGGGACCTTCGAAAGGACGCAGCTGGGCCAGGCCGCCGCACAAGCGGCACGCGCGCCCCCCCCGAACTCGCGCTCCATGCCGTGCAGCCCTGGGCTGCGAATGCGCTCTAGGCGCCCTGCACCGGAGCGCCGCTCTGGGGGCGGCGGGTGGTGACGGTGACGGCCGTGAGGATGGCGGCGACTCCCACTGCGGCGGCCACGGCGAAGAGCGCCGTGGTGTAGCCGTGCTCCAGCGCTTCAGCCGCCCGCGCCACGAGCGCCTGACCCTTGGCCGCCTGATGCAACCGGGCGTCGGCTGCCGCGGTGGAGACGGTCGTCAGCAGAGAGAGGCCCAGCGCGGCCCCCAGCTGCTGAGAAGTGTTGAGCACCGCCGAGGCCAGACCCGCCGCCTCCTGCTCCACGCCGTGCACGACGCTGAGCGTGAGCGGCACGATGGCCATCCCCAAGCCTGCCGAGGTCAGGAAGATGGGCAGCGCCATGGCTGTCAGATAGCGGGAGCCAGAGTCCAGCCGGGACAGCCAGTAAATCCCCAGTGCGGCCACCAGCATGCCGGGCACGGCGACGACGCGCGGAGCCAGGTGCTCCACCAGCCTGGAGCTGACGGCGCTCGCGACAATGATGCCGACGGCGAAGGGCAGCCAGGCAAGGCCGGTGCGCACCGGGCTGAAGTGCAGCACGTGCTGCATGAAGAGCGTCCCCACGAAGAAGGTGCCCATCAGCGCGGCGCCAAGGAACAGCATCGTGACGTAGGAGCCTGAACGATTCCGGTCCTTGAGCAGGCCCAGCGGCAGTAGCGGATGCGCGCTCCTCGCCTGGACGACGAGGAACAGGAGGATCAGGACAGCGGCGGCGGCGAATGCCCCCAGCGTCAGCGCGTCTGCCCAGCCATGCGCCCCGCCCCGGGTGATGCCGAAGGCGAGCGCCAGCATGCCTCCGGTCCCTGTGACGGCGCCCACGACGTCGAGCCGGCCCGTACGACGCTCGGCCTCCACGAGGGTGCGGGTGCCAGCGAGGACCGCCGCGCCCACCGGCAGGTTGATGAGGAACACCCAGCGCCAGTCCAACACGCCCGTCAGCACGCCGCCAAGGAGCACCCCCCCGGTGATGCCGAGCGCGGACATGGCCCCGTAGACGGCCATGGCCAGGTTGCGGGGCTTGCCGGCCGGGAAGGTGGTGGCGATGAGCGCAAGGGCGTTGGGGGCTGTCAGTGCGGCACCCATGCCCTGGAGGACGCGCGCGGCGATGAGCAGCTCGCCGGTGGGAGCAAGGCCGCTGAAGAGTGATGCGAGCGTAAAGATGGAGATGCCCACACGGAACACGCGCCTGCGCCCGAACAGGTCACCCGCCCGCCCGCCAAAGAGCAGCAGGCCTCCGAAGGCGAGCAGGTAGGCGTTGACGACCCAGGGCAGGTTCGTCGCGGACATGCGCAGGTCCCCCTGGATGCTGGGAAGTGCGATGTTCGAGATGGTGTCATCCAGGACAAGCATCAGCTGGGCCGTCGCGATGACGAGCAGGGACAATCCCAGCCGGCGTCCACCCGTGAAGGTGGCGCCCGGGCTGGACGGGACGGAGGTAGCGGCGGACATGGTGGATTCCCCTCGATGGGCAAGATGCCGAGTCCCTGGGGGACGCAAATGCCGCGTGGGGCATTACACCCCCGGGGCTCGTGGCCCTGCGCGGGCGGCACTGCGGGGAAATCAAGCGCCGTGGAGCGTCGCTACCTGCCGCAGCTGCAGTCCCGACAGCCCTCTTGTGCGCACCTGCCGCACGCGGCTTCCACTTTTTGGAGGAGCGCCGTGCGGGCCCGATGCACGCGCACTGCGGCATTGTTGGCGGTGATGCCCGCCTCCTCCGCGAAGCCCTTCACCGAGGCACCTTCGACCTCGATGCGCTGGAGCGCCGCCGCGTACTCTGGCTTGAGCGAACCCACCAGCCGTCCTACGCACTCACAGACTGCGTGGCGCACCTCGGGCGTGGCCGCGTCGCCCTCCAGCTCGCGCGCAAGCGACTCCAGCGCCCGCGCGGAGCTGCCCTGCCGGCGGTAGTGGTCCACCACCGCATTGCGCAGAGACCGGTAGAACCACGCCACGGCGGCCTCTTCGCTTCGCAGCGTGTCGAGGCGCCCGATACTTCGCGCGAGCACCTCCTGGAAAAGGTCCTCCGCGACGTCGCGACGGCCAACGCGACGCTCCAGGAAGGAGAGGAAGGTCGCCTGGTTGCTCAGCAACGCGGCCACGCGACCATCGTCCGCGGGGCTGCCGAAAGCCACGTGCGAAGGCTTCTGCTTTTCAGAGGCGCTCATGCTCGGGAGATGTCCAGCCGGTTGTCATGTTTCAGCGAGAAGCCACGCCCGCTGCCTACCAGGAGGGCAGCCGCTTCGACGGCGGGCCGTGCGCCACGCCCCCAGCGAGGAGGGGCATGCCCCTACGCCCAGGCCCCGCTGTCCTTCACCACCACGGCGAAGAGGTCGGCCAGCGCGGCGAGTTCATTGCGCTGCAGCTCGGCGGCCGGTACCACGCCCCCCAGCATGTCGGGCAGGTCGCGCGTTGCGGTCGCCGCCGCCACCACCGTGTTGCGGTAGCCAAGGTCGAGGGCCGCGCGGACCGTGGCCGAGACGCACATGTGCGTCATGAAACCGGCGACGATGAGCTCCGTCCGGCCAGTCGCCGCGATGCGCGCGTGCAGGTCCGTGCCAGCGAAGGAGTTCGGCAGCGCCTTGGCCACCACCGCCTCGCCGTCCCTGGGGGTCAGCGCGGAGACGATGGCGCTCCCCGGCCCCTGTGGGTCGAAGAGGGGGCCGCCAGCAGGGCCGTGGTGCACGACGTGGAAGACAGGCGTGCCGCTGCGGCGGGCCAGCTCGAGCAGGCGCGCGGTCTCGGCCACCGCGGCGTCGACGCCGGGCAGCGGCAGGTGCCCGGAGGGCAGGTACTCCGCCTGGGCGTCGACGATGACGAGCGCGGCGCGGTCGAACGGAGAGGGGTGGGCCGGCGCGCCGGCAAGAGAGAGAAGGGTGCGGGGGGCGTTCATGGAGGGCTCCACTCGAGTTCGTGTGAGGCTCCTCGGTAACCCGTGCATCCCTGCACAGCCCTCCGTAATCTTCGCACAATGGGTGTGCAAAAACGGTCAGGCCCGCTGGACTGGGACGACCTGCGCGGCTTCGGGGCCCTGGCGCGGGCGGGCAGTCTGTCAGCGGCGGCACGGGAGCTGAAGGTCAGCCACGCCACGGTGGGCCGCCGCATCGCCGCCCTGGAAGAGGTGCTCGGCCGCGGCCTGTTCGACCGTCGCGCGGACGGCTACGTGCTCACCGCCGAAGGGGCGGGGGTGCTGGAGCTGGCCGCGGACATGGAGGAGCGCGCGCAGGGCATCCTGCGCCGCGCTGGTCAGGAGGCCGGGCTCACGGGCACGGTGCGGCTGACGGCGCCGGAGCCCCTTGCCGAGCGACTCCTCATTCCGCGCCTTGCCGCGCTCCACCGGCGCCACCCCGGCATCGTCCTGGAGGTGGTGAGCGATCCCCGCTCGCTCAACCTCGCCAAGCGCGAGGCGGACCTGGCCGTCCGGCTTGCGCGCCCACGGCAGGGGGAGCTGGTCACCCGCCGCCTCGCCAGCCTTGCCTATGGCGTCTACGCGGCGCCGGACGGGGACACGTCCGCGTGGGTCGGCCTGGACGACTCACTCGCCCACATCCCCGAAGCGCAGTGGCTCGCCCGCAACGCGGCCGGCGCCCGTGTCGTGCTGCGAGCCAACACGCTCACAGGGCAGCTCGCGGCGGTCCGGGCCGGCTTCGGCAAGGCGCTGCTGCCGCGCTGGTTCGCGGACGAGGAAGGCGGCCTCATCGCCCTGCCGCCACCCGCCCCTCCTCCGGAGCGTGAGTCGTGGCTGGTCGTGCACCCCGACCTGAAGGATGTGCCGCGCGTGCGCGCCGTCATCGACGCCGTGGTGGCGGCATTCGAGGAGGAGCAGGAACGGCTCGGCTCCGGCCGCCCATGACGGCAGGAGGCTGGCCCGGACGTGGGAAGTGCTCAGTGCGGGTGCTGCGCGTGCCCACCTGCCCTGGCGGCGTCCACACGCACGACGAATGGCACCGTCACCACCCCGCCATGGCGTTGCACCTGCGCCCAGAGCTTGAAGAGACCCGAGCGTGGAAACACCGCATGCGCCGACACTCGCGAGGCGCTGCCACGGGCGTCGAGGGCATGCACATGGACGAAGTCCTGCCCGTCGGCGCTCAGCACCATGAAGTGCGCCATCGCGCCCAGATAGGGCTCCAGGTCCATCACTGGCTTACCCGTCGCCGCGTCGGTGACGTCGAAGTGCAGCATGGCGGGCTCGCCTGCGTGAATCTCCGCGTCGCTCTGCAGCGTCACCTCGAGTCCATCCGAGCGCTGCGTCCTGGGCGACTCCGTCAGCGCCGCGGCCACCGGGTGTGCGGCGCCCTCGACGTGCACGTTGTGACGGTCCACCACCTGGCCGTGACCCGGCTGCTGGTAGTCGACGAAGAGCGTGTACTCCCCTGCCGCCGCGAAGGTGTGCTGGAGACGGAAGGAGTCGCCGGCCAGGGACGGATGCACGTGCGCGAAGTGGCGCAGGTCCCTGGAGACGACGAACAGATGCATGGGCTTCTCATGCGAGGGCGTGAGCCGCGACACGGCCCGCCCTTCCCCATCCCGGACGGTGAGGGTGAGCGTCACCGGCTGGCCAGCCCGGGCCGGTGCGGGGTGCATCTGCAAGTGGGTGCGGTACATGGCTGTGCCCTCCTGGGCGTGGTGCGCGCGTGAGCTCGCGGTGGTGTCGGCGCGCGCGGTCGTCGTGCCGGCAAGGGACGCCTGCGGGGGCGCAGACGGCCCCCACCAGCGTCAGATGCACAAGCGCTTGGCTGAAGCAGTACCTGGTGCGGTTCATGGGAGCTCCTCAGCTATGGAACATCCATGAGGACGCACCGGGGAGCGTGGCCTTACCCAGGGACAGCATGTCGGGCGGCAGGTGCGGCGGGAACGGGAAGTGCCCTGTCACCGCCCGGTAGAGGCTGACGCCCAGCGCATACAGGTCATCGGTGGGCTGGTACGCATACCGGGCGCCCGGCCGGCCATGGTTCTCCTGGTGGAAGCGCACCGACTCGGGGCTGCGCAGGTGCGGCGTGCCCGGGGGCACCGGCTGCTGGGTGATGGTGGCCGCGCCCGCGTAGTCCCCGATGCCGAAGTCGATGAGCACCGGCTCGCCGTCCGGCTCCCGGATGAGGATGTGCGCGGGCTTGACGTCACGGTGCAGCACTCCCGCCCCATGGAGCGCATCGAAGGCCAGGGCCACCTTGCCGGCGGCCTGAGCCAGTTCGCGGTAGCTCGGGTTCACCTCTTCGGCCCAGGTGTCCAGCGGTCGGCCCGCCACCCAGTCCATGACGAAGTAGAGGGAGCCCGTCAGCGGATGAGGCCACCTGCCGCAGGCGTGGAAGCGCACCACGTTCCGGTGAACGGCATGGCTCAGGAGCAGCGCGACCTCACGCTCGGCCCGTTCGTCGCCGGGATGCAGCGCGAGCTTCAGCGCGTAGAACTCTCCGGGCCGCGCCCCGTCCTCCACCCGGTACACGGCGCCGAATCCACCCACGCCCAACCGCTCCACCACGCGCCAGGTACCCACCTCCGTACCGGGCGCCAGGGCCTCCGGATACGCCTGAACGTCTTCCCCTCGCTGGGCCATTGCGCCGAACCTCGGCCACAACCTAACAGGTCCATCACATTCGACGCGACCCCTGGAATCCATCCCTCCTCAGGGTTCACTTGGAAAGTCAGGCAGGCGGAGGCCCTTGGTTCGCGGCCTGGCGCTCCGCGCGCCGGCTGCCGTGCTGGCGCGAGTACACCTGGGTGAACTCCGCCCCGAGGAAGAGCAGCTGCGAGGAGTAGTAGACCCACAGCAGCAGCACCGCGAAGGAGCCGGCGGCCCCGTACGAGGAGGACACGCTGCTCTTGCCCAGGTAGAGGCCGATGGCAAGCTTGCCCAGGCTGAAGAGGAGGCTGGTCACCGCGGCGCCGAGCCACACGTCCTTCCAGGCGACGCGCGTGTCGGGCAGGACCTTGTAGATCATCGCGAAGAGCACCGTGGTCACGACAAAGGCGATGGCCAGGTTCACGAGCTGCAGGACCGTCTCCCAGCCGGGCATCAGTCCCATGAGGAAGGTGCCGGCGGCAGCCAGCGCCGCGCTCAACACGAGCGAGACGAGCAGCAGGAAGCCGATGCCCAGCACCATCGCGAAGGAGAGCAGGCGCTGGCGCACGAAGGCGAGAAACCCGTTCATCGGCTTCTTCTTCACCTTCCAGATGGTGTTGAGCGAGTCCTGGAGCTGGGCGAAGACGCCCGTGGCGGCGAAGGCGAGCACGAGGATGCCGACGACGGTGGCGAGGATGCCCGAGCTGGGCTTGCTCGCGCTGGCCACCAGGTCCTGGACGACCTTCGCGCCCGCGTCGCCGATGAGGCTCTGCAGCTGCTTCTGGATCTCCCCCTGCGCCGCCTCCTGACCGAACACGAAGCCCGCCACGGCGATGGCGATGATGAGCATCGGGGCCACGGAGAACAGCGTGTAGTAGGCGAGCGCCGCCGCCTGCGCGGGCACGTTGTCGTCCATCCACTCGGACAGGGTCTGCTTCAGCAGTGGCCAGACACGGTGTTGCCTCATCGATCCCTCGCTCCCCTGCGGTGGCATGCACACTGGGATGGGACAGGATGCTCCTACCTGCCGCATGAATGGAAATATCTTTGCCCGCCGACCCTCCCCATGGAGCATTCGCGGGCATTTCCTGACTTCATTGCATTTGGAGATTCGGGGATGTACACAAAGACAGTCGCATCCGCAGGCCATGGATTGGAATTGCCGCTCCCGGGCAAGGAAAGGTCCTCATGCGCCGTCTCTTCCTCAACACCTCACCTGAAGTCCACCTCGCAAAACCCCGGAGTGTCCCCATGCGAATCCCCCTGTCCCTCGTCGCTGTCTTCGTTGGCGTTGCCGTCTCTGTTTCGGGTTGCGGCGGCACGTACGAGCCCGAGCAGGCCCCCGTGTCCGAGCCCGGCGCCGTCGATGAGCAGCTCCCCGAGGGGAGCGTCACGCAGCAGGCCATCTGCTCGCGGCTTTGGACGTGCAATTACGTCAGGTGGTACGGCACCGAGGCCAACTGCGTGGCGGCCTGTGGCACGTCCTGCACGCTTGACTACCGGTGTACTGGCACCTGCGTCTGCCCTTGAGCTGACTCGCGGCGACGCGCACTCGGCGTAGAGTCGTGGCCTTCACTGGAACCTGAGCTGGGGGCCACACCATGAAGCTGATGTCGAGCAGTGCCATTGTGACGGGAGCAGGACAGGGCATCGGTCTGGGAATCGCCGCGCGCCTCATGCGGGACGGCGCCAACGTCCTGCTGTTCGGGCGGACACCGGAGAAGTTGGAGGCGGCCGCCGCGGAGCTCAACCGGGCGGCGGAGGGGCGCACCCGGGCCGTGCCATTCGCGGGAGACGTGGTTCGCGCGGAGGACGTGGCGCGAGCGCTCGATGTCGCCACGCGTGAGTTCGGCCTCCCGGGCATCCTGGTGAACAACGCCGGAACGGCCACCCTCCGCACGGTGCTCGAATTGCCCGAGGCGGAGTTCGACCAGGTCCTGGCCATCAACCTCAAGGGGCCCTTCCTGTTCACCCAGGCTCTCGCGAAGGCGCTCGTCGCCGCGAAGCAGCCGGGCTCCATCGTCAACATCTCCTCACTGAACCAGACGGCGGTGACGGACGGGCTGTCCCACTACTGCGCCTCCAAGGCGGGGCTCGCGAACTTCTCGAAGGCCGCGGCTTCGGAGCTGGGGCGTTACGGCATCCGGGTGAATGTCGTGGCCCCGGGCGCCATCCGCACTCCCCTGGCGGAGATGGCCGGCCTGGGGACTGGCGCCATGGCGCAGGGCTTCCTCGCCCACACGCCGCTCGGGAAGTCGTGGGGCGAGCCGGATGACGTGGCGAAGGTGGTGTCGTTCCTCTGCAGCGACCTCGCGTCCTGGATGACCGGAGACACCCTCGCCGTGGACGGCGGCAATCACATCCGCGGGCTGCACAGCTACGCGGACGCGCTGGGCCTCACCCGGCCCGTCGAAGGCTGAGGTGTGGGGGGCTCGTCCGCGTAGTCCCCGATGCCGAAGTCGATGAGCACCGGCTCGCCGTCCGACTCCCGGAGGAGGACGTGCGCGGGCTTGACGTCACGGTGCAGCACTCCCGCCCCATGGACCGTATCGAAGGCCAGGGCCACCTTGCCGGTGGCCTGAGCCAGGTCGCGGTAGCTCGGGTTCACCTCTTCGGCCCATGTATCCAGCGGCCGGCCCGCCACCCAGTCCATGACGAAGTAGAGGGCGCCCTTCTGCGGATGGGGCCACCTGCCGCAGGCGTGGAAGCGCACCACGTTGCGGTGAACGGCATGGCTCAGCAGCAGCGCGACCTCACGCCCGGCCCGTTCATCGCCAGGACGCAGCGCGAGCTTCAGCGCGTAGAACTCTCCGGACGGCGTCTTCATTCCAACGACTGCACCACTCTTACAGGCAATTCCGACTACGCAGGGTCATGGGTAAATACGTCAATGCGACTGGCTATTCCAGCCGTACGGGCAGACCTCCGTGGGGCCATGGGCTCGCGCGAGCCAGCTGCCTCGATCCCCACACAGAAAGGATTCGTGATGAACCGCAATGAGATTCGGGCGTGGCGCTTGTCCAAGGTGATGGTCCTGGGACTGCTGGCATTCGACCTGACAGCGTGCGGTCCAGGGTTGGAGGAGGGCTCGAACGCCCCTGCGGAGGGTGGAGATACGGCACGCTCCGCCTCCGACGACTCGCAGTCCCAGACCCAGCAGGAACTGGAGGACTCCCACAGGACGTGGAGCCCGCCCCCGGCCCCGGTGGGCTGCGGTCGCATGAACGCGAACCAGGGACTGGGCCGCGGGCAGTACCTCTATTCTTGTGATGGTCGCTTCTGGCTTGTCATGCAGGGCGACGGCAACCTGGTGCTCCGTCAGGGCGCGGCGGTCCTCTGGCACTCCCAGACGTACGGGACTTCGGCTGTCGGGGCGGTCATGCAAGGCGACGGGAATTTCGTGATCTACACCTCGGCGCCAAGAGCCCTCTGGAGCAGCAACACCGGCGGCTACAGCGGCGCGTATCTCACCGTCCAGAATGATGGGAACGTGGTCATCCGCACTTCGCGCGGCGGGGCCATCTGGAACACCGGGACCGGCGGGCGCTGAAATGGACGGCGGAGGCAGTCGCGGCCTTCGCCGTTACCCCGTTTGTTCGGAAGACGCTGCTCGTCGCGGGAGGATCCAACACCAGTAGCCTCTCCCTCGCGACGGCGGAAGTGTACGACCCGGGCTCGGGCACCTGGAGCGCGACGGTATCCATGGCCGCGCCTCGCCGCTACCACACGGTGACGCTGCTGGATAACGGCAAGGTGCTCGTCGCGGGAGGGGCTAATAATAGCAGCGCATACGCGAGAGCTGACCTCTACACTCCTTGAGCCTTGTGAACGCGGTCTCAAGCGGTGAACGCACCAGGTGCGCCCATGGCCAGCAGCCTTGAGGGGCCACATGCGGGAACTGGGACCTGCGGCTGCCCTTGAGCGGCGCCTGCCTGAGGCTTAGCGGCGCGCTCGCAGTAGCGGCAGCCCGTTGCATTCTGCTCACGCGGCAGGGACGTGCGGACACTGGCCCGCCTGGGAGGACAGGGAATAGATCCAGGACTGGCCACCGCCATCCCTCGGGAGGTGGGCGCGGCGCCTCCCACCGCGAACAGAAGAGACCGGAGACACATGAGGTTCTATTTCCGGTGCGTCTCGCTGTGGGTGATGGGGCTGGCCCTGTGTGGGTTCGGCTGCGCGGTCTGCCCCCTGGGGGTGCCCCCCTCCCCACGGAATCCGACCGCGGGGGCTTCGCACATCATGAACTGGAGCAAGCCCCAGCGGCTCTCCGCCGGACCGTCGCTTTCGTGGGAGCACACGCGCGCGGCGGCGGGCCCATCCGGGAGCGCATTCGCTGTCTTCGCGCATGTCACGACCCAGAACGCCCCCCACGACTACACGGCGATCTACGCCAGCCGCTATGCCGCCACGTCCGACACATGGACGTCAGAGCAGCCCCTCCAATCCCAACCCGGCAATCTTCTCAGGAGCAGTCTGGCCGCGGATGAGCAGGGAAATGCCCTTGCTGTCTGGCTCCAGCAGACCCCGGCCGGAAACACCTTCTTCGCAAGCCACTTTTCGGCGGCGACGGGCCAATGGAGCCGAGCGCAACAGCTCACGTTCCCCGTTGACGACACACCCACCATGCGTCTGGCCATGTCCTCCACGGGCGATGCGGTCTTCGTCTGGACGACGCTCTGCAAAACGCTGTGCAAGCCCGCCGAGCACCGGGTGATGGCCATGCGCTATGCGGTGGCCACCAACCGGTGGATCCAGCCTCCGGTGCCCCTCAACTCGGCGCGTGACACCCCGTCTCTCTGGCCTGCCGCCGCCCTCGACGCGAACGGCAACGCGCTCGTGCAGTGGCAGCAGGCGGACGCCCGCCGGACCCAGGCCATTCATGGCAGCTCGTACAACGCAGACACATTCCAGTGGTGTGGCGATGCGATCCTGAGCCGGACGAACTACGGCGCGGCCTCGACGCCCGCCATCGCAATGGACGCGTCGGGCAACGCGCTCGCCGTCTGGCCACAGCGTTTCTCGACGCTGACCGGCGATGAGATGCAGGGAATCGATGCACGCCGCTACGACCGTGAGAGCAACGCATGGCAGCCCGCCGAGCGCATCGACTCGCACATCTCCGATTATGGAGGCATGTTCAACCCGTCCATCGTCGTCGCGACGAACACGGGCGATGCACTGGCCGGCTGGCTGTACATCCCCCACCCTCCGCCCCTCACCGGGGCCGCCGAGGGACGCGTGTACCTCGCGGCGAAGGAGGCCTGGGACATCCGTCCGCGCTTCGACCGCAGCGTCGACCCGAACAACCCGCGGCTCGGAGGCACCGTGGGGGGCGGATATCCAGTGCTCGCCTCCGACCCGGCCGGTGACCAGGTCGCCTTCTGGGCACAGTCCGACCACACGGCCTGGGCGAGCTACCTCTATGCCCCTGGCAACTTCCGGCCCCCGGAACCCCTGCGGTCCGCGCCGGGAGCGGTCGTGGGTGCAATCACGGGGGCCATCGACCTGAATGGGCATGCAACGGCGGTGTGGCTTGAGACCGCCGCGGATGGCGACAGCCTCTGGGTCGCTCGCTACCAGTAGCCCTGTCGTGCCAACGGCTCCGCTGTCGGACGTGCTGCACAGCCGGGAGCGGGAGCTGCGGACGCAATGACAGAACGATGACCAACGCATGGACGCAGGCCCACCCTCGCGTCCATGCGCTTGCGTACCTTGGACACCGTTCCCGTCACTGCCGTTCCCTCATGGGGCCACGCCGTGGCCCACGCGCACGGAGGCGCGTCTCGTTCCCGCCATGAACTTCACAATCGCGGGTCTGTGGACCCACATGGGTCCGGTCGCACAGCTCATCGTCATCGCCATGGGTGTGATGTCGATGGTGTCCCTCCTCATCCTCGCCGAGCGCACCATCGTCTTCCGCGCCTCCCGCCGCCAATCGCGCAGGTACGCCGCGCAGCTGGACGCACTGCTCGCCAGTGGCGACTTCGACGCAGCCGCCGAGGTGAAGACGGAGAAGGATGTGGGCTACCTGGGGAGGACCATCCGCGCGGGGCTGACGGCCTACCGCATCTGCGCCACCGACAGTCGTGAGGAGGTCATGGAGTCCGTGGCGCGCAGCCTGGAGCGACAGGCGCAGCGCGAGGTCCAGAGCCTCAAGCGCGGCCTGGGCCACCTCGCCACCGTGGGTTCCACCGCCCCCTTCGTGGGCCTGCTCGGCACCACCATCGGCATCGTCACCGCGTTCCAGGAGATGGGCGCCGCGAATTCGGGCGGCATCGGTACCATCTCGACGGGCATCTCCGAGGCGCTCGTCACCACGGCCTTCGGCCTGCTCGTCGCCATCCCCGCGGTCATGGGCTACAACTCCTTGCAGGGCTGGGTGGATGCCCGCGCGGTGGACCTCTCCGAGGCGAGCAACGAGTTCCTCGACGCCGCGTCCCGCGCCCTCAAGCGCACGCGCGTCACCGTGCGGTGATGCATCAGGCGAGGTCCGGACGTGATGCCGGACCCCGCCCAGGCTTCCTGGCGGCTCAGCCCTCGCGAGTCGAGTTCCGCGATTCGGCAGGATGCGCGTCGTCGCAGACCGGCGCGGCGGCGTCGGACTGGAGGAACTCGACTTCCATCACGGAGGCCGTGGGCTCAATAGGCGTGGGGGCGGGTTCAAAGCAGTAACCGGCATCACCACACGTGGTCCGCTCAGCGGTCCCGAAGAAACAAACGGTGCCGCACCCCACTCGTGGGGCAGCTGGAATCCTTGAGATTGAGCCGCTTGTGCATCATCTCCAGGGTCTTCTCGTCGCGCTTCGGGTCTGGGGCGTTACGGCATGCAGGGCCTTGCAGAGAAGCGTGCCGGCCGCCTTCCGCGAGCCACCAGACGGCGCGGCGGTCGAGCCGGTGTGCCTTTGTACCCGGCGGCCGAGCCCCCAATGTCCTGGAGCAATGGCCGAAGACGTGAGGCGAAGGCCGCCTGGCGTCCGGGGCGTTTCTCGCGACCCAGGAGGGGCTGATGACAGACACAGGCAGCAGCGTAAGGTTGAGGAAGAGGTGGGGCGGGCCCCTGCTCGCCCTGTTCCTGGGAGCAACGCCCCTGCTCGCGAGCGCACAGCAGGAGCCAGCTGCCGCCGAGCGCGCCGAGTCCGAGGCTCGAATCGACCCCCAGGCGCAGCGCATCCTGCGCCAGATGAGCGACTTCCTCGGCGCGCAGCGGGAGCTCTCCGTCCGCACCGAGGGGACGCTCGATCAAGTGCTCGACTCGGGGCAGAAGGTCCAGCTGCAGCGCGCGGGTGACGTGCGCCTGCAGCGGCCCAACCGGCTTCGCGTGGACCGCGCCGGGGACCTGGCCAGGCTCCACCTCTTCTACGACGGCCAGCGGCTCAGCATCCACGGCGAGCAGGCCAATGCCTATGCGACGACGCCCGCGCCCTCCACCCTGGACGCCACGTTGGACATGGCCTCACAGCGGCTCGGATTGGATGCGCCCGGGGGGGACCTGCTCGTCAGCAACCCCTACACCGCCCTGACCGAGGACGTGCGCTCCGGGAAGTACCTCGGCCGCGCCAAGGTGAATGGCGTGTCCGTGAACCACCTGGCGTTCCGCAACCGTGACGGTGTGGATTGGGAGCTGTGGGTCGAGGACGGCCCGCGGCCCCTGCCGCTCAAGTACGTCATCACCTCCCGGGACCTGCCGGGAGCACCGCAATACTCGGTGACCCTGTCCGATTGGAACCTGTCGCCCCAGCTCACCCCGGACCAGTTCCAGTTCACGCCCCCACGCGATGCCATGCGCGTGTCGTTCCTCGCACCGGACTCGCAGGGCGGAGCGCAGCAAGGAGGCTCGAAATGACGACGCACTCGCGCAAGCCCCGCCAGCGGGCGGCGGCGATGTTGCTGGGGCTCTTCTTCATGGGAGAGCTGCTCCCGGAGGTGGCCCTGGCCCAGAACTACGGCACGTCGCGCCGGGTAGCGCGGCGCACTTCAAGACGCACGGCCACCCGTCATGACGTCTATTCCGGCAGCGCGAGCACGACCGTGGTGGCGGCACCGGCGGGCGCCCAAACCATCACGACGCTTCCCGCGGGCTGCGCTGCCTCGACGGTGGGCGGCGTCGCCTACCAGCAGTGCGGCGGCGTCCGCTACCGCCCCTTCTACCAGGGGGACACCCTCGTGTACGTCGCCGAGTAGTCGGTGGAGCACGCCCCGGGAGGAAATGACATCCGGTGAAACAGCCGTCGGGGGTCGTGTATCGGGCTGCCCGCGTCTTGACGGAAAACGGACGGCTCGAGTCTATTCAGGGCATGGCCACTCTTCGCGACTTCAAGACGGTCTTGACCGAGCTGCGCGCTGCCCGGAACGCGCTTCCCCAGGAGACAGCGAAGAACTTCCTGGGGTTTGGCGGAAGCAAGGTCTACAAGCGCGATGACGCGAGGGCGCTGGGGCAGGACCTCATTGATATCTGCGCTGATTGTGTGAACGCCCTCGAGGACCGCTCGACGGCCCGGTTCAATTTCAACAACGAGGTCGCTGTCATTGATGCCTTGTTGAACATCCAGATGGTCACCAAGCCGAAGGCCCAGGTTCAACGCCTGCACGCGGCGGCGCTCGCGTTGAGGGGGCATTGCGAGACAACGGCGACCATCAACCGGCTGGATGCGGTTTCCACCCGGGGCGACTGGGCTGGCGAGAAGGCCATCGATGTCGTCATGGCCGAGCTCAGTGGAAATCGCGGGCTGCTGACCGCCAGGCAACTCGCGGGGCGGGCGCAGTTGATCATCAACAACGCTGGCGACCCCGCCAACATCGACGACGGTGATGGGTGGAACTCCAGCAGGCGCGCGGTCGTCGCGGAACCGCTGGAGCGGGTCCCCGAGGCGAGCCGGGACCTCGTAGGGGCCGCGAAGGAGACGTCGCTCGACGCTCGTCAGGCGGGCCTCCTGGCCATCTGCCATGCCACGGCGGCCGGGATGATCAACGTCCTGGGCCGCAAGCACGCCACCTACAAGGCGGGAGGCAGGGGCCCTGTCCTTCGCGAACAGGCGCGGGCCCTCGCCGTGCAACTGTTGTCGGATCACAACAAGCTCTATCTCTTGCATTTCCGGTGCACCGCCCAGGCGGACGGGCACTCGTTCATGCTGTGCATGAATCATGACGGCACGGTGACGCTCTCTGAGTCCTGGGCGAACCCGGCGGGCAACGGCCTGTTCCTGGAGCTTCAAGGCGACAAGGTGCGCAGGCACAGGGCGGAGATTTCGAACGCCAACGCCATCGGCGCCGTCAACCGGATCTTCGACGCATCCCCCGCCGTCCGGACCCAGGGCTATACCCGGCTCTCACAAGCCTATGATGACTGTGTGCGCTACGAACTGCGCGCCCATGACGAGCATGCGGAGGGGCATGAGTGCGATGACTCCTGCCGGGCCAACGACGCCGACATCTCCATCGTGGTCCGCGCCCGGCAGCTCACCCGGCCGGCGACGGTGAGGAACCGGCTCACGGAGCTTCGAGGCGTCTACGACGCCATTGGCTAGGGGCCGCCCCAGCCCCATCCCTCCCATGCGCTAGAAGCTCGTGAAATCAAGCTGCAGGACGGGTGTGTCCGCTTCGATGTCGCGCCGGAACCGCCCCCACCGGTCGAGCGTGCTCTCGTCGAGCACGGCCGGGTCGCGATACTGGTGGAACAGCGCGTAATTCATCGAGCGCTGGAGCGCGAGCAGGTCCGGCACGGCCGCGAGCCACTCGCGCTCCATCCGCCGGAGCTCCCGATACCCTTCGAGGAACGGCCCCAGGAACGCAGCGACCGCTTCGTCGCGCGCCTCTCGAGCCTCGCCTCGCGCGATGTAGAAGAGGAGTACCGCGATGTCCTTGACGAACCACGCGTACTCGCAGTTGTCGAAGTCGAACGCGGTGATCTTCCCTTCGGCGAAGCAGAAGTTGTGCATGTGGAGATCGGCGTGGATCAGCCCGTAGCTCTCCGGTGTTCGCGGGAGCTGGTTCAATCGCGCGATGATCTCCGCGGTGCGCTCGCGAACGAGCTTCTCCTCGGGAGGCGCGAACCGGTCGATGTCGACCACGTCGTACTCATGCCATTCCTGGCGCTTGAGCCTGGGGCTCGAAGGCGCGTAGGTCTGGGCGCGGTTGTGGAGCCGCGCGAACAGCCGGCCCATGTCGCGGAACAGGGGGGGCTTCCAGTAGCGCTCCTTGAGCGGAGGCGCGTCGTCGAAGACGATGCCCGGCGCGCGCTCGAACGCGGTGGCGACGAAGTAGCTGCCGGGCTCGCGGTCTTCGATCCGCTCCACGAACTGCCCCGAATCGGAGAGGACCGGCGAGGCGATGGGAATGCGCGCGGCGGCCAGATAGCGAACGAACTCGACCTCACCCAACGTGTAGTCGATTGTTCGCCGCGTACTGTGCGAGATGCGCAAGATAAGGCCTTCGCCGTCGTCGTTCTCCGCCTCGTAGACGAAGTTCTCGAAGGCCGCGAGCTCGGTGAGCTGCTCGGGCGACAGGCCATACCGGCGCGCAGCCTCATCGCGAATCGGTTCGTGGAAGCGGCGGACGAGCTCTGGATGCATCGGACCCTCTAATCCTTCAACGTGAGGCTGCTCTCACCGTAGCCCAGCACGGTCGAGGCAGAGTGGCTGGTGACCGAGACGCCCAGGCCGCGCGCGAGGGTTTCCGCCAACGGGGGGCCATTGCGCGGCCGCGTGAACACAGCCAGGTCCGTGCCGGTCAGGGGGTGATCCGGGCGCCGGAGCCGCTGGTTCAGCATCGCTTGCTCCCGCTCGACGACGCGCAGGCACCGGCGCTCGAGGGCGAACGCGCTGGCAGCGACGCCAGCGAGCTCACCGCAGAGGGGCTCCGCCACGACCTTGTCTCCCGGCAGCCCATGCGCGAAGAGCTCGGCCAGTCGCCGCTGGCTCGTGGCCTGCTCGGCGGGATCCAGCTTCGCCAGCTCGTCCAGCGAGGTGCCCTGCGGCGTGCCGGGGAACGCCTCGCCGATGCGCGCGAACAACCAGCGGCTGAGCTTGATCTCGCGCTGGTAGGTCTCGGCGAGTGGGAAGTCGTCCCGGAGCAACGGGTAATGCGCGACGTCGATGGGCGCCTCCACGAACTCCTGGAGCGCGGTGCGAGGGAGGTGTCCGGCGAACGCCGCCCGGAGCCGTTCGTGGAGCAGCCCCTGGGTCGCGCCGAGGAAGCGGACCACCGATTCGACGCGCTGCCCGAGCAGGCCGTAATCGATCGCGGCGTCGAGATCGCCGAGGCGCGCTGCGATGTCGGGCTGGGCCTCGATGGGTGCCGGGGCCGCGCCGGTCAACACCTGCAGATATTCGTTGATCAGCGCCGGCGGCCCGGCGCACACGCCGTGCGGACCATGGAAGACCGCGTGACGCTCGGCATAGTCCAGAATCGTCTGCGCGGTGACGGGCTGCTCGGGGGCTTCGCGCACCAGGTCGTTGGTGACCAGGCGAACTCCGTCGATCAGCCGGAACATGGCCGAGAGCCCGTTGTCGAGCTCTCCGTTCGGCACCGGATGGGTGCCCCGCACCAGCACGTACCCGACCGACGCGAGCGTGCAGACGACCATCATGTGGAGCTCGCCCGCGGTGAGCACGCCCGGGGTCCGGGGCGGCATGCGCGCGAGGAAGGCCTTGCGGAACTGCTCGGTCAGCGAGAGCAGTTCCGGCCACTGACGCGCCATGGCCTTCATGGCGGTCACGTTCATCGGGAGTTCGCTCTGGTACCGGCTCCCCGCGTAGTGGCACTGCTTGCGCACGGTGGGGAGATCGAGGAACAAGGTGCGCGGTGCGACGTTGTTCTCGCCCACTTGCCGGCCGTCACCGTCGAGCGCCGGATGCGCCACGCGGTAGACCGGCACGACCACCTCGAGGTTCGAGAGCTCGAACGCCCGTCCGAACGCCTGTTCGGTCAGCACGGGGCAACGATTGTCGCGGGCGCTGAACGTGAGCGGCTCACGCCCGGCTGGCACCTCACCCAACCGCTCGGGGAAGGACACCGCGGTGCGGCCCGTGGGCGCATCCGAGACCCGCCTCAACACCCGCTGTTCGATCAATGCTTCGAGCAGGTCCCGGATCTTGTCCCAGGAATGGGGCGCGCCGTCCGACCACGCCATGGCGTCGGAGGCTTGAAATTGCTCGACCTGGAGCAGCTTCTCGCCCAGGGGCGCGATGTCCGGCTCGTCGAAGATGAGCTCCACCTCGCCATAGAAGAGATGCAGGACCTGCTGGCCATTCCCTGTATCGAGCCGGTCGTGCGTGAGCCGCCTTCGATTGGGAATGTAGAGCATCTCATCCGCTTGCAGCTGTGCCATGGCTTCTCACTCCCGCTCCAGTGTGACGTCGCGCGACCAGGTGCCGCCGAGCGAGCGATAGACCTCGACGCGATGGTTGAGCAACAGCCGTTGCGCTTGCAGACTTGCGCGCTCGAGCCCGACCAGATTCGTCAGGGCGGTGAGCACCGTCAGATAGTCCGATTGCCCCTGCTCGAAGATCCGCCTCGCCTCGTCTAGGAGCTGCCGCCCGAGCTGGACCTGCGCACGCAGGCTGCGCAGGCTCGTCGCCTCGTTCTCCTCCTGGACCACGGCATCCTGCACCCGTCCGATCGCGGTGTGCAGCGCGAGCTGGTATTGGACGTGGCGACGCTGGAGCTGGATCGGCAGTCGCATGTACTCGGTGACTCGCCTTCCATCGAACAGGGCCCAGGTCAGGCCCACCCCGACGACGGACTCGCCCAGGACCGGCTCCTTGAGGCCGTACTTCGAAGCGCCCACGTTGCCCACCAGTTCGATCGTCGGAAGCCAGCTCGCCAGGTTCGCGTTGATGCGGTGCTCGACCTCGGCGACGCGAAGCTCCGCGAGCCGCATCTCGGGCGTGTTCACGTTCAGGTCGCCCGGCGTTCCGAGTTTCGGTGGGGGCGGGAGATCGGGAAGCTGTCGATCGAATGGAATGACGTCGTCGGCGGGGCTGGGTACCCGGCCCAGCAGCGACTTCAGCTCCGAATTCAAGAGCGCGTTCCGGGTGGCGATCAGTGGCACCTGCGATTCGAGGTTCAACAGCAGCTGCTCCTGCTGCAGCACCACGAGCCGGGGCGTGAGGTGCTGCTCGAACCGCGCTCGAATCAGCTGGAGCAGCTCCTTGTTGTAGGCGATCTGCCGCAGCGTGAGGTCCCGGAGCGCACGGGCCTCGAGGATATCGAACCAGATCTGGGTGATCCGCACCGCGAGGTCCTGGACGCGGCCCTCGGTGAGCTGCCGCTGCTGCTCGGCGAAGTTCAATCCCGCGCGCCGCTGCGCATCGAGGGCTCCAAACAGGTCGACCTGGTAGGCCACGCCGACACCGACGTTGGCGACGCTGTACTCGGTCCGGGTTGGCGGCGCGGGCGGAAGGTTGGCGACGACATGACGCAGCCCCGCCGGGCTCAGGATGCCGACCTGGAGCGGGTACCACCAACCTTGCGGCACGGCCGGGTCGAGCTGGTTCTCGTAGATCAGCTCCCGCGCGTCGCGCAGGGCCAGGTTGTCGCCGAAGCACTCCTGGATGGCCGTGTCGAGAGCCGGATCGGCGAACGCCGTCCACCAGACCGAGTCCTGGGTGACGGGCTCGGCTGGCTGCGCGGGCACGCCCTCCTCCGGCGGCTGCGGGCTTGGAACCCCGCCCTCGGGTGCGCTGGACGGTGGGGGCGGCTCGGTGCGCGGATCGACGGCGGTCGAGTAGCTGCTCGGCGCCAGAGGCGGTTCGACGACGACGGGACGGATCAGCTCGCAACCGGAGCAGAGCGTCGCGAGGAGGGCGAGCGTGAATCGAAGTCTCATGGGTGGCTGACGACCACGAGGGCTTTCGCGTGGTTGAGGACGCAGCGCTGCGCGACCCGCATGGTCTCGGGATCGAGGGAGGCGAAGCTCTCGTCGAGGATGACCAGCTCGACCCCCTGCAGCAGCGTGCGCGCGATGTAGAGCCGGCTCTTCTCGCCGTGCGAGAGTTGCCAGCCGGTCTCGCCGATCATCTCCTCGAGGCCGGCGGGCATCTTGGCGATCAGTTCGTCCAGCCCGAGCTCCTTGCACAGCGCGGCGGCCTTGGTCCGCAGCTCGGGCGAGGTCGGCCACTCGCGCCCGAGCAGGAGATTGTACGCGAAGCTGCCGGACAGGACGTGGTTCTCGTGGAACTGCGGCGCGGCGGTGATGCGCTTGCGCCAGCCCGAGGAGCCGAACGTCGCGCGGTCCAGCGCGTGCAACAGCATCACACCGCCCTGCGGCGTCCTCAGGCCCGTCAACAGCGACACCAGCGTCGACTTGCCACCGCCCGAGGGGCCCTCCAGCAGGATGCGGTCGCCCTGCGCGATCTGGAACGAGCAGTTCTCGAGCACCGGCCGGGTGCGCGCGTCGTGCCGGAAGGTCACGCCCCGCGCCTCGATGAGGGTCCCGCTGGCGGCGTCGGTGGGCTTGCCTCCCTCCATTTCGAGAGGGACTTTCGATTCGAGCTCGGGGCGGCCCACCGCGAGCAACAAGTCGCGGATCTGCTCGAACGACACCGCCGCCTGGGAGACCTGCTGGAAGTAGACGGCGACCTCGTCGAAGGCGCGCAGCGCCAGCAAGATGCCGCCCACGGACACCGCCAGCGCGCTGGCATTGGCCGTACCGCTGCTGAACGCCGGCAGCAAGGTCAGCAGGCCGAGCACCAACCAGCCGTCGCGCAGGAGCGCGGTCAGCTGCATGGTCCGGCGATCCATGACCTTCGAGATCTCGGAGTAGGAGCTCAAGCGGACGTCTTCGCCGTCATGCCAGCGCTCGAGCGGAAGCTGCGCCAGCCGCGTTCGATGGCCGAGCATGCGCTCGAGCAGGTCGTGGGTGATCTCGACGCGCGCGCTCGACCACGCCCGCTGGACGCCGTAGTGGCGGCGCGCGAGGACGAACGCGACCACGACCCACAGGACGAGCACCATCGCCTGGGGCCACCCTCCCGCCCCGAGCACGAGGATGACGCCCGCCAGGATCAAGTCGACGAGCGACAACACCGCGAGCAGGGCGCCGCCGACCGCAAGCTGCTCGACGACCTCGGCCTCGGCGACGCGGCCGAAATGGCGGCCGATGCCGTCGAGCCGCACCTCGTCGGGGGTCAGCTTGAGGGTTCCCGCAAGGAGCTGCTGCTTCAGCAGCGTTCCGAGCCGGATCGAGAACACGCCCTGCCACCACACCTCGAGCATGCGCAGCGGAATCGCGCACGCGATCACGGCGATCCACCCCAGGAACCAGCCGGTCTCGAGGTGGGCCTGGAGCGCGGCGCGACCGAGCAACCAGAACGAGCCAGCCAGCACCACCGAGAGGAGCGTGTGGCTCACGAGGATGCCGGCGGCGAGCGACGGGATGTCGCCGAGCAGCGTCCGCCGGCTCGCGGTGCGCCTGGGGCGCATGATCCAGCCGGTGCGCAGCTGCGCCTGGCCGAGCCGCTGCAGCAGCATCTGGGAGCGGGCGTGCTCGCGCGCACGGGGCGACATCTCCACGCCGCCGAGCAGCTGGTCCACCTCGGCGGCGGTGGCTTCCTGCTCTTCGCGCAGGAGCGCGAGCGCGCTCTTCGTCTGGACCGAAACCACCGTGGCGTCGCGCGCGAGCAGGCGCAGCTTCCCGCGCCGCGTCCCCAGCAGCACCAGATAGGACGGGACGCCGTCTCGCCGGACCTGGAGGATGCAGGGCGCGGCGCGTTCGAGGACGTCGGGCAGCTCGTGGTAGAGCGGCGTGATCGGCTCGAGCTCCACGCCGAGTCGATCTCCGAGCGCGAACATCCAGACCCGGCTCGGCTCGACGGCCGCCGCGGGCGGAGCGATCTCGCCCGCGGCCCTGCCATAGCCTTGCCTCTGCGCCAGCTGCTCCAGCGCGTCGGGCAATCGCTCGACCGGCCACAACAGGTCGGAGTGCGAGCGCGTCATCCCGCCAGCTCCAACTTGCCTGCGACGGGCTCCGCGACCGGCGTCTCCACCGGCTTCGGCGCCGGCCTCTCCACCAGCTGGCCGTCCGAAAGCCACCAATGGCGCCAGCGCCCACCGCCCCAGAGCAGCGTGCGATTCTCCTGGTCGGCGCGAAGGAGCACGGAGTACCGCGACTCCTTGTTCGCGAGCAGCTCCTTCGGCGGCCCGTTCTCGAGGATCCGGCCGTTCTCGATCACGAGCACGCGATCGAACTCCTGGGTGTGCTCGACGTCGTGGGTGACACAGACGAGCGTGATGTCTGCCCAGAGCCGCCGGGACTCGGCGAGGAGCCGCGCGCGCCGGTCGCGATCGAGACCGCGAAAGGGCTCGTCGAGGATGGCCAGGCGCACGCCGGAGCGAAGCATCGCGCGCGCCAGGCGCACGCGCTGCCCCTGGCCGCCCGAGACCAGCCCTCCGCCTTCGCCCAACGACGTCTGCAGCCCGTCTGGAAGCGCCTCGAGGATGTCGAGCATCTCGGCGCCCTTGAGCGCCCCCGACAGTGACCAGCCGTGCGCGCCGTCGTTGCCATACCGGAGGTTGTCGATGAGGCTCTGGTTCCAGAGACTGATCGACGGATCCACCCAGGCCGTGGTGCGCCGCAGCCGCTCGACAGCGGCCTGATCGAGCACCTGCCCGTCGACCTTGATCTCGCCGCGCGCCGGCCGGAGCCAGCCGAGCAAAAGGCCGACCAGCGTCGACTTGCCTGCTCCGGAGACACCGACCACGGCCACGTGCTCGCCGGGGGCGATGTTCAAGGAAACCTTGTCGAGGATGGTGTGGCCGCCGCCTTTCACGCGGACCTTCTCCATCACGATCGAAACGCCGCTCGCGGCGTCCGCGGGCGCGACAGGCTCCTGCACTGGCGCCTCGGGCCGGGCCGGCGGATCCTTGATGTCGCCGATGACGTCGAGGAGCCGGCGAACCCGGTTCATCGCGTTCGGGAACGCGCGGCTCAGCATCATCAGCCGCTGGCCGAGGATGGGGAAGCGCAGCGCCCAATAGACGACCAACAACACCAGCGAAGCCCGATCGGTGCCCTCGAGGTACGAATAGACGAGCAGCATGACGAGGCCGTAGCCCACCAGCATCAGCCCGCCTTCGAACCCGACCGACAGCGTCTGGAGCCAATAGCGCGCCTTGCTCCAGCTGACGAGCAAGGTCTCCTGCGCGCGGCGCAGCGACCGCTCGGCGCCGTGGATCCGGATCGGCGTGAGCCCGACGAGCGCGTTCAGGGTGAATCCGCTGAGCGCGCCTGAGTGCATCTGCACGCGCAGGTCGGGCTCGAAGAGCAGCTTCTGCGCGACCAGGGGCACGAGCAGCGTGACCGCCGCGAGCGCGAGCACGATGTGCCATGCGTGCGGCGCGGCCCAGATGAGCGCGGCGGTGATGCTCGCGACTTCGAGCGACAGGACCAGGGCCTGCGAGAGCAGGAGCGGCAGCGACCGCATCGCCTGGATGTTGTGCGTGCGAGACGCCATGTCGGAGGCGAGCCGGCTCTGGAAATAGCGGTCCTCCATCTCGGGGAGCTTCTCGAAATACGCCTTCCGCAGCCGCACCTCGAGCCGGCGGCCGATGCCGAGCAATCCCAATGAAATAGGGATCTGGATGAGCATGAAGCAGAGCGCGACGCCCGCGAGAACGGCCATGCCCGTCGCACGCTGCGCGAACGTGCCGAGGTCGCGCCCCAGGTCGAGCACGCCACGGAGCATCAGCGCTTGCAGGATCCGCCCGAAGGTGGCGAACACCAGTCCCACCGCGATCAGGCCCGGAACGACCCACGAATCCTCGCCTCGCAGGCGGAGCAGCGTTCGCGCCGGGCTCACCTGCCTGGCGACGAGCTCCGTCGCCAGGTCGCTCGCGAGCACGGCTCTCGGCGCGTCTTCGCCCGCGGGCGAAGCCTCGCGCCAACCGCGAATCCGCATCAGCACCGCGCCGGTCATCGACACCTCGCCCTCCACCTCGGGGTTGGGGCGAACGGACCAATAGGCAGCGGGAATGGGCACCTGGCCGGAAGCGTCCTTCGCCATCATGGATTGCAGCAGACCCGCCGCCGTCCGGCCTCGCCGGACGGCGCCCGCGCGGATCATCGCTTCGGACGCCCGGCACGCGGCGTCGAGCCTGGCGATCGACAGATACCCGGGGTCCTCGAGCGCCCGGGCAACCAGCGCCCGCGCCTCGGTCGCACCCAGGTCCAGCAGGCGGCGCTCGAACGTCGCGACCGCCTCCTCGGACCCGGCCCATTCGCGCCAGCCGGTCTCCGGAACGGACGTGGTGTGCTGGTACAGGTGGCTCAGCAGCGTCGAAATCCGGGTCCAGTGACGGCCCGCCGCCGGGTCCATGACCTGGATGAACGGGCCGACGCGATTCCACAGCACCACGAAGTGCGGCCGTCCTCCCGCGCTGAGCGTGACGATGATGGCGGGAAGCGCCTTGGCTTCGGGGACCACCACGTGATCGAGCGGAAGCATCACCTGCTCGGAGTCGAGCCCGAGCTGGTTCGCGACTTCATCCAAGGTGACGATCGAGGTGCCGTCGACGTCCGTCTGACACACTTCGCGAAGGACGCGATAGTTGAGCTCGGCGCCCATCCCCGCGAACAGGCTCTTGAGTGAAGCGGGACCGCAATCCGTCGCCGAGATCTGGATGACCTCGGGAATGATCGAGCGCCGACGCCTGGGAGCAGTCATGGTCAGCGGGCCTCGGCTTCGGGCCGAAACACGGTCGTGGGCTGCTCTTCAGGCTGCGGATTCCATTCGCCAACCGCCCGCATCAGCAGCGCGACAGGCGACGCCCGCGCGACCTCGACCTCCACCGTCAGGGTCATGCCGTGGCGCAGCTGGATGCGCGGATCGTCCGGCGGTGCGAACTTGAGCTCGACGCGCACCGTACCGGGGATGGCCTCGGGCGTGGCGGTCTGGCCGGGCTCGGTCCCGACGGCCGTCACCCTGGCGGGGACCGTCCCGTAGATGGTCATCGGGTAGCCGTCGAGCTTGAGGCGCGCCGTTTGACCGGGCTGGATCAATCCGACGACCTCCTTCGGGAAACGGGCGCGCACCCGCACCTCGGCATCGCTCGCGACGATGGTGCCGACCCGCTGCCCGTCGGCGATGAACGCTCCCGCGCCGAGCTCCGCCACGTCGACCAGGTGGCCCGTGGCCGGCGCCCGATACAGCTTCCGCTCGATCTGGTACTCAAGCCGGTCGATGGTGCCCTGGAGCTCCCGGATCCGCCCCTCGGCGCCCAGCGCCTCGCGCTCGAGTTCCAGCAGCTGCGCGGCGAGGGCTTGACGGCGCACGTTCTGCTCGTGCCGCAGCCGGGTGAGCGCCAGGCCCTGCGCCGTCTGCGCGTAACGGAGCGCGTCGACATCGGTCGTGCGCTCGAGCTTCTCCATCTCCGAGACCGAGCCCGTCGGGCTCTTGAGGGCCAGCTGCTCCCGTTCCACCGCGAGCCGGTGCCTGGGCGCGAGCTCCTGCTCCCTCCCCAGCGCCTCCTTGATTGCGACCTCATCCACCCGTGCCGTCAAAGCCGCCTCTTCGCGCTTGTTGGTGATCTGCTGGCGGATGATGGCGAGCTCCTTCTCGGTCGCGGCGAGCGTCGCCTTGCTCCGCCCGAGTTCGAGGCGCTCGACCCGTGCGTCGAACTCGATGAGAAGGTCGCCTTCCTTGACCTCCTGGTCGAGTTTGAGCAGCGAGAGCACGACCCTGCCCGCGCTGGGCGGCTCAATGCGATGGACGGCGTTGTGTGGCTCGATCCGCGCCTGTGAGCTGGCCTTGACGAGCGGGACCTTGGCGAACATCGACCAGGCGATGAGCCCGCCGGCGCACAACACCATCAGAGCGACGAACACGAGGCGCGTGTCCGACTCGTAGTTCAGGGAACGAAGGGTCCGCTCGAAGGGATATGCCATGGTCCTCGAACCAAGGTCGCCTTAATGGTCGCACCGTGTCAACACCTCGGCCACTGCTTTGTGATTCACGCCCCCATGCTCTGAATACGGGCACCTCGATGCGACGCGGGACTTCGTCGCATCGCCGCAATGCGTTGCACATTAATCCTTGGTTCGATTTGACATCCAGATTCGAGTACACGTAGCCTTTCGAATTGAAAGGAGGCACGACATGAAGATCAAGATCCACGTTCGCGGCGGCCCGAAGGCGCGCTAGTTGTCAGTCGTTTTGACGCCGGCTGTCGAGGCGTGTCGTTCCTCGTTTCCGATTATCAGAGGGGGGTTGATGGGAATTTTCCATCAGCCCTCTTCTCATTTCTGGCAACGTCTTGATCTTGCAGGTGCTCGTTCCTGCCTGCCAGGTTGCTCCAGAACCTCTCATGCGCTTGAGCCGCATTGATGAGTGAATCGGCCTGCTTCGAATGACTTAGCACCATCCTCCCGACCTGCTGAGTCAGCCACCTTTGGCAAGTCATCATGGTTTCAATGTTTCAATGGCAGCAGCTCGCCTCCATCCAGGGGCTGCACGTCACCTTCACCGGCGCAAGCAAGGACGGCCTCGCCGACGCGCTGCTCTACAGCCCGGGCAGCGGCACCTCGACGCTGTACGCCAACACCGGCGACGGGTTCGTCGCCCAGCGGGTGGTCGCCTTCGCGTCCTTGGGTGGCGCGATGAGGACGCTGGCCCTGCCAGTCCCCGTGGGCGTCCTCGCGCCGCTGCCAACCGCGGAGCCCGAAGCGGGGACACCCGGCGGCACCGCCACCGCCTGCACCATCCAGGACGCGGCGGCGATCCCCGGCTAACGACTTGATGGCCGCGATGCGGTGGCGCTTGGCGACAACTTCCTTGTTCGGGTCCCACGCCCCGTCGTTCATGGCCCGGGCAGGCAGCCGGTCCAGGGGCGGAAGGTGGGCGGGTGAACCCTCCAGCGG
Organism: Corallococcus aberystwythensis; assembly: GCF_003612165.1. Lineage (GTDB taxonomy): Bacteria > Myxococcota > Myxococcia > Myxococcales > Myxococcaceae > Corallococcus > Corallococcus aberystwythensis. Next base: position 4,634 of record NZ_RAWK01000070.1, on the reverse strand, counting down.
CCCTGTCAGGAAGAGCCTGGGTGCCCCGTCCGAAGTTCTTGCGGTCACGGCGCGGGCCCGGTATACGGGCCGGGCTTCACGGCCAGGTAGCTCACCTGGTTAGAGCGGCGGTCTCATAATCCGCAGGTAGTCGGTTCAAGTCCGACCCTGGCCATCAAGCAGCCCCGGAGTCACTTTCCCAAGTGATTCCGGGGCTTTTTCTTTTCCGCCCTGGCCCAGGGGGCGCGGCGGCGGCCCCACGTCCACGTCCGAAAACGGCCAGACATCCAGGGTCCGCCGTGTGACCTTTGTCCCATGAACGGCCTGGACCCCGCCGCCTGCTACCGCGCGATGACGACGCGGGACTCCCGCTTCGACGGGCGGTTCTTCACCGCCGTGAAGACGACGCACATCTACTGCCGCCCCATCTGCCCGGCCCGCGCGCCCCGCTTCGAGAACTGCACGTTCTACCCCACCGCCGCCGCCGCCCAGGAGGCCGGCTTCCGGCCGTGCCTCCGCTGCCGGCCGGAGACCTCCCCCACCCTGGCGCCCTGGCGAGGCACCTCCGTCACCGTGTCGCGCGCCCTGGCCCTCATCGCGGACGGCCTGCTGGATGCCGACGATGCCAGCGTGGACGTGCTGGCGGGCCGGCTCGGCGTCGGAGACCGGCAGCTGCGGCGGCTGTTCCAGCAACACCTGGGCGCTTCCCCTGTCGCCGTGGCCCAGACGCGCCGCGTGCTCTTCGCCCGCCAGCTCATCCACGAGACCTCCCTGTCCATGGCCGAGGTCGCCCTCGCGTCCGGCTTCGGCAGTGTCCGGCGCTTCAACGCCGTCTTCCGCTCGCTCTACGGCCGTCCTCCGGGCGTCATGCGCCGTGCCCGCGTGGCCCCCGCGGCCTCCGCCGTTCCCACGGTGACGCTCCTCATCCCGTACCGGCCTCCCTATGACTGGGACGCGATGGTGGCCTGGCTGGGGGCCCGCGCGCTCACGGGCATGGAGCACGTCGAGTCCGGCCGCTACCTGCGCGCCTTCACGAACGCCTGGGGCCAGGGCGCGCTGGAGGTGTCTCCCGCTCCAGGGCTCGACGCCCTGCGAGCCACGCTGCGCGTCAGCGACGTGCGGATGCTGCCCTCCGTCGTCGCCCAGGTCCGGCGCGTCTTCGACGTGGGCGCGGACGTGGAGGCCATCCGCGCGCACCTGTCGACGGATGCTCTGCTCGCGCCGCTGCTCGCCGCTCGGCCCGGCCTTCGCGCTCCGGGCGGCTGGGACGGCTTCGAGCTGGCGGTCCGCGCCATCCTGGGCCAGCAGGTGACGACCGTCGCCGCGCGGCAGCTGGGGCAGCGGTTGCTGGACACACATGGAGGAAGCCTGGACCCGGCGCTCACCGGTGATGCCCGCCTCCTGCGCGCCTTCCCCCGCCCCGAAGCCCTCGCCACGGCGGACCTCACCGGCATGGGCATGCCGGCCGCCCGGGCCCGGGCGCTCTCCCAGCTCGCCGCGGCGGCCGTGGCGGACCCCACGCTGTTCCAGCCCGGCCCGTCGCTCGCGGACACCGTCGCCCGCTTCACGCGTCTGCCTGGCATCGGCGAGTGGACCGCCCAGTACATCGCCCTCCGCGCCGTGCGGGAGACGGATGCCTTTCCCGCCTCCGACGTCGCCCTGCTTCGCGCCGCGACGGAAGCAGGGGGCCCACGTCCCACGTCCGAAGCACTGCTCCAGCGTGCCGAAGCCTGGAGCCCGTGGCGCGCGTACGCCGCGCAGCACCTCTGGACCTCGGTGGCCCTCCAGGACCGTGAGTCCAAGCGGGACTCGCCTTCTCCGGCCAGAACCCGGCCACGGTCCTCACGCACCGACGCGCGTCCCTCCACCGCTCCTTCCCGCCGGAAAGCCCATGCCTGACCGTCTGCGCTTCTTCATCGATTCCACCCCCACTCCCGCTGGCGTGGCGCTCCTCGTCTGTGATGAGGAAGGCCGTCTGCGCGCGCTGGACTGGGAGGGCTACGAGGCTCGCATGCACCGGCTGCTGCGCCTGCACTACGGCGAGGGCGGCTGCGTCCTGGAGCCCGCGCGCGACCCCTCCGGCCGCACCTCCGCGCTCCAGGCCTATCTGGGCGGAGACCTGGGCGCCATCGCCTCCCTCCCCGTGGAGACCGCCGGCACCCCCTTCCAGCGCGAGGTCTGGCGCGCCCTCCGGGAGATCCCCGTGGGAACGACCACCACCTACGGCCGGCTCGCCGAACGCATCGGCCGGCCCAAGGCCATTCGCGCCGTGGGCCTGGCCAATGGCGCCAATCCCATCAGCATCGTCGTCCCCTGTCACCGCGTCGTCGGCGCCAATGCCTCGCTCACCGGCTATGCCGGAGGCCTGGAACGCAAACGCTGGCTGCTCAATCATGAGCAGACCCACGCCTGAATCCCTCCCACCCCTACCGGAGCTTCCTCGCATGACCTCCCGTCCAGACACCGCCAGCTCCTTCCGCGCGATGCACCAGGGGCCTGACCTGCTCCTGCTCCCCAATGCCTGGGACGCCGGCAGCGCGCGCCTCTTCGAAAGCCTGGGCGCCCGCGCCATCGCCACCACCAGCGCGGGCGTCGCCTGGGCGCTGGGTTACCCCGACGGCAACGCGCTGCCCATCGACGTGCTCGTCGCCACGGTGCGCGCCATCGCCAGCGTGATCCGCGTGCCCCTCACCGTGGACGCCGAAGCGGGCTACTCCGACGACCCGGCCACCGCCGGTGAGAACGTGGCCCGCCTCCTGTCCGAGGGCGCCGTGGGCTGCAACCTGGAGGACGGCAACGGCCCACCGGAGCTGCTCGCCGCGAAGATTGAGCGCGTGAAGCAGGCCGGCGCGCGCCTGGGCATCGACGTCTTCGTCAACGCGCGCACGGACGTCTACCTGCGCAAGCTCGCGCCGCCCGAGCGCCGCGTGGAGGAGACGCTGGCCCGTGCCGCCCGCTACCAGCAGGCCGGCGCGGATGGCCTCTTCGTCGCGGGCATCACGGACGCGGCCGACATCCAGGCCATCACCCGGGGCACCCCGCTGCCCGTGAACGTGCTCGCGCGGCCGGACCTCCCCGCTCCGGCGGAGCTGCAGCGGCTGGGCGTGCGGCGGCTCAGCGCCGGCTCCGCCATCGCGGAATCCATCTTCGGCCGGGCTGGGGCACTCGCCTCCACGTTCCTCCGCGAGGGACACTCCGCGAGCCTGTTTGAAGCCGCCGCCAGCTATCCGTCCCTCAACGGGCTGATGACCCGGAAGTAGGAACCGCGCCATGTCCCAGGAGGATCGCCAGCGCTGGAACAGCAAGTACCAGCAGTCCTCCGCGCAGCGCGGACCGTCCGGCTTCCTCCGCTCGCTCGAGGACCGGCTGCCACGCACGGGCCGGGCGCTCGACCTGGCTGGCGGTCCGGGACACGACGCGTGCTGGCTCGCGCAGCGCGGGCTGGACGTGACCTTGGTGGACATCTCCGACGTGGCGCTGGCACAGGCGGAAATGCACGCGCGTGACGCGGGCGTCTCCCTCACGTGCCTGCGCCTGGACCTGGAGGCGGATGCGCTGCCGCCGGGCCCGTTCGACCTCGTCGTGTGCTTGAACTACCTCTGGCGGCCGCTCTTCGCCGCCGTGCCGCGGCTGCTCGCACCGGGCGGGCTGTTTGTCTTCGCCCAGCCCACCCGGAGCAACCTGCAACGCCACCCGCACCCGTCCGCGCGCTTCCTCCTGGAGGAGGGGGAACTGCCTGGCCTGCTCCAGGGGCTCCAATCCCTCTCATTCACCGAGGGCTGGACGGACGCCGGACGTCACGAGGCGCGAGTGCTGGCTCAGAAGCTCCAGCAGGCGCCGTAGGCGGTACGGCCACAATAGTGGTTGGCCCTGTCCTGGCACCCGCCCTTGGGAACATTGTCGGTGAGGGTGAGCCAGGTGCTGGTGGAGGTGCACTTGATGGAACACCGGCGCGCGCCGTCGTCCCAGCCCTCACAGAGGGGCTGCTCGGACGTGGTGATGGAGGGCGTCTCTGGCATGGGCGCCTCCGTCTCCATTCCACCACAGGCCATCAGGAGGGAACCGAACGCGAGGCTGGCAAGAAGGGTCTTCATCTTCATGGGGATGGGTCCTTTTTCGGGGGGGAGGTTTTTCAGAAGCTCCAGCAGGCGCCGTAGGCGTTGCGGCCACAGAAGGAGTTCGCCGTTTCCTGGCAGTGACCCTTCGCGATCGGCGTGTCCAGGGTGATCCACCCGCTGGTGGAGGTGCACTTGATGGAACACCGGCGCGCGCCGTCGTCCCAGCCCTCACAGAGGCCCTGCTCCGTGGTGGCGAGCGAAGGCGTCGTGGAGTCGGAGGCATGCGCCTCCAACCCCGGCTCCATTCCTCCGCAGGCCATCAGGAGCGAACCAAACGCGAGGCTGGCGATGAGCGTCTTCACATGCATGGGGGGCCTTTCGGATGATGCCGGCGGGTTGCACGGCACTCCGACCATACCATGTAAAACGTATTTTATCACCAAGACCCGGATTGCCCACCTAATGGGCCATCCCTTGGCTCACTCATTCAATTCAAAAACTCCGCGAGGAGGGAACCGACGGCGAGGCTGGTGGTGAGCACCGGCGGAGTGCGCGGCGCCGGGCGTTGATACATCATCCGCCCGGCCCGCCCCAAAC